>NZ_CP168034.1:1567917-1881501 GCF_041530365.1 Capnocytophaga sp. ARDL2
AAAATAAATGCTTTCAATATAAATGAATTTAGAAGAGGTGGAAATAAATTTGATTTACCTCCTCATCAAACCGATATTACAGAACAGCTAGATCATAAAATATTGGGAGGTGCCGTTTCTTTTGAAAAATATTCACAAGATTTAAAACACAAATATTCTATTTACACCTCAGCACAGACCGCAAAAAGAAAAAGCTATTACGGAGGTAGCGGTCGTATATTAGCGGAAGGTGACGCCGTTTCAGAAGAGGATTTGTTGGCTATCAATGCTTATGGAAAATCGAAAGATTTGTCTCTTGTAGGAGGTGCTCAATATTCTTATGATTTCAACGAAAAATTCTTCTTGTTGTCAGGAACAGAATATCAGTACAACGATGTGAAAGATCAAATGCCAGGGTACAATAGGCTTATAGATCAACAAGTGGGTACACTAGGCGTGTATTCACAATTAGAAATAAAACCTACTGAAAAACTAAATTTCCTATTGGGTGCTCGTTACGATCATGTAAATATAAACGGAATTTACAATTTGGATGTAGAGTCTTTTAAGGATAAAAAGAAACTCAATGTGTTTGTACCAAGACTAACTGCTATGTATGCAATAACAGACAATCTGAAAGCAAGAGCTTCTTATTCGCAAGGATATAGAGCTCCACAAGCATTTGATGAAGATTTGCATATAGAAACAGTGGGAGGATCTGCTTCTTTTACAAAACTTTCTCAAGATTTGAAGACAGAAAAATCTAATTCTATAAACGCCTCATTGAACTATACCCAGCCATTTGGAAATACTCAAGCAAACATAGTTTTGGAAGGATTTTATACTAAATTAAACGATGTCTTTATTACAGCAGATGCTTACGAAACACCTAGTGGAATTTCTGTACTTACCAAAAGAAATGGTGCAGGAGCTAAAGTAATGGGAGCAAATATAGAAGCAAATCTAGCTTTTTCAGGAAAATTAAATCTTCAATTAGGAGGTACATTACAAAAAGCTGTCTATACACAAGATGAGGAAATATGGGCTTCGGAAGATGGTACAGAAGTAATTACTACTAAAAATATGTTGCGTACTCCTAAACTATACGGATACTACACTGTAAATTACAATCCTGTAGCAACTCTTACACTTTCTCTTTCAGGAGTGTATACAGGAAAAATGGATGTGCCGCATGTAATTGATGCTGATTCGGAAAAAACGGTTGTAAAAAATACCCCTTCTTTCTTTGAGCAGAATTTGAAATTAGCTTACGATTTTGATATTAAAGACAATTGTATTCAAGTCTATACAGGGGTGCAAAATATATTCAATTCGTACCAAAAAGATTTTGATAGAGGAGCTTTGAGAGACGCAGGGTATATATATGGACCTAGCCGACCACAGACTTTCTTTATCGGAGCAAAATATACATTGAAATAAATCATTTCAAAAAAACAAGCTAATTACTTTTATAAGTTGAATTTAAGTTGAAAAAAACGAGGTTGCTATTATAACAACCTCGTTTTTTTTAATCATTAATTGTTGAAAATCTTTGCCTAATAGCTTCATACAAAAACGCACCACAAGCAACAGAAACATTTAATGAAGAAATCACCCCGTACATTGGCAATTTTGCTTTTTTATCAGCAATTTTCAGAACAGAAGGATTTACCCCTTTGTCTTCAGACCCCATGATGATTGCAATCGGTACTTTTAAATCCAAATCATATAAATGATTATCAGTCTTTTCGGTAGCGGCAATGGTTGTTATCCCCGAACCTTGTAAATAAAATACGGCATCTTTGATATGATCTACTTTGCAAATAGGAATGTTGTAAATAGCACCTGCTGAGGTTTTTACAGTATCTCCATTTACAGGGGCTGCTCCTTGTTTTTGCACGATGATGCCATCAACTCCAGTACATTCTGCTGTACGTATGATTGCACCAAAATTTCGAGCATCTGACAATTGGTCTAATATCAAAAACAGTGGATTGTCTTTCTTTTCCAAAGTACTTTCAACCAAGGTTTCTATGTCAACAAATTCAACAGGAGAAATACTTGCAACAGCCCCTTGATGATTTTGTTTGGTTAGTTTGTTTAGTTTTTCAATAGGTACATAGCTAAAGTTGATATTGTGCGATTTCATTGTTTTAAACAATTCTTGCATCAAATCACTTTTTATTTCCTTTTGAATAAAAACTTTGTCAATATTTTTTCCTGCCAAAATGGCTTCGATGATGGCTCTGATTCCAAATATTTGATGTTCCATAGAATTTTTATAGGTATTTAGTAGCTTCTCTGATACTCAGATTGCTTAGTTCATTTTTGTATTTTTCCACAAAATTTCTTACCCAATCAGGGTTTGTTTTGCTATAATCTCTCAATGACCAACCGATGGCTTTGTTTATAAAAAACTCTTTTTGTCCCAAATTGTTTAGTATAATCGTCTTTAGAAGAGACGTATTGGTGTCGCTTTTTCTCAATAATTGATGGTCGATGGCAATGCGTCGCAGCCAAAAATTTTCGTCCAAACTCCATTCAATCATTAGATTTTCTATTTCTGGATTTCTCAAAACGATATCACCAATCACACGGTCAAAAACATCGATGCTATCCCACCACGATTTTTGCAAAGCCAGATTTTTCAAAGCAGGAATATCCTGAGGGGTCAATCGTTTTTTTATACTCTTTAGGTATTCAAGAGCAACATATTGTAATTCTCTATGTGGGTTTTCCCAACATTTATGTACAAAATCCCATTGAATTTCCTTTTCTTTTTTCAATTGTGAAAGAATTTCTTTAGACGCCTCTTTTCTGATAGGAGATTTGATACCGTAAAAAGAAAAAAGGTTTTTCATATATGCACTCATTCCTTGAGCTTCCACGGGGTTTGCCAACGATTGAAATATCTGATTGAGTTGTTCGTAGTACATTGAGGGAATTATTAGTTAATGCTAAAAACGGTTTCAAAAAATATGAAACCGTTTTTTATGAAAGTTTATTGTTAAAATTACAATTTTACTGTTTCTACTGTCTTATCAATTTTGTTGATTAATCCAATCAAAACTTTACCAGGGCCTACTTCAGAAAAAGAAGTTGCACCATCAGCAATCATTTGACGAACCGATTGCGTCCATTTTACAGGAGCAGTCAATTGAGTGATCAAGTTTTTCTTGATTTCCGTAGGGTCAGTAATAGCGGTAGCTGTAACATTTTGATAAACTGGACAGATTGGAGCGTTGAAAGTAGTGTTTTCGATAGCTTTTGCCAATTCTTCTCTTGCAGGTTCCATCATAGGCGAGTGGAAACCACCGCTTACAGGCAATATCAAGGCACGTTTTGCACCAGCTTCTTTTAGTAATTCGCAGGCTTTTTCTACAGCTTTCGTTTCACCAGAAATTACCAATTGACCAGGGCAGTTGTAGTTGGCAGCAACTACCGTTCCTTCTACTTTTTCGCAGATATCTTCAACAATAGCGTCTTCTAAATTCAAAACAGCTGCCATAGTCGATGGAGTGATTTCACAAGCTTTTTGCATAGCCATTGCTCTTTGAGAAACCAATTTCAATCCGTCTTCAAATGACAATACACCACTTGCTACCAAGGCAGAAAACTCACCTAAAGAGTGTCCAGCTACCATATCAGGAGTAAAGTTTTCTATAGTTTTAGCTTGTATTACAGAGTGTAAAAATACAGCTGGTTGAGTAACTTTTGTTTGTTTTAGTTCTTCGTCAGTACCCTCAAACATGATTTTTTTGATGTCAAACCCTAAGATTTCGTTGGCACTGTCAAACAATTGTTTAGCAATTTCATAATTTTCATATAAATCTTTTCCCATTCCGGAAAATTGTGCTCCTTGTCCAGGAAATACTAATGCTTTCATTTGTATTATTTTTTGTGCAAATGTAAGGATTTTATATTGATTTTTTTTCAGTAATTTTATCGAAATTTGCTGAATAAAACTTACTTTGTAATTTTGTAAAAAAAAAAAAATTGAAAACAACCAAACAACGCTGGAAACACACATTCTTGAAAATACTTCGCAATGTAGAGGGGATTTTGTATTTGCTGAAAAATGTTTTATCAGAGCGACAGTTTATTTATGTGTGTTGTGTGTTGGTGGGAATTTCTTCTTCATTGGCTGTGATTTTCTTGAAGAGTTTCGCTCATTTTGTATATGAATTGACTACCAAAATCGATGCAATTTATCATTTGCCGTTTAGTAACAGTATTTTTCCCGTGATTGGTATTTTGCTTACCGTGTGGGTAGTACAAAAAATACTGAATGGGAAAATCGAAAAAGGAGCAGGGCAGATACTCATTGCGGTTGCCAAAAAATCGGGCATTATGCCCAAAAAACAAATGTATGCCCAAATCATCACTTCCTCTCTGACTGTAGGTATGGGAGGTTCTGCGGGATTGGAGTCACCGATTACGATTACTGGAGCTGCCTTTGGTTCCAACTTTGCACAAGAATATCGATTGTCGTATAAAAATCGTACGCTCTTATTGGCTTGTGGAGTGGCTGCTGGTATCGCCGCCGCCTTCAACGCACCCATTGCAGGAGTACTGTTTGCTATCGAGGTAGTGTTGGCAGATATGAGTGTTTCGGCATTTATTCCTCTGATGATTTCATCGGCTACAGGTGCTATTGTTTCGGCTATTACCTTGAAAGATAATATTTTACTATCTTTCAAGCAACAGTTATCATTTGATTATACCAACACACATTATTATATATTACTGGGTATTTTAGCAGGTTTTTTTGCCGTTTATCACGCCCGAACTTTTAGAAAAGTAGAAGATATTTTAGCCAAAAAAGCATGGTCGCCGTACAAAAAAGCCTTGTTAGGTGCTTCGATATTGGCGGTTATGATTTTTATTTTTCCACCCTTGTTTGGTGAGGGATACGAGAGCATCAAATTGTTGGCAGAAGACAAAGGAAGTTATGTTTTGGAAAATACCATTGTTTCAAGATTTAGTGATAATGCGTGGGGTGTTTGGAGCTTTGTATTGCTTACATTCTTTGTAAAATGTATCGCCACAGGTCTGACTTTGGGTTCGGGAGGAAATGGAGGAAACTTTGCCCCGTCCTTGTTCGTAGGTTCGTATTTGGGCTATGGAGTTGCAAAATTTATCGAATTGTTGGGGTTGAAAAACCTTCCGATTGAAAATTTTACCATTGTAGGTATGGCGGGCGTTCTCAGTGGATTGTTTCACGCTCCCTTGACGGCGATTTTCTTGATTGCAGAGATTACAGGTGGATACGGTTTGATGGTGCCACTTTTGATTGTTTCATCCTTGAGTTTTTCTATTTCAAAGAGATACGATAAATATTCGATGGATATTTATCACATTGCAGACAAGGGGATTGTTTTCACCTCAGACAAAGACCAAAATATTTTGAGTAAAATCGAAATGCAGCATTTGGTAGTTTCGGTCAATACATTGCATTACAACCAATCGTTTATGGATGTACAAGAGATTTTTAAAAATAACACTCAAACGGTTATTCCGATTGTAAACGATGAAAATCAATATGTAGGAGTCATCGATTATCAAAAGGTAAAAAACATACTTTTTGACAATTTTGAAATAAAATACCAAAAAATCACGAATTATTTAGAGCAAATTCCTTCGATTACGACCAAATCTTCGGCAAGTTATGCTTTGAGAGTGATGGAACAACATGAGAAAGATTTTGTCATCATCACCCAACAACAAAAAGTAGAAGGTATTGTTTACAAGAAAAAAATCATGAAAAAATACCGTGAAAATCTAATCAATTTGAGAATTGAATAACATGAGTCAAAAAATCATACTTACGGGATATATGGGGGTAGGTAAATCTACCATTGGCAGACATTTGGCAGCGAAATTACAGTTGACTTTTATCGATTTGGATAGCTACATAGAAGAAAAATATCAATTGCCTATATCCGAAATCTTTCAAACCAAAGGAGAGATTTTCTTTAGAAAACAAGAGCATTTAGCCTTATTAGAATTAGTAGATTCTCCTCAATCGATGATTATTTCATTAGGCGGAGGCACCCCTTGTTATGCAAACAATCATTTGTTGTTACAAAGAGAGGATGTAGCGTCTTTTTATTTAAAATCAAATGTAAAAGAGTTGGTAAAAAGATTGCAAAAATCAAAAAAAAAACGTCCTTTGTTGCAATCTGTTGATGATTTGTACAGCTTTGTTGGACCTCATTTGTTGGAGAGAAATTACTTTTATAGTTTTGCCAAACACACGGTAAATGCTGATAGACCCATACCAGTAATTGTGGACGAATTGTTTCATTTTTTACAATAATTATACATGGACATTTTTTATATTGTAGATCTTATTGGAGTTTTTGTTTTTGCTATTTCTGGGGCATTGGCTGCTCGTGATAAAAAACTGGATTTGTTTGGTATTTTTATCATAGCCTTTGTTACAGGATTGGGTGGTGGCACTTTGCGAGATGTGATGTTGGGTCGCACACCGGTATTTTGGATGCAAGCACCTGTCTATGTTTCCATTGTATTTTTAGGATTTTTATTTGCCGTAATTTTCCGCAAAAAAAAGCATCATTTCAAAAAGCCCTTATTGGTTTTCGATACCATCGGAATTGCTTTTTTTACCATCATCGGTACCGAAATCGCCTTGTCGTTTCACTATCCTTTGCACTATACCATTGTTGTAGCCATTGGGGTTATGAGTGCGTGTTTTGGTGGGGTGATTCGAGATATTTTATGCAACGAAATTCCTATTATTTTTCATAAAGAAATTTACGCCATTCCTTGCGTATTGGGTAGTTTGATGTTTGTAGGAATTAAAGAAATTTCTTTTTTGCACGAATATACTTCCTTGATTAGCATCTTGTTTATTATCGTTTTTAGATACATTGTTATCAAAAAATCGCTCGAACTGCCAAAGATAGATTAATTCTTAATTTTCGTTAATATTATACATTTCTATCATTTTTTTTTATTTTTTTGCTAAATTAGGCTTCAAAACAGCAAAAATATGAGCAATCAAATAAAAATACTTTGGGTAGATGACGAAATCGAATTACTCAAACCCCACATTCTCTTTTTAGAAAAGAAAAAATATTCTGTACAGACGGCGTCCAACGGTATGGATGCTATCGAACTTTTTAAAAACGAAAACTTTGATATAGTCTTTTTAGACGAAAATATGCCAGGTTTGAGTGGTTTGGAAACACTTTCTGAAATGAAAGAAATCAAATCGCAAGTGCCGATGATTATGATTACCAAAAGTGAGGAAGAATACATTATGGACGAAGCAATTGGTTCAAAAATTGCCGATTACCTCATTAAACCGGTCAATCCAAACCAAATTTTGTTGAGTTTAAAGAAAAATCTCGATACTTCTCGTTTGGTTTCTGAAAAAACTTCGCTCGATTATCAAAAAGAATTTCGCAATATTTCGATGGAGCTCAACAATGCTCGTACGCATCAAGAGTGGGCGGAAATATACAAAAAAATGGTGTTTTGGGAAATGCAATTAGAAGATACCAAAGATGCCAATTTGTTGGAAATTCTCGCTTCGCAAAAAGTGGAAGCCAATAATCTCTTTGGACGATTTGTGGAAAAAAATTACGAAAATTGGATCAATGACGACGACGATGCACCGCTTTTTTCTCACCAATTGTTCAAGGAATGTGTGATTCCCGAGTTGAAAAAAAATCAAAAAGTATTGTTTTTGGTGATTGACAATTTGCGTTACGACCAATGGAAAGCTCTGGAACAGACCATTACCGAATATTACAAAATAGACCAAGAAAAAATGTATTATTCCATTTTGCCAACCGCTACTCAGTATGCAAGAAATGCGATTTTCTCTGGTCTTACGCCTTTGGAAATGGAAAAGCAATATCCACAATATTGGAAAAATGATGTGGACGAAGGTGGAAAAAATCTTTTTGAAGAAGAATTTCTCTTGGGACAAATCAGCAGAAATCGATTGGATATTACCCCTAAATATATAAAAATCACCTCGTTGAAAGATGGTAAAAAGTTTGCCGTACATTTCAAATCGCACCGAGAAAAAAAATTGGTTGCTTTGGTGTACAATTTTGTAGATATGATTTCGCATGCCAAAACCGAAATGGATGTCATCAAAGAATTGGCAAATGATGACAAGGCATATCGCTCATTGACAAAGAGTTGGTTTATCAATTCGCCATTGTTTGACATTATCAAACAGGCACATTATTACGATTTTAAATTGATTTTGACTACCGACCACGGAACGATTAATTGTAAAAATCCATCGCAGGTAATCGGCGACAAACAGACAAGTCATAATTTGAGATACAAAACCGGTCGTTCACTCACTTACGAAGAAAAAGATGTTTATGTGGTAAAAGACCCTAAAAAAATACAATTACCTGCAATAAATATCAGTAGTTCGTTTATTTTTGCAAAAAATGATTTCTTTTTAGCCTATGCAAACAATTTCAATCACTATGTGGGATTGTTTAGAAATACCTATCAACACGGAGGGATTTCGCTCGAAGAAATGATTGTACCAATTGTTACATTAAGCCCAAGGAAGCAAGTGAAGCTCTCGCAGATTCCTCAGATTTACACGGAATAAATTTATGAAATAATAAAAACAAATAGAGTTTATTACTCAATTACATACTTATTATTTTAGAATAGTTAGTACACTATAGGATACATAGTACACATAGATTTTTTCAAAGGTAAAATAGACTATGTGCCCTCTGTGCCCTATATGTTTAAAATTATCTTTAAAAAATGGTAAGTGATTGTTTTTTAAAATTTATAGATACATGAAGCTAAGTAATAAACTCATATAACAAATATTACATTTGCGAAAATTAGCGTAATCTGCGAGAGGAAAAATTAGTGAAGCGAATAAAAACATGTTCAAACAACAATATAAATTAGAAGAATTACCAAAAATAGCCCAACTACTTATTGGAAATCTCAAGTATTCAGTTGTGGCATTTCACGCAGAAATGGGGTCTGGAAAAACCACCCTTATTAAAGAAATCATCAAACAATTGGGAGTGAAAGACGAAGTAAGTAGTCCTACTTTTTCCATTGTAAATTCGTATCAAAACGAAGAAGGAAAAGATATTTTTCACTTTGATATGTACCGTATCGAAGACGAAGAAGAAGCCTATGATTTTGGAATAGAAGAATATTTAGATTCGGAAAATTTGTGTTTGATCGAATGGCCAGAACGTATCGAAAGTATATTGGATTTTCCACATCATAAAGTAAGTATTGCAATCAATGAAGATTTTTCTCGCACCATAAAATTTGAATAATTATGTCAATATTATCGCCATTGGCAGAAGCCGCAGCTATCCCTTTAGAAGAGAAATTGTATGTTTCTAAAAAGAAAAAAGCACTGCACATCGGAATTCTTAAAGAGGATTTTTCGGTAGAAAAACGCGTGTGTTTATCGCCCGATGCGGTCGGCATGCTCGTAAACGCTGGACACAGAGTAAAAGTAGAATCTCAAGCAGGAGATGGAGCCAATTTTACTGATGTGGAATACAGCGAGGCAGGAGCTGAAATCGTTTTTTCTAAGGAAGAAGTGATGAAATGTCCGTTGATTTTGAAAGTAGCACCGCCTACGATTCAAGAAATTGACTTAATGACACCGAAAAGTACTTTGATTTCGGCTTTGCAAATTAAATTGCAATCGAAAGAATGGTTGCAAAAATTGGCAAAAAAGAAAATCACAGCTTTGGCTTTTGAGTTGATTCAAGACAAAACCGATGCCTATCCGTTTCTCAATTCACTCAGTGAAATTGCTGGAATTGCCTCGATTCATATTGCCAACGAATGGATGAGCAATTATCATCAAGGGAAAGGATTGCTTTTGGGAAATATCACCGGAGTTCCCTCGACAGAAATTGTGGTTTTAGGAGCAGGAACCGTGGGAGAATATGCTTGTAAAACAGCATTGGCTATGGGGATTTATCCCAAAGTTTTTGACAATTCGATTCACCGATTAAAGCGTTTGCAGAAAAATCTAGGGGTAACACTGACCACATCTACCATTCAAGAAAAACCATTGACCAAAGCCTTGCGTCGTTGCGATGTATTGATTGCAGCTGTAAATGGTGAAAATCGAGCTCAAATGATTGTAAGTGAAGAAATGGTGCAAAAAATGAAAAAAGGAGCGGTGATTATCGATGTAGCTATCGACAACGGAGGTTGTGTAGAAACTTCTGAGGTAACTTCGCATCAAAAACCAGTAATCGAAAAATACGGCGTGTTGCACTACGGCGTTCCGAATATCTCCTCGAGATATGCACGTACAGCAAGTATGGCAATAAGTAATTTGCTGTCGCCTTTTGTGTTGAACATAGCCGAAAATGGTGGTTTGGAAGATTATTTACAACACGATTATTACTTCCGTACAGGGGTTTATCTGTACCATGGGATATTGGTAAACGCCATAGTAGGGAAGTGGTTTGATACCGATTCAAAAGATTTGAATTTGTTTTTTATACAGTAAATTTTTTATCATATAGATTTTCACCACGCAGAAACAGAGACACTACGCTTATAGAGTTCATCCTGTTGAATATGAAATTATTCTAAAGGGAAAACATAGACTCTTGTGGGTAGTATAACCTATGTGAACTATGTACCTATGTGTTTTTAAAAAAAACAGGTTGCTCATTTTGAGCAACCTATTATTTTTATAATTATTTATTGATACGTACTTCAAAAATCTTATCCCAATTTTTCCCTGTAACGAAAAATGTATCCGTTGCACGATTGTACGCAATACCATTGAAAACGTCTTGGTCGATGTGGTCGTTTAGGTCTGTTTTCAACCCTTTGAAATCAATTACAGCTTCTACACGACCTGTAGTTGGGTCGATTACTCCAATCAAATCCGTACCGTAAAAGTTGGCATAAATCTTTCCATTTACCCATTCCAATTCGTTGATGGTAGGTACAGTACCTCTCTCGGTTGCGATGTACAATTCTTCTACCAATGAAAAATCTTTCGGATTGATTTTGTACAATTTGTCCGTACCGTCTGTCATATATAGATAGGTACCGTCGTTGGTCAATCCCCAACCTTCCATGTTTTTGAAATAAGGCAATGTCGCTTCTTTTTCCAAAGTTTCAGCGTTATATACATACGCCTCGTTGTTTTTGTAGGTCAACTGATAGATTTTGTTGTTCAAAACGGTAGCTCCTTCACCAAAGATTGAATCGTCCAATTCTACTTTTTTCAATACCGCACCCGTTCTTGGATCTACTTTTCTTATGCTCGATTTCCCACGTTTACCCGATGCACCTGCACCGTTTCCAGTACTTTCGATGAGATTGCCACCGTAAAATTCCAAACCTTGTGTATAGGCAGTTTGGTCGTGGTCAAAGGTGTTGATGATACCGTACGACCATATCTCAGGAGCATCTTTAGGAAGAATTTTTATTTCCAAAGACGATTCGTATGATTTTCCATCAATATATGCCAAAGATTTTAAAATTCTCGCTCCAAACTTTACATTTTCCAAAGTATAAGAATCAGGATTTGCTCCTTTTGATGAAGTAATTTTTACATCATTTAGAAAATATTGCACCGAATCGATGGTTTTATTTTCGGGTGCAATCACTTTTAAATCGATTTTTTCACCCGATTGATAACTATTTTTCAATAGAGTAGTATCAAAATTTACAATCAAGTCAGGTGTGTTTTTTTTGTCGTTACATGCTGTGAATAGGGTAGTTACACAGGCTAATGTTAGTATTTTATAGTTGTTCATTTCAGTGAAAATTATATTTATGCAATATTACTACTAAATTTTTTATTAGAAAAATATTGCTATTATAAAATTTATTCCTACATTTGCACTGGCAAGTCCTACACGACCAGCTCCTGCAGAATCCTCCAGGGTGGGAACGCAGCAAAGGTATGTGGTTGTAGCGGTGCGATGTAGGTCGCTTGCCTTTTTTTCTTTTATTCTGTTTGGTAGCCGTCTTTTTAGATGGTTATTTTTTTGCTTTTATTGTATCTTTGCAGGTGATTATTTCACGCAGATATTTTTGTTTTATCCTCGTTACGCTTACTCTGATTTTAGCATATATAACAGATATTTTCATTATTTTGAATTTTTTTATTTTTAAAATAAAAAATCTGTGGTAGTTTACGTGAGATAATATCTACAAATTGTTTTACAAAGATTATTTAATAGTCAGAAAAATCGTTTTTATAAAAAAATAGAATTACAATAAAGCTCATGTTCCAAAAAACAGTTCTCCATAAATACCTAAAAACCCAAAACGCGGACACTCTTTCTCAGCGTTGGGAAGTCTATAAACATCATTTTCATAACCCTAAAATTCAGGACAATATCCGCAATGCCAAGGAAGAACAATACCAAGAGGGCTTTCTCCGTGATTTGTTTGTAAATATCCTCGGTTATACGCTAAACCCTGCCGAAGGGTTTAACCTCACCACCGAACTCAAAAACATCAAAGACAGCAAAAAAGCTGACGGTGCCATCCTCATCGACGAAAAGGTAAAAGCCGTCATCGAACTCAAAGGTACCAATATCACTGACCTTAGCAAAATAGAAGCTCAGGCGTTTGGCTATAAGGTCAATCAGCCGGGATGTGTGTATGTGATTACTTCCAATTTTCACAAACTGAGGTTTTATGTACATGATGCCGTAGAATTTATAGAATTTGACCTGTTTACATTGACCGAAAATCAGTTCAAAACCCTGTATCTCTGTTTGGCGGTGGAAAATATCACCCAAGATATTCCATTGAAAATCAAACAAGAGTCGGTGTCAAAAGAGGAAAACATTACCCAAAAACTCTATAAAGACTATTCGCAGTTCAAACAATCGCTATTTGTCAACCTCTGTGTGCTCAATCCCGAGGTGGATGCGATGGTATTGTTTAAAAAATCGCAGAAACTATTGGATAGATTTCTGTTTTTGTTCTTTGCCGAAGACCGAGGATTACTCCCCGCCAATGCCGTACGAAAAATTCTTTCCCAATGGAAACAACTCAAAGAATTAGACGCTTACACCCCTTTGTACAATCGATTTTTGCAGTATTTTGGGTATCTCAATACGGGAAATCAAGACCGTGGCATTTTTGCCTACAACGGCGGACTCTTCAAGCCCGACGAAATCCTCGATACCGTAAAAATAGACGATGAGGTGCTCTATACCCACACCAAAAAGTTGTCCGAATACGATTTTGACAGCGAAGTAGATGTCAATATTTTGGGGCATATATTTGAAAATTCGTTAAACGAATTGGATGAAATGCAAACGATCTTGTCCACATTGTCGGTAGGGGTGAATAGCAATTCGCCTCATTATATGGGCAATTCGCCCGAAACAGAGGGCAAATTACAATTTGCCCCAACGGTTTCAAAACGCAAACGCGACGGTGTCTTTTACACCCCAAAATACATCACCAAATACATTGTCGATAATACGGTCGGCAAACTGTGTACGCAAAAGAAAACCGAACTGGGCGTCATAGACGAAGAATACATCGCTACTGCCACGAAGAAAACCAAAGAACAGCTCCTGCAAAAACTCAAAGACTACAGAGCGTGGCTGTTGGAGATTACCATCATAGACCCAGCCTGTGGTAGTGGTGCTTTTCTGAACGAGGCGTTGAACTTCCTCATTGCCGAGCATCATTATATAGATGAGTTGGAACGCAATCTCTTTGGAGGAGGTTTTGAATTTCACGAAGTTGAGAACCACATTTTGGAAAACAACCTCTTTGGGGTGGACTTAAACGAAGAATCTGTAGAGATCGCCAAGCTTTCTCTATGGTTGCGTACTGCACAACCGAACCGAAAGCTCAACGATTTAAGTAAAAATATCCAATGCGGCAACTCACTGATTGCTGACCCAGCAATTGCAGGAGACAAGGCTTTTGACTGGCAAAAAGCCTTTCCACAAGTATTTGAAAAAGGTGGCTTTGATGTGGTGATAGGAAATCCGCCGTATGTGAATATGACTCAAAATAATACAGATAGAAAATGGCTTGAATATTATATTGTTGAATATCAAAGTGTTAAAAGTGCTAATTCTAAAAATTTATATACTTTATTTAATGAAAAATCTGTTCATTTAGTTAAAGAAAATGGTTTGATTTCTTTTATTATTCCTGAAGGTTTTTTAAGAACACGAAGTTATGATGATTGTGTGAAATTTATGAATGAAAATGGTTTCATTTATAAAGCTATTTATTTTGAAGATTGGGTGTTTGCTGATGCAACAACAGGGAGTATGATTTTTGAATTTAAGAAAGATAAAAATTATGTTATTAATTTTGAAGAATTTTTATTTACAAAAGAAAGAGAAATTAAGCCTTTAATAAAAGAGGAAAACCCTATAATTGAAAAATACAATAGATGTGATTTTCCTTTGTTGTCAGATGTTGCAGATAGTTTTAAAGGAATGGCAGTTAAAGATAGAAAGAATTTTATTTTTAGTGAAAAAACATTAGAATCCCCAGATTTGTTTCTACTTGGAAACTGTATTGACAGATATTCAATTAAAAATAATTTTTTTACTAATTATGATAATCTTGTAATAACAGGAGGAACAAAGAAAAAAGAAAAATATGAAGTATTCCCAAGGATAATGGTGAGAAGAACGGGAGATTATTTATGTTGTACTTTGTTAAATGAAATTGCTTTTACTGAAAGTACATTATATTCAGTATCAATAGTTGATAAAAGTATTAATGTTTCTTATCTTTTAGCATTGATGAATTCAGAATTATTATCATATGTTGTTAAACAAAGTATGATTACTAATCAACAAGCATTTCCACAAATATTAATGACTGATTTACAGTTATTAAAAATCCCAAAAATATCAGAAGAAGACCAACAACCTTTCATCGCTCTTGCTGACCAAATGTTGTCTTTAAACAAAGATTTACATGAACTAAAAGGCAGGTTTATAAGGATGTTGCTAAGGAAATTTGAGATAGAAAAACTCTCTACCAAACTGCTAAACTGGCACGAGCTGTCTTTTGCTGCCTTTGTCAAAGAACTCGCTAAAGCCAAAATAAAACTTTCCCTCTCCGAAGAAGCCGAATGGGAGGAATACTTCCTCACGGAGCAACAAAAAGCCCAAGCCATCACCACCCAAATCACAGCCACGGATAAGGAAATTAATGAGAGGGTGTATGCGTTGTACAATGTACAATTGACAATTGATAATTGATCCCGAATGACTCGGGACAAGCAATTTAACTTCGCCAAAGTAAATGCCAGTTTGGCTCACACCTTTGGCGAAGTTTTTTATAGGGGTGCTTCTAGTTTGACAAACTATAAGCGGTGCGTAAAGTAGTTTGTCAAACTGCCTAACGATAAACTATACCTTTGATTTCTATGTGGTTCAAAAATAATATAGCCCATAGGTGTAAAATCAGCGTCAATCTCCGAAATCTACCGGAGAACTCTATAAGCAGAGTGCCTCTGTTTCTCCGTAGTAAAAAATGAAAAAAAAAACGTATTTTTGGAAAAAATAAAACGATAAAAAGTGAAACTATCTCAAATCATACCAACATTCGAGCAAATGGCTCCCACAGCCTATGCCGAAGACTTTGACAATGTGGGACTTTTGGTAGGCGATACCACACAAGAAATTACAGGAATCCTCGTGTGTCACGATGCCTTGGAAATAGTCATCGACGAGGCAATCGACAAAAAATGCAATTTGGTGGTGTGTTTTCATCCGATTATTTTTTCGGGTATGAAAAAGCTCACAGGCAAAAATTATGTAGAACGAGCGGTGCTCAAAGCCATTAAAAACGACATTGCGATTTATGCCCTCCACACAGGATTGGACAATCATCCATTGGGGGTAAACAAAATCTTGTGCAACGCTTTGGGACTCATCAACACCAAAATCTTGTGTCCTAAAAAAGAGTTTATCTACAAATTAACCACTTATTGCCCCAATGAAGCTACAAAATCCGTACAATCTGCCTTGTTTGAGGCGGGAGCAGGAGCGATAGGCAATTATTACAACTGTAGTTTTCTTTCGCAAGGCACAGGTACTTTTACAGGAAACGAAGAAACCAATCCTACCATAGGCGAACCGTTACAACCAACGGAAGTACAAGAAACGAAAATCGAAGTGGTATTTGAAAAACATTTGAAAAACAAAGTGTTGCACTCCTTGTTTCAGGCACATCCGTACGAAGAAGTGGCTTATGAGATTACTCAACTCGAAAACGAACACCAGCAAATCGGTTTGGGCATGATAGGGGAGTTGGCAACACCGATGGATGAGGTAGGCTTTTTAAAATTCGTAAAAGAAAAAACGCAAACGGGCTGTGTGCGACATTCGGGATTGCTAAACAAAAACGTGCAGAAAGTAGCCGTTTTGGGAGGCTCGGGGAGTTTTTCGATAGGAGCAGCCAAAGCACAAAAAGCCGATGTATTGATAACGGCAGATTTGAAATACCACGACTTTTTTCAAGCCGAACAGCAAATCGTTTTGGCAGATGTAGGACATTTTGAAAGCGAAAGATTTGTAAAAAATTATATTTTTGATTATCTAAAGAAAAAATTTCCTAATTTTGCAATTATTTTATCAGATAAAAACACCAATCCGGTCAATTACATATAAAGAATTATGGCAAAAAAAGCAGAAACAGTAGAAGAAACATTAAGAGCTTTGTACGATTTACAATTGATTGATTCTCGTATTGATGAAATCAGAAATATGAGAGGAGAGCTACCATTGGAAGTAGAAGATTTGAAAGACGAAGTAGCAGGATTGACTACACGTTTGGAAAAATTGAGCAATGATGTAGAGCAAATCGATTTCCAAATCAAAGCAAAGAAAAACGAAATTGATGGATTTAAAGAAGCTATCAAAAAATATACAGAACAACAAAAAGAAGTAAGCAACAACCGTGAGTTCAACGCTTTGACAAAAGAAATCGAGTTCCAAGAATTGGAAATTGAGTTGGCTGAAAAGAAAATCAAAGAAATGAAAGTGTCTATCGAGCACAAAAAAGATTTGATTACGCAAAATACTCAAAAACTAAACGATAAATCACAGCACTTGGCACACAAAGAAGCAGAATTGAACACATTGCTTTCTGAAACAGAAAAAGAAGAATCTGCTTTGATCAAAAAATCTGAGGAATTTGCTGTATTGATTCCAGAGCGTTATTTGACTGCCTATCAACGTATCAGAAGTGGTGTGAAAAACAAATTGGCTGTAGTATCTATCGATAGAAATGCTTCTGCTGGTTCGTTCTTTACCATCCCACCGCAGGTACAGTTAGAAATCGCTACTCGTAAGAAAATTATGACAGACGAGCACAGCGGACGTATCTTAGTAGATAGAGCATTGGCTTTGGAAGAAAAAGAAAAAATTGACGAAATTATCAAGAATTTGAAATAATTTTCAATAGTTAATGTCTGAAAAATCAAACAATTGTCATTTTTTTATAGGATGATTTACAGGTTAAAAATAAGTAACCGAAAAATAAATCGTCTAAAAAATGTAAGCATAAATGACCTATTTTTATCCAATTTTGACTTTTCGGGCATTTTCATTTTGAATGTATCTTATATCCTAAAATATAGACAATGGTATATAAATTTAGAGTAATACTCGATACAGAAGAAGATGTATTGAGAGATATTGCAATCAAAGACTCTGATAGTTTAGAAGATTTGCACAATACAATCATCAACGCTTTTGGATTTGATGGGAGCGAAGGAGGTTCGTTTTTCTTGTGCGAAGACAATTGGGAACAATTGGACGAAGAAATTGCTTTGTTTGATATGGGAGATGTGCCGGGAGAACAAAAAACGATGGCAGATTTTGCAATCAAAGATTTGTTGCACGAAGACCAAACAAAGATTTTGTACATCTATGATCCGTTTGTAAATTGGACATTTTTTGTAGAATTGGCGTCTATCGAAAGCGAAGAAGATAGCTCTGAAAAAGAATTGCCTACTTTGTTGTTTGCACATGGAGTATTACCAGACGAAGCACCCGAAAAATCATTTGCATTGGATGTAAACAACGACGATATCTTTGGTGAATTTGACGATGATTACGACGATGACGACTACGGATATTTTGGTGAAGAAGAAGGTGGGTACGATGATTATGGGTACGATGCTATGTACTAAAAAATAATTACGAGATGATTTTTTTATAGAAATTGTCTCGTTTGTTTTTTCTTATAAAAAACCTTTTATTATGAAAAAAATAGTTGGGATTACGTGTCTATTCCTCAGTTTTGCTGGAATAGCACAGAAAAAAGACAAACCGATAGAGCCTACAGTTAAAGTGGTCGATTCGCTCTATAGAGAGGATCATTTTTACGCAGGTGTTTCGCATATTTATACTATGGATACGCCCACTGGCTATAAGCAAAATGGAATTTCTGTGGGTATGCAAGCGGGATTTTTGAGAGATATTCCTGTGAGCAAAGACCGTAGATGGTCGATTGCACCAGGTGTGGGCATTGCTTTTCAATCCGTAAATAATAATTTGTTTGTAATCAATCCTGAAAAAAGCGATTATGAAGTAGGAGATTTTTACAAGTCAAATGGTCAACGCTATTGGGCGATCGAATTTCCTATTGAGTTTCGCTGGCGTACTTCTACCGTACAATCACATAAGTTTTGGCGTATCTATACTGGATTGAAATACAGTTATATATATTCTTATCGTACAAAGTATTCGGGTTCGTACGGAGATTATACACACACACAAGATAAAAACATCAATAAAGGTTTGATAACTGCCTATATCGTAACAGGTTTTAATACGTGGAATATGCAGATAGGATACACTTTTACGCCTATGTACAAAGCCAATACGGTGATGAACGAACCGTCTTTTAAAGGTTTGCATTTAGGATTGATGTTTTACATATTATAAAAAACGGTATTAGTAGAATTTTTGTGAATAGAATTTTACGCAGATGAGAACAAATTTTAAAATTCTCTGTGAATTGATTTGATTTTCACAGATGTTTTTTTGAATTATCAAAAAAACAGAATCTGAGGTTATCTGCTTTAAACCGTAGGTTTAATCTTTTTAAGTACAGTTTTCTTAAAAATCATTTTAGAAAATAAATCTGAGAAAATTTGTGTTAAATACAACACCCTTTCTCATAGACTCTCCCGAAAGTTTTCGGAGACTTCCCTCTTACTAGTGAGGAAATGCGTGAGAAAAATCTACGAATTGTTTCACATTGATTTTATTATAGCCTAAAAAACAATAGAAATGAAATATACACGATTGACTAAAGAGCAATTGGAAGAGTTGCATGTAGAATTTGCCAATTTTTTGGCTTCACAACAAATAGATAAGGAAGAGTGGGAAGATTTGAAAAAAAATAAACCTGAGGTAGCAGAGGAGGAGTTGAATGTGTTTTCTGATTTGGTATGGGAAGGAGCACTGACGGCAGCTCGCTATATGGAACATTTTTCAAAAAATCACATCTTCTTGTTTAGATTTGACGAAACATCGATTGATACAGTGGTATTGAAAACAGAAAATACCTCGGTGGACTTCCTTAAAAAAGAAGGATTGGAATGGTTGAGTGAAAATATGTTTAGCCCAGAGGTAGAAATACGCAAAGGAGCAAAGACATTTGGCGAAGACCGAAACGGCGAATTGTTTGAAATCATCCGTCAAGGTGCATTTTTTAGCAATGGCGAATTGTATCATCAGATAGCAGATTTGATGAAATAAGATAAAGCAGAGGCTGTCCGAAAAGGACAGCCTTTTTGTTTTTAAGCTAAAATTTGCTCAGCGTGTGCTTTGGTTTTTACTTTTTCGATGATGTTGGTGCAAATGCTGTTTTCGTCAAAGAGAAACGTAGTACGGACAATACCAAAATATTCTTTTCCCATAAATTTTTTCAATTGCCATACGCCAAATTTTTCTATAATCTCTTTTTCAGTATCAGCAATTAAATCGTATGTTAATTTGTTTTTTGTGTGAAAATTCTTTTGTCTTTTTACATCATCAGCACTGATGCCAAGTACATTATACCCTTGTTTTTGCAATATTTCGTAGTTTTCACTGAGGTTGCATGCCTGAGCTGTACAACCAGGAGTACTTGCTTTTGGATAAAAAAACAACACTAATTTCTTTCCTAAAAATTGTTCAGATGAAACTGTTTCTCCCTCTTGATTGATTGCTTTGAAAGCAGGGATTTTATCTCCTATTTTTATCATAACTTTACCTGTCCCGTCCAAAACGGGTTCTACTTACTATTTACTTTTTACTATTTACTTACTTCTTTCCTTGATGTTTCCATCGTTTGTGTGTCCAAAAGTAAAATTTGGGTTCTTCTTTAATTTGATTCTCAACTAATTGGATAAATTTACGAGTGATAAAATGGTCTGAAGTATCACAAGCTTGGTCTGTAATTTCTATAAATTCGGCCGAATAATATCCTCTTTTTACCTTTTTTACTTTGAGAAACAACACCGTCATATCGAGGTTGATGGCAATATGTTCAGCCCCGTCAAATACAGGTACGTTGATACCAAAAAAATCCTGCCAATATTGATTTTTTCGCAGCATAGGCGTTTGGTCGTTGATAAAAAGATACACCCCTTTGGTGCCTTTTCTATCGTGATTTCTCATTTCTCTTGCTAATGAATAAGCAGAAATCAATTCTGTATCAAAACGTGAACGAATGTTTCGAACAATCTTGTCAAAATGACCGTTTTGTAGCGGTCTGTAAATTCCGTACCCTTGAAAACTAAGGTAGTGATTTAGAGCCATAGACCATTCCCAATTGGCATAGTGAGACATCATCAAAACGATACTTTTTCCTTTAGCTTCGTATTCTTTTAGCAATTTGATGTTTGAAAATGTATATCTTTTGAGCAAATCTTCTTTAGAAATAGACAAGGTTTTTATCATTTCTAAAAACATATCACAGAAGTGCTTGTAAAATTCTTTTTCGATGGCTATGATTTGGGAAGTAGTATATTCTGGAAATGCAATTTTTATGTTGGCTCTTACTACTTTTTTTCGATAGCCTATCACTCGATACAATAAGAAATACACTACATCCGAAAGTACATATAACAATCGAAAGGGTAGTAAAGAAATCAGTATGAGGAAGCTATAGACTATTTTTGCTAATACAAATTGCATTGAATATTAATTTTGCACAAAGATACTATCAAAATAGGATAGTAGAGTAAAAAAACAATAAAAATATTGCCAATTTCATCGGACTACTCATTGTATTACAACTTATACCAAGGTAAAACTTGGTGTTAAATTCCTATCTTTGCAAAAAGTTTATTTTGATGAATACAAATCCACCCATTTATATTTTAGCTATAGAAAGTTCGTGCGACGATACAGGCGTTGCTGTGATGCACAACGACCGAGTATTGAGCAATGTGGTTGCTAAACAAGACATTCACGAGCAGTACGGCGGTGTGATACCCGAGTTGGCATCAAGAGCTCATCAAAGCAATATTGTACCTACGGTAGAAGTGGCGTTGCAAAAGGCAGGTATCAGCAAACATCAACTATCAGCAATAGCCTTTACACAAGGCCCCGGATTGATGGGGTCGCTGTTGGTGGGGAGTTCGTTTGCCAAATCGATGGCGATGGCATTAGACCTTCCGTTGATTGCGGTACATCACATGCACGCACATATTTTGGCACATTTTATAGAAGAAGGTCAGGAAAAACCTACATTTCCCTTTTTGGGTATAACTATCAGTGGTGGACATACGCAGATAATCAAAGTACATTCGCATGACAAGATGGAATTGTTGGGCGAAACCACCGATGATGCCATAGGAGAGGCGTATGACAAAACAGCAAAATTATTAGGATTTCCATATCCTGGAGGTCCATTTATAGACCAATATGCCAAAGAAGGCAATCCGAAAGCCTATACATTTACCAAGCCCAAAGTAGAGGCAATGGATTTTAGTTTCAGCGGATTGAAAACACAAATCATGTATTTTTTGCAGAAAAACAGCAAGGGAAATCCTAACTTTATCAAGGAAAATTTAGCGGATATTTGTGCGTCAATTCAGCATACAATTGTATCTATTTTGATGGATAAAATTTCGGCAGCTGTTGCTCACACAGGCATACAATCTATTGTAATTGGTGGTGGAGTTTCTGCCAATAGTGGTATTCGTAAAGCCTTGTATGATAGAGAAAAAACACATCAATGGAAGGTGTTTATTCCCAAATTTGAATACACGACAGATAATGCGGCTATGATTGGTATCGTGGGTTATTTTAAATATTTAAACCATCAATTTGCTGATTTAACTACGGTGGCATTTCCGAGGATTTCTGTGTGATTTTTTGTAAGTTATAAGACAAAAAAAAGAAAATCTTTTTATATAAATTTTGTTTGGTTTGTTCAGAAAATATGAACTTACAGAGAGCAAAATTTTTTTAAAAAAAATATTGTGTTGTTTTGTAACAATGTATCTAAATAATTTGTAACTTTACGGAAAAACATACAAATATGAAAAAACTATTTTTTATTTCGTTTGTTGTAATGGCAATAGCATGTGGAAATTCTCTCCCTTCAAAAAGTGATACAATTTCAAGAGATGAAATCGTAACAACCAATCATTCGATTTCAACAAATGGTTCAATTATTATTGAGGAACGCCCATGGCAAGCTTTCTCAAAAATAGAAAACAAGACGAGTTTTGATGTTCATTTGATTGATTCTCCAGAAAGAAAAATCAATATTGAAGCTCCGGACAATTTGGTTCCTTATATTAAGACAACGTTTGAAGGAGGAAAACTGACCATTTCGGTTAAGTCAAATTACAAGTTTCGTTCAAACAACAAAATTGTGATTTATGTACCCGTTACCAATCAGTTGAAAGAAATCGTTCAAAAGGGTTCAGGAGATATAGAAATGAAAACTACTTTGGACGTTTCGTCTATGAATTGTGTAGTAAACGGTTCAGGGGATATATCTGTAAATGTCAATGCAAAAACAGTAGATTTGACTGTTCAAGGCTCGGGAGATATCGAGGCTTATGGTTCGGCAGAAAAACTTACTGTAAGTGTCAACGGTTCGGGCGATATTGATGCCAAAAAAATGATAGCAAAACAAGCCGATATAAATGTCAATGGTTCGGGTGATGCCGAAGCCTATGTTACTCAAAATGTAAAGGCAGCTATCAAAGGATCTGGCGATGTGGAAGTTTACGGAAATCCTCAAAAAAGACAAGTAACTCACAAAGGTTCAGGAAGAGTATATTTTAAGTAATGGAAATCTCTATTTGAGGAAACAATCTATAGGAAAAGTTGATTTTTAGTGATTTCTACTTTCATTCATTAAACGAATAAATACAGCAAAAAGTTTCTGTAAAAAGAAACTTTTTGTTATTTTTGAAATTATCAAAACATACACATTTATCCCTTTATTTATCCCATGCAACTATTTTTTGCACCAGAACTAAACGATCAGTCAAAAAACTTTGCTTTCGACAAAGAAGAGAGCAAACATATCGTAAAAGTATTACGTAAAAAAGAAGGCGATATACTCCACATTACCAACGGAAAAGGTTTGTTTTTTTCTGCAGAAATCTCTATGGCATTGGAGAAAAAATGTGAAGTAACGATTCTTTCGATTGACCAACAAAAAGCTAAAGATTTTTACATTCATTTGGCAGTTGCTCCTACCAAAATGAACGAACGCTACGAATGGTTTTTGGAAAAAGCTACCGAAATCGGTATCGACGAAATTACGCCGATTTTTTGCGAACATTCCGAAAGAAAAGTAATAAAAAACGAACGATTTGAAAAAATCATTTTGTCGGCTGTAAAGCAGTCCAATCAGTCGTTTGTGCCTGTGCTAAACGAGGGAATTTTGTTGAAAGATTTTCTAAATCAAACTCATACAGGCGAATTGTTTATCGCACATTGCGACGACTTGCACAAAACACCTTTGAAAAATAGCTTTTCGCCAAAGCAAAAATACACTTTATTAATTGAACCAGAGGGAGATTTTAGTCCCAAAGAAATAGCATTAGCTCTCGAAAAAGGCTTTAAGCCAGTAACTTTAGGAGCTACGCGTTTGCGTACAGAAACCGCTGCAATTGTGGCTTGTCATTCGTTTGTATATGGAAATGAAGAACTATAAAGCAGATATTCCTACTGAGATTGTCGATTTCATTCAGCAATCGACGGATAGCAATGTGCAACAATTGGCATTGAAAAAAAATCCTTTTCCATATTTTGATTGGAAATGGATTATCAATCAGATTGCAGCCCGACAAAAAGCAAAAACAAAATTGCCCACTTGGTACAATCATACTCAAACGATTTTTCCTTCCTTAGTATCGGTTGAGCAGACTTCCTCGGAAGCTATTGCTCAATACAAATCGCAATTGTTTTCAGGAAAAAAACTCATCGATTTGACAGGCGGATTGGGTGTAGATACCTATTATTTTGCCCAACAATTTGAAGAAGTCATTCACTGCGAATGGAACGAAGATTTATCGCAAATTGCAGCATACAATTTTCAACTTTTAGGTGCAAAAAACATTCAGTGTGTGGTAGGTGATAGCTTGGAATATTTAGCCCAAACCACACAAACTTTCGACTGTATTTATGTAGATCCTGCTAGAAGAGATGAACACAAAAATAAAGTGTTTCTCTTTGAAGATTGTACGCCAAACATCACTACTTCAAAGAATTTATTTTTGCAAAAAGCCAATAAAGTGATTGTGAAAACTTCGCCAATGGTCGATATTTTTGACGGAATTTCTCAATTGAAAAGCGTCAATAAAATCTATGTTTTGGCGTACAAAAACGAAGTAAAAGAATTGCTTTGGGTTTTGGAAAAAGAGTCTAAAATCATTGAAATTTCGGCTGTAAATATTACTCCAGAAAAAGTAGTAGAATTTACACATATTTTAGATGAAAGAGAGTGTGTAAATCTTTCTCTTCCAATGAAATATCTTTACGAGCCTTTTAGTGCAGTATTGAAAACAGGTTTATTCAATCGATTGGCAGCTGTTTTTCCGGTTGATAAATTGCACCGACATTCGCATCTTTATACTTCGGAAGAAAAAACAGATTTTCCAGGTAGAGTATTCAAAATCAATGAAATTTTTCCTTTTTCCAAAAAAGAAATCAAAAAACAATTGGAAGGAAAAAAGATGAATGTAACCACGAGAAACTTTCATTTATCAGTAGAAGAACTCAGAAAAAAATACAAAATAAAAGACGGAGGAGACATTTATGCTTTTTTTACCACCAATAAAAACGATGAAAAAATTGTGATTTTGACGGAGAAAATTTAATCTTTTCGTACTTTTGCCAACAAATTAATCAAATAGAAAAAATTTATCATGAAAAATATCGCAGTAATTGGAGCAGGTACTATGGGTAATGGAATTGCTCATACTTTTGCTCAAAATGGTTTTAAAGTTTGTTTGATCGACATAAACGAAAAATCTTTGGAAAAAGGTATTATGACCATTGCGACCAACCTTGATCGTATGATTGCCAAAGGAAGCATCACTGAGGCTGATAAAAAGGCTACGATTGAAAACATCATCACTTACACAGACATCAAAGACGGTGTGGTAAATGCCGATTTGGTGGTGGAAGCTGCTACTGAAAATGTAGAGTTGAAATTGAACATTTTCAGACAATTGAGCGAAATTTGCGACGAAAATATCATTTTGGCTACCAATACTTCTTCGATTTCGATTACACAAATTGCATCGGTTGTAAACAACCCTTCTCGTGTGATTGGAATGCACTTTATGAATCCTGTGCCGATTATGAAATTGGTGGAAATCATCCGCGGATACAACACTACAGACCAAGTTACCGAAACGATTATGGAGCTTTCTAAAAAATTAGGAAAAGTGCCAGTAGAGGTAAACGATTACCCAGGGTTTGTAGCAAACCGTATTTTGATGCTAATGATCAACGAATCTATCGAAACTTTATACAACGGAGTAGCAGGAGTTCAAGAAATTGACACTGTGATGAAATTGGGAATGGCACATCCAATGGGACCGCTACAATTGGCAGATTTCATCGGTCTGGATGTATGTTTGTCGATTTTGAATGTGATGTACGACGGATTTAAAAATCCAAAATACGCACCGTGTCCGCTATTGGTAAATATGGTAATGGCTGGAAAATTGGGTGTGAAATCAGGTGAAGGTTTCTACGACTACTCAGAAAGCAAAAAAGCAGAGAAAGTTGCGAAAATGTTTGAGAAATGATAAAAATAACCCCTTTTCGAGCTGTGAGACCAACTTCAGACAAAGTGTCGTTGGTTACTACGCGTTCGTACGATGAATATTCGGCGGCGGAGTTGGCTTCATGGCTTGATTTCAACCCTTTTTCGTTTTTGCATATCATCAATCCTGCGTTTGTCAATCAAGAGAAAATTTCTCCAGACAAACGATTTAAGATTGTAGGAACAAAATATGCCGATTTCAAAGACAAAGGGATTTTTATCAAAGACAAAGAAGAGGCTTTTTTTCTGTACGAAATTCAAACAGCCAAACATTCGTTTACAGGAATAGTAGTGGGTGCTTCGCTGAAGAATTATCAAGACAATTTGATTAAAAAACACGAAAATACTTTGGATTATCGTGTGCAAAATTTGAAAAATTACTTTCAAATTACACAATTCAATACCGAACCTGTATTGGTTATGTACAAGGAAAATCCTTCGCTTCAAGAATGGATAGACCACACAAAAAAATGCCTTTTGCCATTGTATGATTTTTCTACCACCAACAAAGAGCGACATATAGTGTGGAAAATTGATACAAAAGAAGGGATTGATTTCTTGCAAAAGACATTCAAAGAAACCGATACGCTCTACATTGCCGACGGACACCACCGATTGGCAACTTCGCAAATGCTGTTGGAAGAGGAGGGAAGCAAGGCAAGTGAAGCTATGCACTATTGTATGAGTTATTTGATAAGTGAAAACAATTTGAAAATCAACGAATACAATCGATTGATACACGATTTGAACGGTTTTTCTTCTGTGGAATTTGTAGAAATGTTGCAACAGCATTTTACAGTAGAACGCGTACACGATTTTTGGAAACCTACAGAAATGCATTCCTTTGGAATGTATCTCAACGGTGTGTTTTATCATTTGAAGCTGAAAGACATACCCGATGAAAATGCCCCAATACTCAGTCAATTAGACGCACAGCTATTGTATGATTTGGTATTGCATCCCATTCTGGGAATAGAAGATTTGCGTACCGATAGCCGAATTTCGTACATACCTGGAAATCAAGGGTTGGTTGAGTTAAAAAAATCTATAGACGACGAAGATTACAAAGTAGGTTTTATTTTGTATCCGCCTACAATAGAGCAAATCAAACAATTGGCTGATGCACAAGAAACCATGCCACCGAAAAGTACCTACATCGAACCAAAATTTAGAAACGGTTTGCTGATTTATGAGTTTTAATAAAATAGTAAACTCCGCCTAGAGTCTTTTAAAGATTTGGCGGAGTTTTTTTTGTTTTTTACCATAGATTTTTTTTACCACTGAGAAACAGTTTACACCCCAGTATGTTATGCTGTCAAGCATCTCACCAAAGTTTTTTTATTTTTTATATCGGAGAAACAGAGACGCTCCGCTTATAGAGTTCTCTCGTATATTTCGGTAATTAACGCTGATTTTACACTTGTGAGGAAGGTCATTTTTTTACCACAAAGAATACAGTAGAAACATAGAAAAAACTTTATGAATAAAATTTAGACACTCGCTTTTTGAGTTTCCCCTGTTGAATAATTTCACATTCAACAGGGGAATCATAGACTGTATTGTAGAGAATAAACTATGTAAACTATGATTCTATGTGGTTAAAAACTCTCGTAGATGACACAGATAATCATAGATTTTTTTCTTTTTTCTAACACATTACAAACAATACACAAAGTAAAAACTGTTGAGTTAAAAATCTATATTTTTGTTTTTTTACATAGTACAAAAAATACTATAAAAAGTTTTGTTATATAATAAAAGTTTGTCTATATTTGCAAACTAAAATTTAGTACAAAAAATACTATGAGTAAAAAAGTAAAAATATCTGAGGTGGTAAACATTCGTTCGGGAATGATTGTTCCAAGGACTACAAATTCTGATTTGAACGAACTGACCGAGGTATTTGTATATCTTTTGAATACGACGGATTTTGATACGCAGGGAAATTTAGCCAAGGATTTACAACCCAACGCTCTATACAAACCTGTATTTGAAAAAAACTATTTGCAAAAAGGCGATCTCCTTTTCAATGCAAAAGGAAGGCGTTTTTTTGCTGTGCAGTTCAAAGGAGAATATCCACATTGCATCGCCAGTTCGGTGTTTTTGGTTTTGACAGTACTATCAGATGATGTCTTGCCTGAATATGTCTTGTGGTATCTCAATCATCCAAAAGTGTTAAAGATGTTCGAATCCAAAATGTTTACCCAAACGATGCCCGCTATTTCATTGAAAGATTTTTCTACATTGGAAATTTCCATTCCTCCTTTAGAGGTTCAACAAAAAATCGTTGCGTTGGATACTCTTAAAAACAAGAAAATACAACTGATGCAACAATTGTTGGAATTGGAAACACTATATTACGATGCAAAAATGTTTGAAATGTTGTGATTATGAATACTAGTGATTTTATTGTTTATGTAGATGAATCTGGAGACCATGGATTGACAAGCATTGATAAAGATTATCCTTTGTTTGTTTTAGTTTTCTGTTGTTTTAAAATTGATACTTATATTCAAGAGGCTGTTCCATTGTTACAAAAATTTAAATTTGATTTTTTTGGTCATGATCAAATCATTTTACATGAACATCACATAAGAAAACAAAAAGGAGATTTTTCTTTTCTACGAATTGATAAAGATTTTCGAAATAATTTTTTAAGAAGTATAAGTAATGTTGTAGAAAATACCCCTGTCGAATTATTTGCGGTGATTATTGATAAAGAAAAATTGAGTAGCAAATACATTAGACCCATAATCCATATAATATTGCTTTGCGATATGGTCTTGAAAGGTTATTATATTTTTTGAGAAATCAAAATCAAGAAGGAAAGGAGGTGCGAGTAATTTTTGAAAAAAGAGGACAAAATGAAGATAAGGATTTAGAGTTGGAGTTTTTGAGAATTTGTAATCCAAAGGTTGAACATACAATAAGTACTCCTTGTGATTTTTCAAAAATCAAATTCATTCCCATTTTTGCCGATAAAAAATCAAATTCTTGTGGGTTGCAATTAGCAGATCTTACAGCTCGACCTATCGGAATACATTATTTACGACCTGAACAAAATAATGTTGCTTATGACATTGTAAAAAATAAAATCAGAAGAATAAAAATATTTCCTATATAAAAAGCAAAAAACCTTGGTAAAGACCAAAGTTTTAATGCCGACCGGGAAATGCCC
Organism: Capnocytophaga sp. ARDL2; assembly: GCF_041530365.1. NCBI lineage: Bacteria > Pseudomonadati > Bacteroidota > Flavobacteriia > Flavobacteriales > Flavobacteriaceae > Capnocytophaga > Capnocytophaga sp. ARDL2. The sequence goes on from NZ_CP168034.1 coordinate 1,597,352, forward strand.
AATCCTTTAATAGTACAAAGGTAATAAAAAGTATTTAAAAGTAATAAAAAGTATTATAAAAAGTATCTAAAAGTAATAAAAAGTATTATAAAAAGTATCTAAAAGTAATAAAAAGTATTATAAAAAGTATCTAAAAGTAATAAAAAGTATTATAAAAAGTATCTAAAAGTAATAAAAAGTATTTAAAAGTAATAAAAAGTATTATAAAAAGTATCTAAAAGTAATAAAAAGTAATAAAAAGTATTATAAAAAAACAAAAAATAATAAAATGACACAAAAAATCACTCAAAAAGATGTAAACAACATTGTATGGAAAGCCTGTGATACTTTCCGTGGAATTATCGACCCATCGCAATACAAAGATTATGTACTTACTATGCTGTTTCTAAAGTATGTAACCGATGTGTATAACGAAAAACGAGAGGAATACAGCCGCCAATACAACGGCAACGAAGAGAGAATACACCGTGCCTTGGTGCGTGAGCGATTTATCGTGCCAGAAGTGTCGAGTTTTGATTACTTGTACGAGCATCGCAACGACCCAAAAATAGGGGAGAAAATCAACCATGCTTTGGCAGAATTGGAAGAGGCCAACCGCGAAAAATTGGGCGGATACGACGGCTCTAATATTTTCAACAACATTGATTTCAATTCCTCAACTTTGGGCGATTCTAAAGACAAATGTACGCGATTGAAAAACCTTTTGGCAGATTTCAAAGCCCTCAACCTTTCGCAAGCCAATTTGGAAAACAACGATGTGATCGGTGGAGCATATGAGTTTTTGATTGCCAACTTTGCCGCAGATTCTGGGAAAAAAGCAGGAGAGTTTTTTACACCAGCAGAGCTTTCTACACTCTTGGCAAAACTCACCAAGTCCCAACCAGGTTCGCGTATCTACGACCCTACTTGTGGTTCGGGTTCGTTGCTCATCAAAGCAGGAAAAGAGGTAGGAAACAAAAACTTTTCGCTCTATGGGCAAGAAGTAAACGGTAGCACTTGGGCATTGGCAATGATGAACATGTACCTACACGGATACGACAGTGCCATTATTCGTTGGGGCGATGTTTTGCGAAATCCCAAGCACAAAGAAGGCGACCAACTCATGAAATTTGATACCGTAGTAGCCAATCCGCCGTTTTCGTTGGACAAATGGGGAGCCGAAGAGCTTCAAAACGACCCTTACAACCGCTTTTGGAGAGGATTGCCACCAAAGTCGAAAGGAGATTGGGCGTTTATTACCCACATGATAGAGTCGCTCAACGCACACGGAAAAGCAGGAGTAGTCATCCCTCATGGTGTATTGTTTAGAGGAGCAGCCGAGGGCACGATACGCCGAAAAGTGTTGGAAGAAGACTTGTTGGAAGCCGTAATTGGTTTGCCGTCCAACTTGTTTTTTGGCACAGGTATCCCAGCTGCCATTGTACTTTTCAACAAAGACAAGAAAAACAAAAATAAGGTATTGTTTATAGACGCAAGCAAGGATTTTGTACCAGGTAAAAACCAAAACATCTTGGGAGAGCAGCACATAGACCGCATCGTGCAGACCTATACGCAGTTTCACGACCACGACCACGCGACAGGAGTAGTAGAAGAAAAATATGCCTACATCGCCGATATAGAAGAAATACGCGAAAACGAGTACAACCTCAACATACCTCGCTATGTAGATACCTACGAAGAAGAGGAGACCATAGACTTGGAAGCCGTACAACAGCAAATCTCCGACCTCAAAAAGCAAATCGCTACCGTACAATCGCAAATGGAAGAGTATTTACAGCAGTTTTAATAATTGATAATGCCCCATAGGGGTTAAATGTTAATAATGAACAAAACATACAAACATACAAGCATCGGACGAATCCCAAATGACTGGGAAGTGAAAAAACTGGGGGAGATTTCTATCATTCAAGGAGATTATGGTATTAATGCAAGTGCAGTTGAATATTCTGATGGTTTACCTACATATTTAAGAATAACCGATATTGATGAGGAAGGAAATTATTGTGATAAAAATAAAGTTTCTGTTGATGATGTAAATTATAAAAATTTTATCTTAAAAAACAATGATTTTGTTTTTGCTAGAACAGGTGCTTCTGTTGGAAAAACATATTTGCATAATTCAAAATTAAATGGAGATTTAGTTTTCGCTGGTTTCTTAATTAGATTTAGAGTTGATGAAAAAAAAATATTTCCATATTATTTGAAAATATTTACTCAAACAAATAAATATTGGAATTGGGTAAATGTATTTTCTATGAGGAGTGGACAACCTGGTATAAATAGTAGAGAGTATTGCAACCTCCAACTCCCCCTCCCTCCCTTACCCGAGCAGGAGGCAATTGCTGCCTGTCTCAGCACTTGGGATATCGCCATCGAGAAGCAAAGCCAACTCATCAACGCTCTGCAACAGCGAAAAAAAGCCCTCATGCAGCAGCTGCTCACCGGCAAAAAAAGACTCCTAAACCCCAAAAACAACCAACCTTTTTCACACCCCTGGAAAGAAGTGAAATTGGGGGAGGTGTGTGAAATAACCACAGGAAGATTGGATGCTAATGCTATGCGTGAAAATGGTAAATATCGATTTTACACTTGTGCAAAAGAATTTTATCGCATTAATGAATATGCGTTTGATACAGAAGCGTTATTGATCTCTGGAAATGGTGCCCATGTTGGATATATTCATTATTATAAAGGTAAATTTAATGCGTATCAGAGAACTTATGTTTTAGATACATTTAATCAAAATATATTATTTGTTAAATACTTTCTTGAAAAGTTTTTGCATAGAAGAATTTTTTCGGAAAAAAAAGAAGGGAATACACCATATATAGTTTTATCAACTTTATCTGAAATGAATATTTTTCTTCCATCAATAGAAGAACAAATCGCTATCGCAGAGGTATTGTCCACGGCAGATGAGGAATTGGCATTGCAAAAACAATTGCTCGTGCAATACCAACAGCAGAAAAAAGCCCTTATGCAACAATTGCTTACGGGAAAGAAACGGTTGAGAATTGAGAATTGATCCCCAATATCTCGAGACAGGCAATTGAGAGGCGAGGACTTGTCCGACTGAGCGAAGCTAATCGAAAACTATGTGAACTATGATGTCTATGTGTTTAAAAAAGTATAGCGTCTTTGGTTTCTTCTAAAGCGAAGCGTCTCTGATTCCTAAAAAATCTCTGATTCTCAGTGGTGAAAAAAATAAAAATAAATAAAAAAATGTTTTTTACAGAAGATAATACCGCACAATTACCCGCACTGAAGTTACTCATCGACCTCGGGTACCAATACCTCACCCCAAGCGAAGCTCTCTCGGCTCGTGAAGGTAGAGAAAGCAATGTGCTGCTCACCGATATATTGCGTACACAATTGCAAAAAATAAATACCATAAAAATTGGTAGCAAACAGGCAGATTTTACCGATGCCAATATCCTCCGTGCCATAGACAAACTCAAAGAAATACCTTTGTCTGATGGTTTTGTACACGCCTGCAATAGCATTTACAACCTATTGCGTTTTGGTTGTGCATTGGAGCAAAGTATAGACGGCGACCGCAAGAGCCACACCCTGCAATACATCGACTGGAATTGTATAGAAAACAATGTGTTTCATGTAACAGAAGAGTTTACCGTAACGCGTATGGGGCGTAAAGACAGCTATAGACCCGATTTGGTACTGTTTGTAAACGGTATTCCGCTGGCGGTCATCGAGTCTAAAAGTCCTACAATCAAAGAACCCACGCGTGAAGCCATCTCGCAACACCTGAGAAATCAGATGGAAAACGGCATACAACCGCTCTATGTCTATTGTCAGCTATTGGGAAGTATCTCACTCACCGAAGCCAAATATGCTACCACCAACACCAAAGAAGAATTTTGGTCGGTGTGGAAAGAAAAACAACCACAGTATTTGCAAAACTTGCCTACATTGGTCAATCAAGAGCTATCAAAAACAGACGAAAGCAAGGTGTTTTTTCAGAGCAAACTTCGCAGAAATTCCGATTTTTTGCAATACAAAGAAAAATACCAACATACAGTAGGCATCACCGCTCAAGATACCATGATTTACGGACTTTTTAGCAAAGAACGACTATTGAGTCTTGTAAAAGATTTTGTGGTTTTTGAAGGAGGTGTATTGAAAAAAGTAGCGAGATTTCAACAGTTTTTTGCCATAAACAAAATCATAGACCGCATACAACACATAGAAAACGGCAAACGAAAAGGGGGAGTGGTATGGCATACGCAAGGTAGTGGAAAATCACTGACTATGGCAATGTTGGCACGCAAAATAAAAGAAACTATAATCAATCCGTTGATAGTGGTGGTAACAGATAGAGAAGAACTCGACAATCAGATTACCGCTACACTAAAAAAAGTAGAAATCGATGTTATCAACGCCAGTTCGGGCAAACATTTGGTCAATTTGTTGAAAAGCGATGGCGATTTTGTAACCACTACGATTGTCAATAAGTTTCAGGCAGCGGTAAAGAAAATGGGCAAAAAGCCACTCGACCATCCCAATGTATTTGTGTTGATAGACGAGGCACACCGCACCCAATACGGTGTTTTCAATACCAATATGGAACGCATATTGGAAAACGCTTGTTTTATAGTGTTTACAGGTACGCCTTTGATGAAAAAACAAAAATCTACTGCACAAAAATTTGGTGGTATCATCGATACCTACACCATCGTAGAAGCGGTAGAAGACAAGGCGATTGTACCTATTTTGTACGAAGGACGATTGGCGTTGCAAGAAATCAATCAAAAAATGATCGACAGAGGATTTGACCGCGTATCCGAAGGTCTGTCTGACTATCACAAAATGGAACTCAAACGCAAGTCCAACAACGCCCAATTGATTTCCAAAACCGAGCAAAACATCACAGAAATTGCATGGGATATTAGCAAACATTTTTCTCAAACCTGGGGAGTCAATCTGCAAGGGGTTCACTCAGGTTTTAGAGGTATGGTCGTTTGTCCAGACAAGCTCACTGCTGTGAAGTACAAAAAAGCCTTTGATGCTATAGGTTTGGTAAAAACCGAAGTGGTAATGTCGCCACCCGATACCAGAGAAAACAATGAAGATGTACACAGCAGTACTTCGAGCGAAGTGGTACAATACTACGAAATGCTGAAAACAAAGTATGGCAAAGACATAGAAAACGCCATCATACAGCAATATGAAAAAGGCGAAAGCATCGAATTGCTCATTGTGATAGACAAATTGCTTACTGGCTTTGATGTGCCTAGTACTACTGTGATGTATTTGTGTAGAAAATTACGAGAGCATACACTGTTACAAGCCATTGCCAGAGTAAATCGAGTGTATCCGGGCAAGGATTACGGATTTGTAATCGATTATGCAGGGATTATGCAAGAGTTGGAAGAAGCCTTGGCTACCTATTCCAACGAAGAAGATGCCATAGAAAAAATGGATATACAAAATACACTGACGCATATTGCAGCCAAAGTCGATAAATTGCCACAATTGTACGCCGATTTGTTGGCACATTTCAATTCTGTAAAAAACAAAAACGACTTAGAAGAATTTGTAGCCTATTTGTCGGATATTGAATTGAGAGAATCGTTTTACGAAAAATTTAGTCAATTTGCCAAAGTATTGAAAATGGCATTGGCTACAGTAGATTTTTATAAAAAGGTTTCCGAAGAAAAAATCAATCGATACAAAGACGATTTGAAGAAATTTGCTCAAATTCGTGCTACGGTAAACAATGTGTATACAGACGAAATCAGTTTTGCACCATACGAAAAGCAATTGCAAAATCTCTTGGATCAGCATGTGATTACAGAAGAAATCATTCGCCTTACAGAACAAGTAGATATCCTCGATACCAAAAAGTTTGATGAAGAGTTGAGCAAAATTGTAGGCAATCGAGCAAAAGCAGAAAAAATAGCATCGGCTACATCGAAATACATCAGCGAACGAAAAGATATCGACCCTGTGTGGTATCAGAAACTTTCCGAACTCATTCAAAAGACCATACTCGAAATGAGAGAAAACCGAATTTCTGATATAGAAGCCCTCAAGAGATTGCAAGAAATACGCAACGAAGTTACTGGAGTGAAAACGAAAGATGATATGCCAGAATCGGTTTCGAAAAAAATGAGAACCAAAGCCGTTTATCGCTTATTGACCAACGAAAACATAGAAGAAAGCGAACAAGTAACACTCTTTTTTGAAGAAATTTTGACTCAAGAAGAAGTTGTTGATTGGTACAAAAACAACGATGTAATCAATAGAATCGATTTACAATTGAGTGATTATTTGATGGATGTCATCGGATTGTCATTGAATAAGGCAGAAGAATTGTCGAAAAAATGTATAGAAATCGTCATTTCCAATGTAAAAGTTCAGAAATGATGGAAAAAAGCATTTATTACGGAACAAAAAAAATATATTTCGATCTGCAACATTCCGAACGAAAAACTATGGGAATAAAAGTAACCCCCGACGGTCATGTGTGGGTGAAAGTGCCGATAGCCACCAAAGAGCGAGAAGTAGAAGAATGGGTGATGAAAAAAGCACAATGGATACTAAAACAACAAGCCTTTTTTGCCCAAAGCGATTTTATAGATATCCATAGCGAAATAAAATCGGGTTACAGTGTTTTGTATATGGGTAGGCAATACAAACTATTGGTGAAAATTGCTTCAAAAGATGAGGTGTTTTATCAAGGAAATCTCTTTTTGGTACACGTGAAAAAAAAGCAAGACGCATCAAAAGTATTCTATCAATGGATGAAACACAGAGCTATGCAAAAGATTGTAGAAATAGCTCACCCATTGATGAAAAAATTTCTGAGAAAACACAGCGTTTCTTCCGAAATATCATTTCAAGAAATGCCTACCCGTTGGGGAAGTTGTACAGGGAAAAATAAATTGATTTTCAATCCAAAACTAATACACACCCCCAAGCGATGTATCGAATATGTGGTCGTACACGAACTCTGTCACTTGATTCACAAACACCACAACGAAGCATTTTTTAACTTGCTCACCACAGAGATGCCTGATTGGGAAAAACGAAAAGCCGTTTTGGATAGGTATAGAGTGAATGAAATTAACTACCTTTGCAGTTTTGAAAAACAAAAATAGCAATGTCAATAGCAACTCAAATACAAAACATACAATCTCAACTTCCAGAGCATGTAACCCTGGTTGCGGTATCGAAAACCAAACCGGTGGAAGACATTATGGAGGCATACAATGCAGGTCAGCGTGTGTTTGGAGAAAACAAAATCCAAGAAATGACCGAAAAATACGAGCAATTGCCTCGTGATATTCAATGGCATATGATTGGGCATGTTCAGACCAATAAGGTGAAATACATGGCAGGATATGTTGCAATGATTCATGGTGTGGACAGCTTGAAATTGTTGCTCGAAATCAATAAACAAGCAAAAAAATGGCGTCGTGTGATACCGTGTTTGTTGCAAGTGTTTATAGCTTCGGAAGAAACAAAATTTGGACTTTCGCAGGAAGAATTGTTGCAAATTATCCACAGCGAAGAGTTTAAAGCGTTGGAAAACATCAAAGTAGTAGGATTAATGGGTATGGCGTCGTTTACCGATGATGTCAAGAAAATCTTATCTGAGTTTACTACACTCAAGCATATTTTCGACTATGTGCAACCGTATCAATTGCCCAACTGTCATTTTACCCAATTGTCTATGGGAATGAGTGGTGATTACAAAATTGCTATAGAATGCGGAAGTACTATGGTACGCATCGGAAGTACTATTTTTGGAACAAGATAATCCCTATTCATCGTGTACGCAATCATAGATTTAGAAACCACAGGAGGAAAATTCAACGAAGAAGGAATTACCGAAATTGCCATTTACCGTTTTGATGGACAAGAAATTACCGACCAATTTATCAGCTTGGTAAATCCGGAAATTCCCATTCATCCCTATGTAACCAAACTTACGGGAATCAAAAATTCTATGCTTCGTTCGGCTCCAAAATTTTATGAAATAGCCAAGCGAATTGTAGAAATTACCCAAGATTGTACTTTGGTGGCACACAATGCAGGTTTTGATTATCGCGTGTTGCAATTAGAATTTCGCAGGTTGGGATATGATTTTCAGATGCCTTCGATTTGCACGGTAGAACTATCCAAACAACTTTTGCCTGATGCCGAGACATACAGTTTAGGAAAATTGGCTCGTTCGTTGGGAATTCCCGTAGCAGACAGACATCGTGCGTTTGGAGATGCACTTGCCACTTTGAAACTGTTCAAATTGTTGTTGGAAAAAGATCAATCTAAAGAAATTGTAAAGCAATCGGTAAAGACTATTTTACAGAAAGAATACGCCCCCAAATTGTTCAATATTTTGGAGCGATTGCCCTCTACAACAGGCGTTTTTTATGTCTATGATTACAATCAGAGCATCATTTATATTGGTAAAGCAACGAATATTCGCAAAAAAGTTTCTCAATTGTTTACCTCAGATTCCAAGTTGGGAAAACGTATTCAGCAAGATGTAGGAGCAATAACATTTGAAGAAACAGGCAATGAATTATTGGCTATTTTAAAAGAAAAAGAGGAAATTTCGATTATAAAACCTACATTGAATACCCTTCAAAAAAAGCCCATTTTTATCTGGAGTTTGTACTGGGATGACAATGAAAATCCAACCAAAGTAATCGTAGATAGAACAGACAACAGAAGAAAAGTATTAGAATCTTTCAAACATCAAAAAGATGCGTTGGAATATGCAAATAAAATCAATAAGTTGAAAAATATTGAATTGATAAAAGAACATTTCAAAGAGCAAAAAGTATTTTTTAATCAATTGATTATCATAATGAAAGGGAGGACAATCAATGAAAAAACAGCATTGGTTATAAAGAATAATAAATTTGAGGGGTATTGTTTCTTTGATTTGAATTATCAAATTCGCACGGAGCATATCCTCAATCAAATTTTAATACCTTTGACCAATAAAGACACGATGAATATCATCAAAAATTATTTGGCTACAAAAAATGATTATAAGTTGTTGTAAGATATAGCCACGAATAACATGAATTACGCAATGAAGTTATCTCTACTTTTAAATTTTAGATTTATTTCATGCATTCCCCTCTAAAAAGAAGGGGTGGTCGCAGACCGGAGTACATAAAAAGATAAATTTTTATAATTTTTTCTGTTGATTTGATTTTCGTTGATGTTTTTTTTGAATTATCAAAAAACAAAATTTGCGGTAATCTGTTTTAAACCGTAGGTTTAATCATTTCAGAAAAAATCTGTGATTATCTGCAAAATCTGCGTGAGAAAAAAAGTCAAGATGAATTCAATTTTTTTATCCAAAAATTAAATAATTCATGGAAATTTGTATAATTTGTGGCATAAAAAAGTTTGCACCGTAGGTGCTTGTGAAATAAAGATTTCCAAAAATGAAACGATTAAAATCAAAAAACGAATTACTCAAACAAAAGATATACATTATCATTTATGGAACGGGAACCGTTGCAGGTCGATTGTTTGATATTATTTTGTTGGGAGTAATCCTATTTAGTATGGTATTGGTGATGCTCGAATCAATAGAGCAAATTGATTCTAAGTATCACAATTTACTGATTTATGGAGAATACGTCATCACCATATTTTTTACGATAGAATACTTTCTAAGGATATATTCCAACAAGAAACCACTGAGTTATATCTTTAGTTTTTATGGTTTGATAGACCTCTTGGCGTTGCTACCAATGTACCTTTCGGTATTCATTCCCAATACGAGTTTTCTCATCACATTTAGAGCCTTGCGATTGTTGAGAATTTTTGTCATATTTGATATGATACCTATTTTAAACCAACAATGGCAACTTAAAGAAGCACTTAAACAGAGTAAGAATAAAATATTGGTATTCATTTATTTTATGATGGTTATTTCTGTGGTTTTGGGTACGCTAATGTTTATGATAGAAGGCAAAGAAAACGGCTTTGTTGATATTCCTACAAGTATTTATTGGTGTATCGTAACGATGACTACTGTGGGGTATGGCGATCTTGCTCCAACCACAGGAATCGGACAGTTTTTGGCTTCGATCATTATGATTATGGGTTACGGTATCATCGCTGTACCAACCGGAATCGTAACCTCGGAATATGGTAAACTTAACAAAAAAGAAAAGAAAAACAAAGTACAATGTACGCAGTGTTTCAAGAAAATAAAACAGCATAATTACTGCCCATATTGTGGTACAAAAATCATTGAAAAAGACACATGCAACGATACCTCATCATCATCATAGGACCTACTGCAATAGGAAAAACAGCCTTGGCAATTGAGTTGGCAAAGCGATTTTCTACGGAAATTATTTCCTGTGATAGCCGTCAGTTTTTCAAAGAAATGACCATTGGAACCGCTGTACCAAGTGAGGAAGAATTGGCTGCTGCACCACATCATTTCATTCAAAACAAAAGTATATTTTCGCATTATAATGTAGGAGAATTTATGGAAGAAGCACACGAGAAATTAAAAGAATTGTTTGCTAAAAATCCAGTGCAAATTATGGTGGGTGGTTCGGGTTTATATGTCAATGCAATGTTGTATGGAATCGACGAATTTCCAGAAGTTTCGCAAGAAATAAAAGACAAAATTGAAAGAAAATACAGCGAAGAAGGATTGGTATTTTTGCAAAGAGAATTAAAAGAAAAAGACCCTGATTATTTCGAACATTTGACCAAAGAAAATCCACAAACCTTACAAAATCCACAACGAATGCAACGTTTTTTGGCGGTTTGTTGTGCAGCCGATGCACCGTATTCATCATTTTTAAATCGACAAAAAAACGAATTGCCATATACACCTATTTTGGTCGGATTGACAGCCGATAGAGAAAAAATGTATGAGCGTATCAACAAGCGAGTGGATATTATGATGCAAAACGGATTGCTAAAAGAAGCAGAGCAGTTGTATCCACACAGAGATTTAAACGCATTGCAAACCGTAGGTTATCGAGAATTGTTTGATTATTTTGACGGAAAAGTATCGTTGGACGAAGCCGTAGAAAACATCAAAACCAACACCCGTAGATTTGCCAAACGCCAAAAGACCTGGTTCAAGCGATATGAAAATGTTTTGTGGTTTGATTATCAAATGCCAGTTGATGAAATTTTTGATGAAATAAATAATCACATTCCAACTTCGTAGGGGCGAATCATAATTCGACCGAAAACGATCGAATATCAAAATTTACACAGCAACCTATGTTTTCTTTCAAAGCGAAGTATCTTTGTTTTTTATAGTCTGCTCCATAGAAGCAATCTGTTAGTAACCAAGCTCCGTTAGGAGCGACCCATTAGTTAGAATGAAAAAGTTAAAATATACCGAAGATTGGAAAATAAATTTTCCACAATGTGACATCAGTTCACGGTTGAAAATCACAGAAATAAGCAATATTTTTCAAATCATAGCCAACAATCACGCCCATTTGTTAGAAATGGATTACCGACAGATGAGTGCCTACAATCAAGCGTGGGTGCTATCGGCTATGAGAATAGAATTGGAAAAACTTCCCACTTGGAATCAGACCATCAGCAATCACACATGGATACAAGAATATATCGACGGTAGAGCCATTCGAAATTTTGTGCAAAAGCACAACGACAAACCCTTTGCGAGTTTGTCCAGTCTTTGGGTGGTTATCAATACCGAAAAACGCAGACCTGAACCTTTGGCTGTTGATATCAGTGGCATTGAATTTTTTCCCCATGAAAAAGTAACACAATCGCCCATTCAACGTTTGAATATACAATTGGAAGCTCAAGAGATTCAACAACGCAAAGTTCTATATTCAGATTTGGATGTAGTAGGACATGTAAACAATATCAAGTACATGGAGTGGTGCTTGGATTTATTGCCCATAGACTTTCACCTAAAGAAAAAAATTAAAGCCATTGATTTGAACTACCTACGCGAACTAAACTTTGGCGCTGAAGTAACCATCTATCAAACCCAACAAGAAGATGGGATATATTTTTACATAAAAAAAGCCGAAACCATCGTTTTTGCGATGAGAGTAGAGGAGAGGTAAAATTTATCGAAAGAAGAAAAAAAATCAAAAAATAATAGTAAATTTGTAAAAATATTTAAATAAACACACAATGGAATTTACAGAAAACTTCAAAAAATCAAACAATTTTAGAATAGAAGGTCAAATGTTGTATATTATTGACGAAAACGGAAAAGAATTAGAACTTTTCGTAGGTTTTGACGTATTGACAGCAAGATGGTCAGAAGAAGGACGTTTAATCGTAGTATCTACTGGAGGAAATGTACGTTCGTATGAAAATGAAACAGAATACATCTCAATCTAAAGATAAATAATAATTGTTTGTAATACAATAAAATAATCACATTAGCTGTTTGAAAAGCAATACTAACGATTTCAAACAGCTTTTTTTATGAAATTATGTACAGTAAAGAAGAAGTAAGATTACTCAAAAAAAAGTTTTGGACAGATTTTGCATCGGCATATCCAAAAAAATGGTTGTTATTTGATACAAAAATCAAAGATTTTGCTTTTAAGTTTTATGTTGATAACAAAAAGGCTCAAGTAGCTCTTGAAATTGAACCCAAAGACGAAAATCTAAGAAAAATCTATTACGAAAAAATAGAATCTTTACGTACATTGCTTTGGGAAAATCATGTACCAGATGCTATTTTAGAACGAAATTATCATCTAGACAACGGCAAATGCATTAGTCGTATATGGGTAGAAATGCCCAATGTATCCTTGCACAAACCCGATACCTGGAAACAAATTTTTGATTTCTTTTATAAAGAAATGACCAATTTCGAAGAGTTTTACGAAGAATATTCAGATTATATCAAAGACCTCGAACTCAATACGTAATATTATGAAGGTAAAGATTTTCATCCTCATTTTCTTTGCGTTGCTCTTTTCAACAAAGAGTACGGCTCAGTATGACGATTCTTTACCTTCAGATCAGTACATGGACTCCTTTGTACGTGCTCCACGTACTACCAAAATAGGCAAATTGTTAAAAAAATACACCTATAGAATACCCAATAAACCATTGACAAGCAAGCCTAAAGCCTCACAAGAAGTACAACCAGATTACGTGGTACAAAACGGAAAAGTGATACGTAATATCATCATCAACAGTTACGATCCCTTTGGAGCTAATTTTAAAAATCCCAATCGTAAAACCAATAAATTTGAAAAAATAGGAAATGTTCTACATGGTAAAACGAAAAATTTTACCATTCGAAACCTCCTGTTGTTCAAAAAAAACGACACATTTTCTGCTGATAAAATAGTAGAATCCGAACGATTGTTACGTAGTTTGGGTTACATACGCACAGCAGAAATTTCTATAGATTCTACTTATGTAAGCAAAGATTCTGTTGATGTGATCATCAATACACTCGATGCATGGGCAATTTATGCAAACGGTTCTATGTCCACTTCTTCTTTACGACTCAATACCTATACGAGAAATTTTGTAGGTTTAGGTCATTATTTTTCAGTACAATACCGTACCCGATTTAAAGAAGATCTTCATGGGTATAATTTTCGTTACATCATCCCAAATATAGCAAAACAGTACATAACGTTTCACACGCAATACCATAAGGATTTAGGCGGAAATTATAATAAGTTTATTCAACTCAACAGAGATTTTTATTCCCCATTAGCAAACTGGGCAGGAGGTATCTATCTCGCTCAGACTTTTTACAGAGATTCAGTACCTGATCTGACCAATTCGTATTTTATCAATCAAGATTTTAAATACAACGAATACAATACGTGGGCAGGTACAGCCATACCAATTTCTGAGAAACAAGACATCAACAATCGGGTAAATTTGTATATAGCTGCAAAATACAATCATCGAAAATATACTTCAGAACCCAATTTGTATTACGATCCATACAATCATTTTTCAGACCATCAGTTGCTATTATTTGCAACAGGAATCAACTCGTATTCGTATAAAAAAGAACGCTATCTCTTTTATGACAATAGGGTAGAAGACATTCCAGTAGGAAAGCGACTGAGATTTACGTATGGTTTTCAGTGGAAAAATCAGCAAAAATTACCTTATTACAGTTTGTCGTACACTTATGCAAACCAGTATTCGTTTGGATATATCAGCAATACGTTGCAGTACGGAACTTTCAGACAAAATCAACAAAATACCCAAGGCGTATTTCGAGCAGAAACACTATATTTTTCTCATTTACAACAATTGGGCAATTGGAAATTTAGACATTTTATTTACCATGATTTTGTCTATGGAATCAATCGACTTGATTACGAAAAGGATCGAATCAGTATCAACGGACATCACGGGATTACAGGCTTTTCGAGCTATCATCTCAGAGGTACTCAAAAGACTACACTCACTTTGCAAACACAGAGCTATTCTCCTTATTCCCTTATGGGATTTAGGTTCAATCCCTTTATAAATCTGTCCGTTGGAATGATCAATTCGCATCAGTCACAGCTCTTTAAAAATGAGCCTTATACAAAAATAGGATTAGGCGTCCAGATTACCAACGATTATCTAACCCTTAGTAGGTTCAATCTGTCCATTTCCTATTTCCCACACATCCCCGATAGAGGATATAATATATTTGAATTTAATAAATTGCGAAATGATGATTTCAATTATCACCATTTTCAAATCGGCGAACCCAACTCGGTTCCCTATCACTGATTTGGGCGTGCCCCGCCCTATATTCTCAACGGTGTTAAAGGGCGGGTCGCGTCGTCCGCTGTATCTTTTGTGTTGGCTATCGCCTCCACAAAAGGATGTCGCTCCCATCGCTCACGCGTAGAAAGATTTTAGTTTAGCATTTTTTATATTTTTAATATTACGATTTAAACCCTATCTTTGTAGAAATAAAGATTTACCATGAAAAAAATACTATTTGCAGCATGTATGGCTATTACAATGATAGCATGTAAAGACAAAAATACCACGCAAACTTCAGATAATACAGAAATAGAGCAAACTATGAATGCTGAAAAACACTATTTTTCTGACGAAACCAATCGAGAAATTCTCACCACATTGGAGGGAAATCAACTTTCTTTCGAGGAAATTATCAATCAACAAAAAGGAAAATTGACCGTAGTAGAAATTTGGGCAAGTTGGTGTCCTGATTGTATCAAAGGCTTTCCAAAGTTGGAAGAATTACAAGAAAATTTCCCAGATTTAAACTTTGTTTTTGTTTCATTAGACAAAACTCCAGAAGATTGGAAAGCAGCTATTGAAAAATACAACTTGAAAGGAAACCATTTTTATATCCAACAAAAAATGAAAGAATCATTCGGAACATCGGTTGCTCTGGATTGGATTCCTAGATATATTTTGGTGAACAAAGACGGAAGTATCATCAATTTCAAGGCAATTACCGCAGACGAAGAAGCCTTTATCAACGATATTAAAGCACATTACAACAATTAATTTATGAGACATACCATTGTAGCGGGTAACTGGAAAATGCACAAAAATGCAGCAGAAACTCAGCAATTTGTAAACGATTTAATCGAAAATATGCCCAACGGAAAAGAAGTGGAAGTAATCATTGCTCCACCTTTTACCAATTTATTAATTGCAACCCAAACTTTAGAGCATACCAATATAGGAGTAGCTGCTCAGAATATGCACCAAGCAGAAGGCGGTGCTTTTACGGGCGAAATTTCTGCCGATATGTTGAAAAGCGTAGGGGTAAATACTGTAATTTTGGGTCATTCGGAAAGAAGACAATATTTCAAAGAAACCAATGCTTTGTTGGCAAATAAAGTAGATACCGCTTTGAGACACAATATGCGCGTAATTTTCTGCGTAGGAGAAGAGCTAAACGACCGCAAAAACAAGCAACACCTCAATGTGGTGTATTATCAATTGAAAGATTCTTTGTTTCACTTGCCAAAATCGGCTTGGAACAACATTGTTTTGGCTTATGAACCTGTATGGGCAATTGGTACAGGCGAAACAGCAACACCCGAACAAGCCCAAGAAATGCACCAATACATCAGAGAGCAAATCGCTATTCAATATGATAAAGAAGTGGCAGAAAACACTTCAATTTTGTACGGAGGTAGCGTAAAACCAGAAAATTCTAAAGAGATTTTCTCAAAACCAGATGTTGACGGCGGACTCATAGGAGGTGCTGCCTTGAAAGTAGAAGATTTTGTAAACATTATAAACAACGGATAATTAATAAATTATGAGTACAAATTTATCATCACAACAATTAATAGAATTAGAAAACCAATACGGAGCCCACAATTATCACCCACTACCTGTGGTTTTGTCAAAAGGTGAAGGAGTATTTGTATGGGATGTAGAAGGTAAAAAATACTACGACTTTTTGTCGGCATATTCTGCTGTAAACCAAGGACATTGTCATCCAAAATTGGTTGAGGCTATGACCAAACAAGCTCAAACTTTAACATTGACATCTCGTGCATTTTACAACGACAAATTGGGTGTTTACGAAGAAAAAATCACAAAATTGTTGGGATTTGACAAAGTATTGCCAATGAACTCAGGAGCTGAAGCGGTAGAAACAGCTATCAAATTGACGAGAAAATGGGCTTACGAAGAAAAGCAAATTCCAGAACAACAAGCCGTGATTGTGGTTTGTGAAAACAATTTCCATGGGCGTACGACTACGATTATCTCGTTTTCAAACGACCCAGAGGCAAGAAAAAATTATGGACCATATACAGAAGGGTTTATCCGCATTCCGTACAACGATGTCAACGCATTGAAAGAAGTATTGGAAAATAACAAAAACATTGCAGGATTTTTGGTAGAGCCTATCCAAGGAGAAGCTGGGGTTTATGTGCCAAACGAAGGATTTTTGAGCGAAGCCAACAAATTGTGTAAAGCTCACAATGTGTTGTTTATCGCAGACGAAGTACAAACAGGTATTGCTCGTACAGGAAAAATGTTGGCAGTACAGCACGAAAACATTCAACCAGATGTGTTGGTATTAGGAAAAGCTTTGTCAGGTGGTATGTATCCAGTATCTGCGGTATTGGCAAACGACGAGATTATGAATGTAATCAAGCCAGGGCAACACGGTTCTACATTTGGAGGAAACCCATTGGCGGCGGCAGTTGCCATTGCAGCTTTAGATGTAGTAATTGACGAAAAATTGGCAGAAAACGCCGAAGAATTAGGACAATTGTTTAGAGCCGAATTGAACAAATACATCGAAACTTCAAACATTTGTACTTTGGTAAGAGGAAAAGGATTGTTGAATGCCATTGTAATCAACGACAGCGAAGAAAGCGACACCGCTTGGAACATCTGTTTGCGATTGAGAGACAATGGATTATTGGCAAAACCAACCCACGGAAACATCATTCGTTTTGCACCACCATTGGTAATGAACAAAGAGCAATTGCTAGATTGTGTTGCGATTATCACCAAGACTTTGAAAGAGTTTGAGAAATAAGAAGATGATTTAATTTTTTTGTAGTTTGACAAACTTGTAGAGATACTGAGCCTAGCCGAAGTATAAGTTTGTCAAACTTTTTTTAAAAGCGTAATTTAATTTTTTAAAAACAATGAAAACTTATGCGGTTGATGATATAAAAAATCTTAATGAGTTAGTTTCTATTATAGAAAAGTAGAATGAATTTAATAAAGATACAGTGGTCTTTTCATATATTGAATTGAATAAAAGAAATTTTAATTTTAATAGTGATTTACATCATCATATAAATGGATTTTGTTTTTCATCCAATATAAATGATATTAATGATTTTGCAATAAAATATTTAAGTGATTTTGTATATGAGGAAAGCATAATTATCAAGAATGATGCGAATTCTACTACAAAAATCTGTTCAAAAAATTCAGCTAAAAACAAAGTAAATAATATTGAAGTTGCTTCAAATAATCAAGAAACAAATTATATACAACAACATAGTTCTATTAATTTGAAATATCCAGCATTATTGACTATTAGTAACATTTTTAGGATATTAGGTTGGATTTGTGCTT
Source organism: Capnocytophaga sp. ARDL2 (assembly GCF_041530365.1). Lineage (NCBI taxonomy): Bacteria > Pseudomonadati > Bacteroidota > Flavobacteriia > Flavobacteriales > Flavobacteriaceae > Capnocytophaga > Capnocytophaga sp. ARDL2. The sequence continues at coordinate 1,615,385 of NZ_CP168034.1, forward strand.
TTCTAACGGTTGTTTTCTTTTTAAAAAGTTTGATAAAAGAAATCGAAATAAGTGAAAGGTTAAATAAAGAAACAGATATCTTGTTACAATTTGTATTTTTGTTCATCGGAGGATTTTTTACATTCGTACAATTTGCCATATCCGAACTCATCAAAGTATTTTTTTTGATTAGTAATCAAAAAAATACTACTATGAAACAATTTTTATACTATGATTTTGTCTTTGATATACAATTGTTTAGAAGCACAAAACTAAAAAGAACAATTAGAAGATTTCTTTTATAAAAAAATATAATACAACAATCAAAAGTCCTTCAACAATGGGAGCAATCTTCTGAGAAAAACGAAGAGTATTACATTGCAGCTTTTAATTTTTATGTAGATAAAAATTTCAATGAAGATATTACAATTGATATTCTAAATCGATGTTTTACCTTACAAAATGATGGGTATTGTACAGTTTGGACAAGTTCATTTGATTTTTATACAACGGATGCAGAAGTCGAAAATGCTCTCAAAGTCATTGAACAAGGAATTAAGTTGTATCCCCTTCGATTAGATTTGTGTTAAAGGAAAATTCATTTGTATTGGTTGACAAATGATTATTATAATGTTACAAAAGAATTGATTCGTTTATTGCAATTTTCCTACAAAAATAAAGTTTTCTGGTTGTGGGAAAATAATGTAAAACTAAAAAATAATCAAAATGTTTATCTCAAACTGATATATTTGTACCAAACTACTCTGATTATCAATTATCAGAATTGTACGAAGAAAACCACTAAAGAAAAACCGTTTGTCTGTATAAGTCAGATAAACGTTTTTTTGGTTTTAATACTCTTCGAAAAACATTTTTTGAGATTCAAATGCAATTTTTTCTATCGGAATATTATTTGCATCAATCCAAACAATTTCTGAAACTTCAGATAGCTCTAAATCGACTGAAAATTTTTCATTAACTTCATATTCATAAAACAAATCCAAAGTATTGTAATTTATATTTTTGTAATGATAAACATTTGGCAATGTTTTGATTAATATTAGTTTTGTTTTATCAATCGTAATGTTTAATTCTTCGAATAGTTCTCTTGCACAAGCCGATTCGGCTGTTTCTTTAGGATCGACAAATCCACCAGCTAAATCCAATTTACCTTTGGCAGGATTTTGATTTCTACGGGTGAATAGAATTTCATTACCACATTTTACGATTACAGCCACAGCAGGTGCACAATTGTGATACAAAACAAACTCACACGAGTTACAGGAAAATTTTCTATCGTTTTCAAAGACTAAGGTTTCGTTTCCACACTGTGGACAATATTTTAAGTGTTTCATAAGGTTCGATTTTCAAAATTTTGTTTTCCAATAATTGCAATTATTTCGACCTCATCATTTTCAAGTTTGAAATAAATGGTATTGGATTTACAAACACAATATCTGTAATTTTTATACTGATAATCAGGAAAGATAAATGGATTTGAAGCAATTCTTTTAAATTCTTCTAATAATAAATCATAGTAATATTCAGCTTGAATTTCACCAAAAGTTTTTACTCCACATTGATAAATTCGATACAAATCTTCTTTAGCATCTTTATTTAAAAAGTAATTATACATTGTTTAATCTCCTTTTAAATTCCGCTGACATTTCTTCTTTGGTTTGAAATTCTGCTCTTCCACTTTTTTCAGCTTTATCCACTTTCTTTTTCACATAGTTGTGATAGGCTTCTTCCGAAACAAATGTAGGTTCTTCTTCGTAAATAGAGTACGCTTCTATTCCGTGTTCTTTTAATACTTCCACAGCCATTTGGTGTTGTTCTGCAGTAATATCATGTTTTAATTCTATGGTTTTTATGCGATAACTGTTTTTACAAAGATAATAAAAAACTGCCCGATTTCCCAGGCAGTTTTTATAATTTATTAATAACAATATCTATTTTCCTTGATAACTTTATCAGCGATGATTTCACGCAATTCGATAACATTTGGATAGTTGTCGTATTTTGTAAATCTACGCAATCCCATCAACATCATGCGTTGTTCGTCGTCTGTTGCAAAGGAAACGATTCCTTCTTTTCCGCGTTGTGCAATGATTTCTACGGCATTATAGAGATACAATTTTGCCATAGCGATTTGCTCTTTTGCCGCTTCTTCTCCTTTTGATTTTGCCATTTTTTCGGTGCGTAAAATTGTAGATTCCGCCATATAGATTTCAATCAAAATGTCTGCGGCTGCCAATAACAACTGTTGGTGATTTTCCAAATCCATTCCGTATTTTTGAACAGCCGAACCTGCGACCATCAAGAAGGCTTTTTTCAGTTTTTTCAACATTGCCTTTTCTTCTGCAAACAATTTGTCGTAATCTGGTGTAGAAAAATCTGGAATTCCCATCAATTCTTCTCCTACAGCCATTGCGGGTCCTAACAAATCTACATGTCCTTTCATTGCTTTTTTGATGAGCATTCCCACAGTAAGCATTCGGTTGATTTCGTTCGTTCCCTCGTAAATACGAGTAATACGAGCATCACGCCAAGCGGCTTCCATCGGAGTATCTTCCGAAAATCCCATTCCTCCAAAGATTTGCAATCCTTCATCTGAACAATTTTGTGCATCTTCTGATACAGCAACTTTCAAAATCGAACATTCAATAGCAAATTCTTCCACACCTTTCAATTCTGCCTCTTGATGATTGTTTCCTGCGGCCAATCGTGCATTGATTCTCTTTTCAATAGCACCTGCTGCACGATAACTGGTAGATTCGTCGGCATAAAGTGAAGTAGCCATTTCAGCAATTTTCTTGCGAATGGCTCCAAAATTTGCAATTGGCTGATTGAATTGAATGCGTTCGTTGGCATATTCTACCGCTTTTGTAATGATTCTCCTTTGTGAATCCAAACAACCCGCTGCCAATTTAATACGACCAACATTCAAGGCATTCATTGCAATTTTAAATCCTTCGCCACGACCTGCCAACATATTTTCTACTGGTACTAATGTATCATTGAAAAATACTTGTCTTGTAGAACTTGCACGGATTCCCAATTTGTGTTCTTCTTCTCCCAATGTGATTCCGTTGGGATTGTTTGGATCGTATTCTACAATAAATCCCGTGATGTTTTTGTCGTCTTCAATTCTTGCAAAAACAATCATCACATGACAAAAACCAGCATTGGAAATCCACATTTTTTGTCCGTTAATCTTATAATGTTTTCCATTGGCTGTCAATTCAGCTTTGGTTTTTCCAGAATTTGCATCCGAACCAGCACCAGGTTCTGTCAAACAGTAAGCTCCAAACCATTCGCCACTTGCCAACTTAGGCACATATTTTTGTTTTTGTTCTTCTGTACCGTAAAGTGTGATAGGCATCGTTCCAATACCTGTGTGAGCTCCGAATGCTGTTGAAAACGACCCCGAAGCACCTGAAATATAATCACAAGTAAGCATTGTAGATACAAATCCCAATCCCATACCTCCATAATTTTCTGGTACAGCTACACTCAAAAATCCGAGTTCACCTGCTTTTTTCATAACCTCTACCGTAAATGCATAGTCTTTACTTTCAAAACGGTGTTTGTTTGGCCATAATTCTTTATCCACAAACTCAGTGAGGGATTCTTTCATCATGATTTGCTCTTCTGAAAAATCCTCTGGAGTAAAAGTATTTTCTGCTAATGTCTCTTTTACAATAAATTGACCACCTCTTGTTAAGTTTTCCATAGTTGCACCCTATCCCCCAAAGGGGAAAACCTGCTAGGGTAAACAGGGTTTTAAAGATTATTTATTTTTTAAATTGTGTGAAAAATCTATTTAATTATTTTCACGCTGATTTGAAATGATTTTTAATTATTTTTTCTATCAAAAATTTAAACAGTTCAATTAATATATCTGCATCATCTGCTAAAATTAAATAAGCGTGATATCAAAAAAAATTATTATCTGCGTGAAACTTGAAGGAGGGGTTTTTACAACAATTCAAAAATCCCCGCTGTACCTTGTCCAGTTCCTACACACATCGTTACCATTCCGTATTTGTTACCACGGCGTTGCATTTCGTCAAACAATTGTACCGATAATTTTGCTCCTGTACAACCTAATGGATGCCCTAAAGCAATGGCACCTCCGTTTACATTGACAATTTCTGGATTTAAATCCAATTCCTGAATTACCGCCAATGATTGTGCTGCAAAGGCTTCGTTTAATTCAATTAGCACAATATCATTTTGATTCAAACCGGCTTGTTTCAATGCTTTTGGAATGGCTTTTACTGGACCAATTCCCATAATTCTCGGTTCGACCCCTGCTGAGGCAAAAGTTACCAATCGTGCGATGGGTTCTAAATTGAATTCTTTTACCATTTCTTCCGACATAATCAATACGAAAGCAGCTCCGTCTGACATTTGAGATGAATTTCCTGCTGTAACTGTTCCATCTGCGGCAAAAACAGGTTTCAACTTTCCTAAGGCTTCTAAATTGGTATCGGCTCTTGGTCCTTCGTCTTGTGAAACAACATAGGATTTAGTTTCTTTTTTACCTTGCTCGTTTACAAAAGTTTGTTCAACCGTAATTGGAACAATTTGCGATTGAAATTTATTTTCTTGTATGGCTTTCAATGCTTTTTGATGCGATTGAAAGGCAAATTCATCTTGGGCTTCTCGTGAAATATTGTATTGTTTGGCAACAGCCTCTGCTGTGAGTCCCATTCCCCAATAATAATCTTCATTTCCTTTGGAAACTGTCTCATAATTTGGCGTTGCACGGTATCCTCCCATCGGAATAAAACTCATCGATTCTACTCCTCCTGCAATGATACAATTTGCCATTCCTGATTGAATTTTTGCCGTTGCCAATCCGATGGTTTCCAGTCCTGATGCACAATAACGATTGACCGTTACTCCTGGTACATCGGTTACTTTCAATCCCATAAGGGAAATCAATCGTCCTACATTCAACCCTTGCTCGGCTTCTGGCATGGCGTTTCCTACCATTACATCGTCAATACGGGTTTTGTCGAAATTAGGTAATTGATTCATCATAAAATCAATGGTTTCAGCTGCCAATTCATCGGGCCTTTTGAATCGGAACAAACCTTTTGGGGCTTTTCCTACAGCTGTTCTGTATGCTTTAACTATGTATGCGGTTTTCATATTTCTTAATGTATTAGGTATTAGCTATTAAGTATTAGTTATTAAGTATTAGCTATTAAGTATTAGCTATTAAGTATTAAGTTTTTTTCAATTCTTAACACTCTGTACTTAATACTTTTTACTTAACTAATTTCTCAACGGTTTTCCTTTTGTCAGCATGTGTTGGATGCGTTCCAAGGTTTTACGTTCGGTACACAATGATAAAAATGCTTCCCTTTCAAGGTCTAACAAATACTGTTCTGATACCAAAGTTGGTTCAGACAAATCGCCTCCTGCCATAACATAAGCCAGTTTATTTGCAATTTTTTTGTCGTGTTCTGAAATGTAATTTCCTACGGTCATTCCATCTGTTCCTACAAAAAACGCTCCTAAGGCTTGTTTTCCTAATACCAAAATATCCTTGCGTGGTATCGGCTGTGTGTATCCTGCCTCTGCCATCAACAAAGCGTGTTTTTTGGCTTCGGCTATCTGACGATCTTTGTTTACAACTACAATGTCTTTTCCTTTTTGTAAATAATTTAAATCAAAAGCTTCATAAGCCGAAGTAGCCACTTTTGCCATTCCTATGGTCAAGAAATGTTCTTGAATGACATTGAGTTTTACATCGTTTTTCTTAAACAAATCCGAAGCTCTCAACGCCATTTCTTTCGAACCTCCTCCGCCTGGAATTACTCCAACTCCAAATTCTACCAATCCGATGTAAGTTTCGGCGGCAGCTACAGCTTTGTCGACATGCATTGTCAATTCGCAACCTCCACCCAATGTCATTCCGTGTGGTGCTGCAATCACAGGAATTGCTGAATACCTCAATCGCATCATCGTCTTTTGGAAGGCTTGGATAGAGAAGTTCAATTCGTCGTATTCTTGCTCTACCGCCATCATAAAAATCATTGCCAAATTGGCTCCCACCGAGAAATTTGCCGCTTGATTTCCGATAACCAATCCATCGTAAGATTGTTCTGCAATATCAATCGCTTTATTGATTCCGCTGATGACACCGCCACCAATAGAATTCATTTTTGAATGGAACTCTAAATTCAAAATTCCATCACCTATATCAAACAAGGTTGCGTCTTTATTGCCCCAAACTTTTTTAGTTTTGCGGATATTATCCAAAATAATAAAGGCATCTTGTCCTGGTATTTTTTTGTATGATTTGCTTTCGATGTGATAAAAATAGGTAGCCCCATCTTTTACCGTATAAAACGATTTACAACCAGCGTCCAACATTTCTTGTACCCATTTTGCAGGTGTTTCGTTGACATCTTTTATATATTGCAATGCGGTTTCTACACCGATTGCATCCCAAATTTGAAACGGTCCGTGTTCCCATCCAAAACCAGCTTTCATAGCGTCATCGATTTTGTACAAATCGTCTGATATTTCAGGAATTCTATTGGACACATAGGCAAACAATCCTGCAAAAGATTTTCTGTAAAATTCCCCCGCACGGTCGGTAGAATTGGTCAAAACCTTATATCGGTCTATCACTCGATCGATGTTTTTTGTAGCTTCTAAAACAGAAAATTGAACTTTTTGTTTAGGTTTGTATTCAAAAGTATTCAAATCCAGTGCAAGAATATCTTTTCCTTCTTTTTTGTAAAATCCTTGTTTGGTTTTATTTCCCAACCAGTTATTATCCATTATTTTTTGGATAAAATCGGGCAATTTAAACAATTTGTGTGCTTCGTCTGTAGGGCAATTTTCGTACAATCCATTGGCCACATGCACCAAAGTATCCAATCCCACCACATCTACCGTACGGAAAGTAGCCGATTTGGGTCTTCCGATGACTGGACCTGTCAATTTGTCGATTTCTTCAACCGAAAGATTCATTTCTTTTACCAAGTGAAACAAACTCATAATTCCATAAATTCCGATGCGATTTCCTATAAACGCTGGAGTATCTTTGGCGATAACGGAAGTTTTTCCAAGGAATTTTTCACCATATTCATTCAAAAATTCCAAAACTTCAGGTTTGGTTTTCGAGCCAGGAATTACTTCAAACAATTTCAAATAACGCACAGGGTTGAAGAAATGTGTTCCACAGAAATGCTCTTGAAAATCCTCACTGCGACCTTCGCTCATAAATTGAATAGGAATTCCCGAAGTATTGGAAGTAACCAATGTGCCTGGTTTTCTGTATTTTTCGATTTGTTCGAACACCGATTTTTTGATATCCAATCGTTCAACCACCACTTCGATAATCCAATCAACTTCGCTGATTTTATGCAAATCGTCTGTTGTATTTCCAACAGTAATTCTATTGGCAAATTTTTTATCGTAAATCGGCGAAGGATTTGATTTTAGGGCATCGGCTAAATTTTGAGAAACGATTCGATTTCTCACTACTTTATCTTCCAACGAAAGTCCTTTTTTTTCTTCGATTTCGGTCAATTGATTAGGAGCAATGTCAAGAAGAAGTACTTCTACACCAATATTGGCAAAATGACACGCAATACCCGAACCCATGATACCCGAACCGATTACTGCAACTTTTTTGATTCTTTTTTTCATAGTTATAGATTATAAAAATAGTATTCGTAATTTGTGAAAAGAAAGAAATAATAGCAGTATTATTTCATCTTTCTCAAATTTAATGAAAAAAAGTTAGAAAATAAATAGTGTAATTTGAAATATTAAAAAAAATGATGATATACTATGTAAAATAGTAGTGAAGAGGACAAAAAAACCAGTTTTATTAATTTAAAACTGGTTTTTAGTAAATAATTATTCGATTATGTTTCCTTCTTTATCGAGGAAATGATATTCTAAATAAGTGTAGGCATCACGAGGCACTACTTTAATCCATTTTTTGTGTTCAAGGAGCCACTTGGTACGGATAGAAAACAAGCCTTTAGTAATATATGCAGCCACAAATGGGTGTGCATTGAGTACTACATTTTTATGCTCTTTGATGATTCTTTCAAGGTCAGACGAGATTTTGTCAATCACTAAAATAGGCGCTTCGATTTCACCGTTTTCGTTGTTGGGATTTTCCTCTTTAGTTTTGATGTTTACTTCAGGTCTCACTCTTTGTCTAGTAATTTGTATCAAGCCAAATTTACTAGGAGGCAAGATTTTGTGTTTTGCTTTGTCATCGCTCATTTCTTCTTTGAGATGGTCGTAGAGTATTTTTCTATTATCAGGATTTCCCATATCAATAAAATCTACTACGATGATTCCTCCCATATCACGCAAACGCAATTGACGGGCAATTTCGGTTGCAGCGATTAAATTTACCTCAAGAGCAGTTTCTTCTTGAGATTGAGCTTTGTTGGAGCGGTTTCCACTGTTTACGTCTATGGCATGAAGGGCTTCGGTGTGTTCGATAATCAAGTAAGCACCTTTGCTCATAGATACGGTTCTACCAAAAGAAGTTTTGATTTGTCTTTCGATATGATATTTTTCGAAAAGCGGTACTTCTTTGTTGTTGTAATGTTTTACGATGGAAACTTTAGAAGGGGCTATTTCTTGCAGATAGTCCTTCGTTTGATAGTATAAATCTTCATCATCAATATGTATTCCTGTAAAAGAGTCGTTAAAGACATCTCGGAGGATAGAAGAAGCTCTGTTTACCTCTCCAAATACTTTTGATGGATGATGTGCTGTAGTCAATCTGTTGCATAATAAACACCATTTGTCATACAATTGCTGTAAATCTTTTTCTAGTTCTGCAACATGTTTGCCTTCGGCTACTGTGCGAATGATGATTCCAAATCCTTTGGGTTTGATAGAAGAAATCATTTTTTTAAGTCGATCTTTTTCTGCTTTTGAATCTATTTTTTGTGAAATAGATATTCTGTCTGAAAAAGGTACTAATACTAAGTATCGACCTGCTAATGATAGTTCAGAACTGATACGAGGAGCCGTTTGGTAGAGATAGGTTCTTTGACCAATTGTACCAAAATAGATTGGTTGGCACTCAATACATCAGATATTTTACCATCTTTGTCGATTTCTTCTTCAAAAGTGAAATTTTTTAATGAATAATCACGCAGTTTGCTCGAAGTAACCAATTTGGTAAACTTCATTAAAGAGGGTAGGTTAGGGCCTAAATCATGATAATGAAGAAAGGCATCTTTTTCAGAACCCACATTTACAAAGGCAGCATTGAGACCAGGTACGGCTTTTCGGATTTTTGCAATGAAAATATCACCAACCTGAAATCCTTTTTTGTCTTCGTTATCTCTGTGGAGTTCTACTAATTTTCCTTCTTTTAACAAGGCAAAATCTACAACATTTGAACTAGCTCTGATGATTAATTCTTTGTTCATCTGTCGTATGTTTTGATTATAAAACTATCTATGTGATAGTAATTCTAAGAACGTTATTCAAACTATGTTTCTAATTTTAGTAAGAAGTATTTTCCTACGTTTAGAAAAACGAAAAAGTAGTTTTAAACTACTTTTTCTTTTTGTGACGATTAGCTCTTGCTCTTTTTTTACGTTTGTGAGTAGCTACCTTATGTCTTTTTCTTTTTTTACCACTTGGCATAATACTATATTTTTTAAGTTAATAAATTATTTTACAGTTGTTTTAGTTTTTACACCCTCCATAAATACTTTCGCTGGTTTGAAAGATGGAATGTTGTGTGCTGGTATTTTGATTGAAGTGTTTTTAGAGATGTTTCTTCCGATTTTTTCAGCTCTAGTTTTGATAATAAAACTTCCAAATCCTCTTAAGTAAACATTTTCTCCGCTTTCTAAAGCTCCTTTTACTTCTTCCATGAACGATTCTACTGTAGCTTGAATATCATCTTTTTCAAGTCCTAATTTTTGAGAAATTTTAGCTACGATATCTGCTTTTGTCATTTCTGATATAATTAATGTTAATAATTTTTTTATTTTTCGGATTGCAAATATATGATATATATTATTTATAATCAATAGGAAATGATAAAAAATATTAGAAATTATTTTTTTTGTGTTTTTTCCTATTGTTTCAGTTACAGTAGATTGTCATTATTATAAAAGAAAAAGTGGCTATTATTGATATATAACCACTTTTTATATTTCATAAAATCAATTAATTAGTTTGATGTAATGATTTTGATTCCTGGATAATTTGCTACTAATACTCTTGGTAGATTTGCTTTGTATTTTTCATTGATTACTTTGATTACTTCGTTTGCTACAAAGGCATAACCTCTCGCATTTGGATGAATTCCGTCTAAAGAAAACAACACAGTATTCATATTTGCTTGACCTTGGAAGTAATTTGCTGTATATCTTTGACCATCTCCAGTGTAAATTCCAGATAATAAATTTCTCATAATTGCATTCATATCTGCTACAGCCAAATCTTTTTGCGAAGCTATTGTTCTGATGATGTTATTATATGAGTTCGTCGCTGTTTCTACTGACAAACGTTCTGATGCTGTCAAGGTAAATTGATCTCTAAGAGGATAAGTAACTCCATGTACTCCAAAAATTTCTTTGTACTGTTCAGGCAGTAATGACAATTCTGGTGCTACTGTTTCTACAACTCCTATGATATTCATAGCTCTTAATACAATCAAATCTTGTTCTGTAGCATGTCTTGCTTGACCGTACAATTGTCCTAAAGTTGTTGCAAAAGGAGCCAATTGTGGAATCTGACTAGCAACAGCTTTAATTTGATTGGTCAAATCTGGTAAAGTTTCATCGATAATCAACAATGGATTTGCTCCTGTCAATGAATATTCTTGAATACGATCACCAGCTCCTAAGCTCGTTAATACCATTTTTAATGGAGTAAACAAACGAGAATTAAGATTGTTGATATTTGTTTCGCCACCAGCTCTTTCAGGAGTAATCACATTGTATGGAATCGTTGTAAAATACGGAATAGATGTTACATCTGGAATAGTTGCTACTACACCTTTTGCACCGTTGGTAGTCAATGTATTGATTATAGTGTTGTATGCATGTGCAAAAACATTTGGATCTGTAATATCATTAGGCCCATACGATGCTACATTCAGATTTCCTGTTTGATCAACACCAATTCCTCCTGATATAGCGTAAAACAATACGTCATTAGAACCAATCCAGTTGGTAAAAAAGGTAGGATTTTGCGAAGCAGCATCACCTAAGATAGTAGCTGTTTCTGAAGTAGCATGTCTTACGAAGTATGGATTTGCTGTACCAGTTGCTAATCCGGCCAGATTTCCGTAACCAGTTGCTAAAAGATGAAAAGATTTTGCACCAGGTACTCCCATATTGTTATAGGCTTTCTTTTGCAAGTTTGTCAATTCTATAGTAGGTGTCCCCGAAACATTTACAGCAGAAGATTGTCCACCATTCATTAAAATAGTCATACGAGTAGTTCCTATTATATTTCCACCAAGAACCAAACCTCCGATATCATTGATATCTTCTTCAAAAGAAGGTTGAGTAAATTCTCCACCACCCACTACTTTCATTTGAGCAGCCAATATGTTTGGGAAAGAAAACTTTTGTCCCGAACGGAACACAGTTCCATCCATATATCCAGCAGTAAGCGAATTTCCTACGGCTACATAGGTTGAAAAATCCGCTTCTCCACTATAGTAGGTTTGCTCATTAATTGGATCTTCAAACTCTGGCTTACAAGCTGTTGTAGCCAAAATTGCTGATAAAATTCCTATTGAATATATTTTTTTCATTGTATTACAGATTAAAAGTTATACGATACACCGATTCCTGCTGTTACTGCAGCCGATCGATAGGTTCCACCAAATGACACAGGATTTCTGTCTTCTATATAATGGTTGTACGACTCGTTGATTTCTTTAAAGAATACAGACATTGCAGAAACATCAACAGACAAGCGGTCGTTTATTTGGTATGTAAAACCTAAGGTACCTGCAAACGCATCGTTTCTTGGTGTTTCTGGTGCAAAATAACCTGTTTTTATTGGAGATTGGTCGTAGTAACCACCAATTCTTGCAGAAAAATTGTCCGTTGCTTGGTATTGTAATCCTGCTCTAAAAATACTTGAGTTTTTGTAATTGCGTTGGTTTACCGATGTACCAATAGGTGAATCTACAAATTCGATTCTCAAAGCGTCATAAGCATTCCAAAAGGCGTGATTGTATTCTACAGCAGCCAAAACTTTGTCAGAGACTTGGTATGAGAATCCAATACTCAATTCGGCAGGTAAAGGCATTGTTGCATTGAAGTATCCATTTTTGAAATTTGCTTGAGCAAAGGCAGGTAAGTTTTCAAAAGTTGTTGTACCATTTTCCGCTTTCATATCAATTTGTGAGCGATAATTGATTCCCATATTTACGTATTTGTCCAATTTTGCTGCCAAACCTACGTTGTATCCCCATGCCGAAACTCCAGATGCATCCAATGTTACATTACTGCGATTTCCATTTTCGTCCACCATATTTCTCGATAAGTTGCGGTTGAAATTTACTCCACCATTTACATAAATTAGTCCTGCACCCAAACTCACATCTTTAGTAAGTTTGTATGAAACAGTAGGCTGAACATAAATTGCCTGCAACTTGATGTTGTTTACCAAATGAGAACCTTCCCAATCTTTATCCCAAGCAACGCTACTTCCGTAAGGAGTATATACAGCCAATCCTACAGAAAATTTATCAGTTGCTTGATAGTTTCCATAAAAATAAAAGGGAGTACCTACATTTGTAGTTTCTCTACTCCAATTGTAATCTTTATTTTGAAAAATTACATCAGATTTTAAATAATTTACTCCTCCAGAAAAACTCCATTTATTTTTCATAAAAACCCCACTTGCAGGGTTAAAAAATAGTGCTTCTGCATTTTGGTTAAAAATACTTACACCTGTATGCCCCATCCCCAATTGTCTTTGACCTTGCATAGCGATACGATATCCACCAGCATAGGCATTGGTCGCTAAAAGAGCTAATAATGATACTGCGATTTTCTTCATAATGTTAAAATTTTCTTACAAAGTCAAAAGTACTATATTTTTTTGTGAAAAAATATAATTTTTTTGAAAATAATTTATTCCTTTATAATTAGATAATTGGAATAGTTATAAAAAGTTTTGTTTAGATGCAAGTTGATGAGAATATTGGTAAATGTTTCTACATCAATTGCAGGTGAAAATTGTATTACGGTTTGTCTTGTAAAAATAAGTTCTTGAACATCATCCAAATTGTTGATTTTTACTAATGATTGATGCTCATTTAAAGGAATGTTTTCTGTTGTAATTTTTTTAAAATGAAAGGGTACAAACGCGTTTTGTTTTTTCAATGTATCACTGTATATAAAAAGTATATTTTTATCATCAGGATGCATTGCATCATCTTTGTATTTTTTGTTAGTCAGATATATCAATTCTTCAGTAATGTCGCCTAAAGTCAGATCTCTGTCAGCAGTAATTATCCAGTGGGTATTTCCAATGATATTATTGCGATTACTTTTTGCTACACCTTTTATATTGTCGATAAAAATTGGGCTAAAATCGTGTATTTCTTCCAATATAGTTTCATTGGCACGACTGATTTTCATTTCTTTTTTGCAAGAAACGAAAAGTGTAATGCATGATAAAAGAATAAATATTTTTTTCATGTGGAATTTTTTATATATTTTGCAAAGATACTATATTATTTTTCTATCTTTTTGCAATGTATTTAATGAAAATTAAAACATTTCATTTTATAGTCAAGTTTTTAGTTTTATTTCTATATTTAAAATTTCTTATAAAATCCTTTGATTTCTCTATATATTTGCTGAAAAGTCTCTATTTTAATAATAATTTTGAAAAAAGAATGGCTTCAGCCCTATTAATCAACTTATTAAGATAAGTTTTTTAATTTATTATTTTCAGTTATTTAAAATTGTATTTAATTTTAGCTAATATAAAAATAAGGATTTTCTTTGTTTTTTAATTATAATTTTGTCAAAGTGAACAAAAATTCAAATTCCAATGAAAAAACAATCACAATATTATTAGGTTTAATCTCCATGATTTCCTTTTCCCAAAAGAAATGGACATTACAGGAATGTGAGGAGTATGCGGTGGAAAACAATTTGCAGGTCATCGCCAATAAACACAAAAAATCCCTTCAAGATGCCAATTTGAAGATGTCTCAAAATGAATATCTTCCTACTGTGGGAGTCAATATCGGAAATTCGATGAATTTTGGACAAACGCAAGGTTTTCAAGGAAGTATCGGACGAAATGATAATTTTAATAATTCGGCAAATATCGGAGTAAATGTCTTGATTTACAACGGAAATAGAGTAGCGAAGAACATCCGAAAAACGAAATACGATGTAGAAGCTTTGCAGTACGATTTGGAAACGGTGAAAAATAATATTTTGTTGCAAATTGTGCAGCAATATTTGGCGGTTATGCTCAACAGAGATTTTGAAAATCAATAAAACGGCGTTGGAAAATGCCCAAAAACTTTACGATAGAGCCAAAATCACCACGGAAGTGGGGACAACTGCACAAACGCTTTTAGCCGAAGTCGAATCAGCTCTTGCCAGAGAAAAACAGAGTTTTACCAATGCCGAAATAGAAATCAAAAGAAATCTTTTTGCATTGGCTCAGACGCTCCAACTGAAAGATTATGAGAATTTTGATTTAGAAGATTTTCCTATTTCTGACACCATAGACAATGCTCATTTTTACAATTTACAATCAGTAACTGAAACGGCTTACGCTCAGCAACCGCAAATTCTGGCTACGCAGAGCAGAATAATAGCTGTCGAATCTCAAACAGAAATTGCCAAAACGGCTTTTTACCCCACAATTTCAGCATCGGCATGTGTAGGTTCGTTTTATTTTAACTCGTTGGTAACGGATACCGTAGGCTTTGATATGTTTGGAAATATCATCCGTGAGAAAGGATTTTTCGAACAATATAAAACCAAATTCTTACAACAAATCGTACTGCAAATAAACATCTCGATTTTCAACAAAGGGAATACTAAATTGCAGGTAGAACAAGCCAAAATCAGTGAAGACATTGCGAGAAATAATTTGTCGATTAAGAAACAGGAACTCTTTCAATCCATTCAGAAAGTATTTTTTGATTTAGACACCAATTATGAAAATCATCAAGCGGCGTTGGAAGCCGAAAAAAGCACGAAGTTGGCATTGGATTTTGCAGAGAAAAGTTATAATGCAGGTCGCAGTACCATTTACGATTTAAACATTGCGAGAAACAATTACGCTAATGCCTAAGGCACTGTAGCACAGACCGAATACAATTTCCTATTTAGTATAAAATTGTTGAGTTTTACGCGGAGGGAAAGTTAAAGCTATAAAAAAAGGCTGTCCGAAAATGGGCAGCCTTTGGTTTTTATAATTTAGTCATATTATGAACCAATGTTTCAATAAATTTTCCGATAGGACCTTTGATCATCATTGCCATCATAGGATTGAATTCGCCTTGGAAAAACAATTGTACAGCAGAAGAATCAGAGGCAACTTCATCGATTTTAGCAGTCAATGTAAAAGGTAATTTGCTTGAAGCTGCACCCAAAATAACTTCAGATGTAGGTGTAGCCGATTTTTTTACCAATTTGATTTCGGGCATACCTTTCAAACCAAATTCAAAGCAATTTTCGTCAATTACTTCAAATTTTGAAGTGTTTTCAGGCATTAATTTTTCAAAATTTTTAATATCTGTCAATTGTTCGAAAATATATTGAGCAGATTTTTGTATCGTTACTTTTGGACTTTCTAAGTTCATTTTTTATGATGTTAGATGGTTATGAAATACTGTAAGCAAAACGCTGGAGGTAGGGGGTAATAAATGATTTCTTAATAGCAATTGTTCATTTTGTAATAAATCCCCTTCTCGCTACTTACTATCTACTTCTTACTGTTTACAAAATTATTTTCCCCAATTTGCTGGATCTTTGCTCCAAGCGTTTAAAGTATCTATTTCCTCAGATGAAACATACGATTGGTTGGCAGCTGCTTGAATCAAAGTAGGGTAGTTGCTCAAGGTAAACAAATCGATTCCTGTTTGTTTGAAGTTTTCTGCAGCTACATCAAATCCATAAGTAAATATTGCAGCCATACCTAAAATATTAGCATCAGCAGCTTTCAAAGCCTCAACTGCTTGCAAGCTACTTTTTCCAGTACTGATCAAATCTTCGATTACAACCACAGATTTTCCAGCTTCGAAATGTCCTTCGATTTGGTTTTGTCTTCCGTGTTTTTTAGGCTCAGGACGCACATATACAAAAGGAAGATCCAACGCCTCTGCAACCAACAATCCGATACCAATAGCACCCGTTGCAACCCCTGCAATCACATCAGGTTTGCCAAATTGTTTCAAAATGTTTTCAGAAAATTCTTTTTGAAGAAATTTTCTAATCTCTGGAAATGAAAGAGTTATACGATTGTCACAATAAATTGGCGATTTCCAACCCGAAGCCCATGTAAAAGGATTTTTTGGATTCAATTTTATTGCGTTAATTTGTAACAGCAATTTTGCTGTATTTTCTGCAGTTGTAGTATTAAAAATCATATCGTAAAATGTATAAAATTTTTATAAAGGATAAATTATTGGTTTTGACAAATCAATTGGAACAAGAGACTGATTGTCAAGTCTATTTGTTGGAAACAGTCAATCTGAAACAATTGTTTACCAAATATTTTGACGAAACCATTGACAAAGCTATTCTATATCATCCAAATAAAAAAATATTACTTGAAAAATTTCTCAAAAAAGTAGATGTAGAGCGAGCAGGTGGTGGTCGTGTTTACAATGATAAAGGCGAAATATTATTTATTTTTCGCAATGGACGATGGGATTTACCAAAAGGTGGAGTAGAAAAAAACGAAAAAATCGAGCAAACGGCAATGAGAGAAGTAGAAGAGGAAACTGGTTGTAAAAAATTGACAATCAAAGATAAAATTGCTGTTACCTATCACGTATTTAAGAGAAATGGTCGCTTCAAACTCAAAGAAACCCACTGGTTTAACATGAAATCTACTTATACTGGAAAATTGGCTGCACAATTGGAAGAAAATATCGAAAAAGTAGAATGGATTCAACCCAATGAGGTAACTGAAAAGCTGAAAAATTCTTTTGATAATATTCGTTTGTTGTTTGAAAAATAATTTTTTGTTGAGAAATGTATTATTAACCTAAAAACGTTTAACCTATTATAAATATGATTTTTAATGAAAGGGTTTGAGGAAAATCATTTTTTAATCTAAAGACGTTTAACCTATTTTAAATATGGTTTCTATTAGAAAAGATGTTTGGCTATTCCATTTTTAGTCTAAAATATTTTACATATATAAAAATAGAATTAACGATAAAAATTCATTCTTTTTCACAATAAATATTTTTATACAATTAGAGAAATATCGTACCTTTGTAAGGTTTTTTAAAGAATCATCCATAAATGGAAAGAATATTTGACAATACAGAACATGCGTTTGCATTGAAAAACAATGCTGAACTACAAAAGGCTTATTTTTTATTTAAAATGATAAGCAGTAATACTTTGGTAAAAATTGGTACTTCGTTGACCAATTTTGCTATAAAAACAAAACTACCTGTAAAAGGATTGATAAAATCTACTGTTTTTGATCATTTTTGTGGCGGTGTTACAGAAGAAGATTGCCTAAAAGTGGTGGACAAAATGTACACAAAAGGGGTTTCGTCTGTATTGGATTATTCGGTGGAGGGTAAAGAAACTCAAGAACAATTTGACCATGCGTTGGAGATGACCTTGCGTACCATTGACTTTGCGAAAAAAAGACAAGCTATTCCTTTTGCGGTATTCAAACCTACAGGAGTGGGGCGTTTTTATTTGTTTGAGAAAAAAGGAGAAAACAAAGCTTTTACAGCAGATGAACAAAAAGAATGGAATCGCATCGTAGAACGATTTGATATTATTTGTAAAACAGCTTTTGAAATGGATGTATTACTTTTGATAGATGCTGAGGAAAGTTGGATGCAAGATGCTGCTGATGAGTTGGTTTTGGATATGATGAGAAAATACAACCGCGAAAAATGTATCGTTTTCAACACTGCTCAAACATATCGTTGGGATAGATTGGATTTTGTGAAAAAGGTACACCAAATCGGATTGGAAGAAGGTTTTCATACTGGTTTTAAAGTAGTTCGTGGGGCGTATATGGAAAAAGAAAGAGCTCGTGCTGCTGAAAAAGGTTATAAATCGCCAATTTGTGCTACAAAAGAAGAAACTGACAAGACTTTCGATAGTACAATGACCTACATCGTGCAAAATATTAACAATAAAATGGCATTGTTTGCTGGTACTCACAACGAGGAAAGTAGCTATTTGTTGATGAAATTGATGAAGGAAAATAATATCAATCAAAAAGATGCAAGATTGTGGTTTGGTCAATTGTACGGAATGAGTGATAACATTAGTTACAATTTGTCTCATCATCAATACAATGTAGCCAAATATTTACCATTTGGACCTGTGTATGATGTAGTTCCTTATTTGATTCGTAGAGCTCAAGAAAACACTTCAGTTGCAGGACAAACCAATAGAGAATTAGACTTATTGGAAAAAGAATTGAAGAGAAGAAAAAAATAGTTGTTTTCAACTATCATTTCTTTATCTATTTATTGATAAAGTCAAAGAGAGAGTATAATTTTGCTTTCTTCTTTGACTTTTTTTTATTTTTATGAGAAATTTTATATATTGTAATCAAAAAAATGTTTGAAAATGTTTACACCAAATAAAACCAATATTTTTTTGTTGTTCAATTTGCCATCTGCTTTTTTTAGTGGAGTAAGAGCTGTTGAGATAGACGAATTTCACTCAAAAGTAAAAGTGCGTCATAATTGGTTTAATAAAAATCCGTTTCGTTCAATGTATTTTGCTGTTCAAGCAATGGCAGCCGAATTATCAACAGGTGTTTTGGTAATGAATGCTATCAAAAAAAGTATTGAAAATATTTCGATGTTGGTTGTTTCAAATGAATCTACCTTTTTGAAAAAAGCAACAGGAACCATCATTTTTACTTGTAACGAAGGAAAAGAAGTGCAATATACGATTCAAAAAGTCTTGCAAACAGGGCAACCACAAACGATTTGGATGGAAAGTGTGGGCGTAAATCAAAAAGGAGAGGTGGTGAGTAAAATGCGATTTGAATGGGCTTTGAAAATAAAAAAGTAGAATGAGTAATTTTCATTCTACTTTTAGGTTTTAATTTGTTTTTTTGTACGTACCCTCTACAGAAAAAGTAGGGATTTCTTTGCAAAATTTTGGAACTTTGTCTACCGTAATATCTTCGTAAAAAGCGTGCATATTGTTTTTTATGAAAATGAAACTCAATCGACCGTTTATGGTGTCGTTTAATTTATTGAGATTGACAGACAAGCGGTCTAAATCATTGATTTTTCCATTTAACTGAAATTGACAATATGATTTCAATGAGTCTTTCACCTCAGTTCCAATGAAATTTAAGGTGTAAATATCTTGTTTTGTCTTAAATATCTGAATTCTATTGTGTGTGCTAATGGTGTCTCCCAAAACATATGTTCCTAAAAACAAATCGTCAGTAAGTATATCAGAAGATTTGAAGGTATATTGAGATTTTAAATCGCCTTTAATATCCTTTAAATCAGATCCAACACGCATTATTGTTTGTGCATTTTTTATTTTATAAAACAATTTTTCATTGTCAAACGATGCAATAAATACAGAATCTTTCAGCTTCCATTTTCCATAATAGGTTTCAGGAAATTTGCTTTTTCCATCATAATAAATGGTACGTACCATAGTACTATCTTTGAAAAATTTGATAGAAGTTTCGATTCCATCACAATCAGGACAAGGCAACGTTGCGTCGTATTTTTTTGTAAAAATAGAATCTAATAATTCTGGTTTTATAAAAATATCAGAATCTTCCTTAGTTTTTTTATCACAAGAAGTATAAAAAACTAAAAATAAAGCAGAAACAAGAAATAAAGTATTTTTTTTCATAATGAAAATTTCTAATTGTCAAAATATTTTGTGAAATTATGAAAAGTATTTCAATTTCAAAAAGTTTGGGATAAAAAATGTGGAAAAAATGAAAGGATGTAAAATATACGAAATAATATTTTTAATTTTATTTTTAAAATAAGTATCTTTGCGGTTAAAACTGTCGATAATGAAAGTAGAAGAAACAAAACTGAAAGGTTGTTATGTCATAGAGCCAAATTTATATAAAGATGAAAGAGGTTATTTTTTTGAAAGTTTTAATGAAAAAGTTTTCAATGTGTTGACAAACAATACGATACATTTTGTGCAAGACAATCAATCTTTTTCAGTGAAAAATGTTATCAGGGGGTTGCATGCTCAATCGGGGAAACACGCCCAAGCAAAGTTGGTTCGTGTGATTCAAGGAGAAGTTATTGATGTAGCAGTGGATGCAAGAAAAGATTCACCAACATTTGGACAGTATGTAGCGGTAAAACTTTCTGCAGAAAATAATAGACAGTTATTTATACCACGAGGATTCTTACATGGATTTTCTGTGCTTTCAGAGACAGCAATTTTCTTTTATAAATGTGACAATTTCTACAATAAAGAGTCAGAAAATGGGGTACTATTCAATTCGCCAGAACTAAATATTGATTGGGGAATAGAACAAGGAAAAGAAATTGTTTCTGAAAAAGATTTGATTTTACCAACCTTTGATCAATTGTTTAGAAAGTAAATGAGAGTATTAGTAACAGGAAAAAATGGACAGTTGGGGTCAGAACTCTTTGAGTTGACAAATAATGATACCAATACATATGAATATGTATTTGTAGATAGAGAAAAAATGGATTTGAGTGATACTCAATCTATTTTGAAGGTGTTGCAATCTGTTCAACCACAATTGATTATTAATGCTGGAGCTTATACCGCTGTTGACAAAGCTGAAAGTGAATCAGAACTGGCAGATGCTATCAATCATCAAGCGATAAAAGCTATAGGTGAGTGGAGTAAGCAAAACAAAGCAAAAGTAATCCATATTTCTACAGATTATGTGTTTGATGCCAAAGATGATACTCCAATAAAAGAAAATCATGAAGTTTTTCCAATCAATGTGTATGGAAAAACAAAACAATTAGGAGAAAAAGCGTTGGAACAATCAGGAGCTGAGTTTGTGATTATACGTACAGCTTGGGTTTATTCAACGTATGGTACAAATTTCGTAAAAACTATGATCAAATTGATGGAAGAAAGAGACGAATTGTCTATTATCAACGATCAGGTTGGTTCGCCAACCTATGCACGAGATTTGGCTCAAGTGATTCTAAAAATCGTAGAAGGAGAATTTCATTCTGGTTATTATCACTATAGTAACGAAGGGAAAATTAGTTGGTTTGAATTTGCGGAAGAAATAAAAAGAATAAAAGGTTTGGAATGTCGTTTAACCCCAATTGCAACAGAGCAATATCCAACACCAGCATGTAGGCCAAAATTTTCTTTATTGGACAAGACAAAGATAAAAGAGACCTATAAAATCGAAATACCTTTTTGGAAAGACAGTTTGAAGGAAATGATGAGAAAGCTATAAATGAGAAAAAAGTATGGAACATGATAAAAGACCTTGGGGCGAATACTGGGTATTGGAAGATGCCGAAACCCATAAGGTAAAAAAAGTATTGGTAGAACAAGGAGGAAGATTGTCCTTGCAATATCACAAATTTAGAAGCGAAGTATGGACGATCGTTTCGGGAGTCGCTACAGTAACCATCGAAGGAGAAGTAAAAGAGTACAATGTAGGAGAGGTGGCTTATATTCCTCAAGGAGCATTGCATAGAATAGCAAATTATAGGGATAAACCTTTGATCTTTATCGAAGTACAATATGGTACTTATTTCGGAGAAGATGATATAATCCGAGTAGAGGATGATTATAGTAGGGAATAAAAATAAAGGCAAATGAATTTTAACATATTACAAAACAAAAAAATATTAGTAACAGGTGGAGCAGGATTCATTGGTTCTAATCTTACAGAAAAATTATTGGAGTTAGGAACGATTGTTACAGTTTTAGACAACTTTGCAACAGGGCATTATCATAATATTGAAGCATTTTTATCTAATCCTAATTTTACTTTGATAGAAGGAGATATCCGTGATTTAGAAACTTGTAGAAAAGCTTGTGAAGGACAGGATTTTGTCTTGCACCAGGCAGCTTTAGGTTCTGTACCGCGTTCTATTCATGATCCAATTACTAGTAACGATGTGAATGTAGGCGGTTTCCTTAATATGCTGGTAGCTGCGAGAGATGCGGGAGTAAAACGCTTGGTTTACGCAGCGAGTTCTTCTACTTATGGTGATTCTAAATCGCTACCTAAGGTGGAGGATGTCATCGGAAAACCTCTTTCTCCATATGCGATTACCAAATATGTGAATGAACTCTACGCCGATGTTTTCAAAAGAACTTATGATTTTGACACCATCGGATTGAGGTATTTT
Source organism: Capnocytophaga sp. ARDL2 (assembly GCF_041530365.1). Taxonomy (NCBI): domain Bacteria; kingdom Pseudomonadati; phylum Bacteroidota; class Flavobacteriia; order Flavobacteriales; family Flavobacteriaceae; genus Capnocytophaga; species Capnocytophaga sp. ARDL2. The sequence continues at coordinate 1,637,904 of NZ_CP168034.1, forward strand.
AATGTGTTCGGAAGAAGACAAGATCCCAATGGAGCATATGCGGCGGTCATTCCGAAATTTGTGATTCAGTTGATGAACCACCAATCGCCAACGATCAACGGAGATGGTACCTATTCAAGAGATTTTACCTATATTGATAATGTAGTGCAGATGAATCTTTTGGCGATTACTACTGAAAATCAAGAAGCTTTAAATCAAGTGTACAATACAGCAGTAGGAGACCGAACAACTATTAAAGATATGGCGGAACTGCTCAAAAAATACCTATCGGAATACGATCCAAAAATTGCCGATGTTGAAATTCTTCACGGCCCAATCGTCAAGGGGATGTACCACATTCATTAGCAAGTATAGATAAAGCGAAAGCTAATTTAGGTTACAACCCAACGTATATTTTTGCACAAGGATTGAAAGAAGCTGTAGATTGGTATTGGAAAAATTTGAAATAATCACAATTATCACCATAATGTATTTATAATAAAGTAAAAAGATTTGAAGTAATAAAATTATGGAAAATAAAAAAATTGCCGTTATTGGTCTTGGATATGTAGGATTGCCATTAGCAAGACTTTTTGCAACAAAATATTCAGTAGTTGGATTTGATATCAACACTGAAAGAGTTTCAAAACTCAATCAAGGACACGATGATACTTTGGAAGTATCAGATGAATTGCTTCAATCGTCATTAGTAAAAGAAAATCCTTTTTCTAAGAATGTTAATGGATTATTGTGTTCTTCAAATTTAGAAGATATCAAAGACGCAAATATTTACATCATTACAGTGCCAACTCCTGTGGATAAAAACAATCGTCCTGTGCTTACGCCTTTGATAAAAGCTAGTGAAACGGTTGGAAAAGTGTTGAGTAAAGGAGATATAGTTGTTTATGAGTCGACGGTTTATCCAGGAGCGACGGAAGAAGACTGTATTCCTGTGGTGGAGCGAGTTTCTGGAATGAAGTTTAACGAAGATTTTTTTGCAGGATATTCGCCAGAGCGTATCAACCCAGGGGATAAGGAACATACAGTTGATAAAATTTTGAAGGTAACTTCGGGTTCTACACCAGAAATTGGAAAAATCGTAAACGATATTTACAAATCGGTGATAACGGCAGGAACGCATTTGGCTCCGACGATCAAAGTTGCCGAAGCAGCTAAAGTGATTGAAAACTCTCAAAGAGATATTAACATTGCTTTTGTTAATGAATTGGCAAAAATCTTCAACTTGATGGATATTGATACCCATGCTGTATTAGAAGCTGCAGGAACAAAATGGAATTTCTTACCTTTCAAACCAGGGTTGGTAGGTGGACATTGTATTGGCGTTGATCCTTATTATTTAGCACAAAAAGCACAAGAATATGGTTATCACCCAGAAATTATTTTGGCAGGACGCAGACTGAACGATTCTATGGGGAAATATGTTGCCGAGCAAGTGGTGAAAGCAATGATTAAGAAAAATATCAATGTAAATGGTGCTGAAGTGTTGATGTTGGGAATTACTTTTAAAGAAAACTGTCCTGATGTTCGCAATACCAAAATCGTTGATGTGATTGCTGCTTTGGAAGACTTCGGTGTAAAAGTGACTACTTATGATCCTTGGGCAAATCCAGAAGAAGTTATTCATGAATACGGAATTGCCAGCCACCAATCATTAAATGCTAACCAAAAATTTGATGCAGTTGTATTAGGTGTCGCTCATAATGAGTTTAAAACATTAGATATCAATTTATTGACTAAGGAAAATGTAGTTGTGTATGATGTGAAGGGGATTTTGAATACTGTTGATGGAAGACTTTAATTGAGAGTGTGAGAGTATGTGAAGGTGTGAGCGTGAGATTGTGGAAATATGAGGCAGTATTTTGATAAAGACAATTAACCATAAAGATTCTCCTCCATAGGAGAGTTAGAGAAGGATAAGTTATAACATTATGAAAATTATCAATGTAGTTTTGACAGGAGGTGTAGGAAGTCGCTTGTGGCCGCTTTCTCGTAAAGAAAAGCCAAAACAATATCTCAATTTGCTAGCGGGAAAATCCCTGTTCCAGCAAACAGTGTTGAGAAATCAAACTGTGGCTACGGATTTGATGATTGTGGGGAATAAAGACAATTCTCACTTGTCAAAGTCACATTTAGAGGAACTTAATATTGCACAATATACAGAAATAGTAGAAGCTGAACCGAGAAATACAGCAGCAGCAATTGCTTTTGCAACCTTAGCGGTTGATAAAGAAGATATATTGATTATAACGCCATCGGATCATTTGATTGAGGATTTGGATTTGTATAATCAATGTTTGGAACAGGCAATACAGTTGGCAAAAAATGATGCGATTGTAACCTTTGGGCTAAAACCTACCAAACCAGAAACAGGCTACGGATATATTCAAATTCGTGATAACAAAGTATTAGGATTCAGAGAAAAACCAAATGGAGATACGGCTAAAGATTTTATTAAATCGGGTGATTTTTATTGGAATTCTGGAATATTTTGCTTCAAGGCAGGTACATTTCTTAAAGAATTAGAACAATACGAACCGGAGGTTTATCAAAAATCTAAAGAAGCCTTTGAAAAGAGTAAAAATGGTGTTTTACCATTAAAGGAAAGTAAAGAAATTCCTTCTATTTCAGTAGATTACGCTGTGATGGAATGCACCAAGAAATTACAAGCAGTTATAGGAACCTTTCGTTGGTCGGATATGGGGTCGTTTGAATCTATTTACGAATACTTGATTTCCAAAGGATATCCAACAGACAAAAATGGAAATATGGTCATTGGAACGGATATTCAAACAGAGTTTTTAGGAGTTGAAAACACCATTTTTGTTTATACCTCAGATGCTATTCTTATTCTGAAGAAAGAAAAAGCACAGGATGTGAAGAATGTGTATGAAAAGTGGGAGAAGTTGAGAAGGTAACAAAGTAAAAATATGGGAGAGTATGAGGTATAAAGGAAGAAATTAAAACTAAAAATTAAGTAGTGACAATAAAAGATAAATTGAATAAAATGAAGAATTTAATTCTCAATAATAAAAAAATTATTGAAAACTATTCTTTTATGACTGTTTTACAAGTGCTAAATTCATTTTTTTATTTCATTATTTTTCCATATTTGATAAATACATTAGGTAAAGAAAACTACGGACTGTTTGTTTTTGCTACCTCTATCATGTCCTATTTTATATTAATTATGAATTACGGATTTGATGTGCCAGCGATAAAGGAAGTAGCGAAAAATAAAGAAAATAAAGAAAAACTTAGCGAAATCGTTTCGAGTATTTTTACGGCTAAAAATTATCTATATGGAGTAAATATTCTTATTTTTTTAGGGTTGTTGTTTTTTGTTCCTATTTTTAGTCAAAATAAGATTTTATTTATTTCTTGTTTTGTTTTAGTTTATAAAGATATTATATTTCCGCAATGGTTTTTTCAAGGGGTACAGGAAATGAAATTAGTTACATTCATACAATTGGGGTGTAAGTTGATTTCGTTGCCTCTAATTTTTCTTTTTGTCAAGATTCCTACTGATCTACCTGTTTTTTCAATAATAGTAACTTTAACTACATTATTTGGGGGAAGTTTTGCTTTTTTTTTATTACAAAAAAGATATGGGGTAATAGTAAGAATAGCTACTATTGATAAAATAAAACCTTGGTTTAAAGAAGGAGCACATTTTTTTTATAGTTTACTTTTTGTCTCTATCAAGGATTATAGTGTCCCTGTTATTATTGGAACTTTTTTAGGAATGAAGGATGTTGCAATTTATGATTTAGCTAGTAAATTAGTTGCTGTTCCAAGGCTTCTTTCAGCAAATATAAATAGAGTGATTTTTCCTAAGTTGATTGTAAATATAAAAAATCAAATGGTTAAAAAAATTATTAGATTTGAAACTATAGGGGCTTTGATAGTAATGTTGCTTATTATATTTTTAGGGAAATATCTTGTATTATTTTTAGGGGGCGAAGATATGGACGGGGCATATTATTTATCTATTCTGCTCAGTTTTACAATTATGTCTTGGATGTTGGTAGGGGCTTATACATATTTTGTTTTTATTCCTAATAATGTAAATTATTTATTAACAAGAAATCAGTTTTTATCATTAATAAGTTATTTTGTTTTTGTAGCAATAGGGCTATTGATTTATAAAAATATTTTAATTTTAGGTGCAGCCATTGCATTTTCAGCCTTAATAGAGCTTATTTATTGTTATTTTGCAATAAAAAAACACAAATTACTATAAATATAATTAGCAGAGATGTGTGGTATATATATGACAAATCTACCTTATGAAACAACAGAGGTAGAAAAAAAAATAGAAAAAATTAGATTCAGAGGTCCTGACAATCTTTCTGTAAAAAAGATAGGAGATTTGTTATTGGGGCATCTTAGACTTGCTATTTTAGATTTGGATTCAAGGTCAAATCAACCTTATTCTTATAAAGGTTATCATATTTCATTTAATGGAGAAATATATAATTTTGGAGAGGTAAAATATGAGTTAGAAAATTTAGGATATACTTTTGATACTGAAAGTGATACGGAGGTTCTTGTAAAAGGGTATGCTCAATGGGGAAAAGGTGTATTGCTTAGATTAAATGGAATGTTTGCTTTTGCGATTTATGATGAGCTAAAACAAGAAGTGTTTTGTGCAAGAGATAGATTAGGAGTAAAGCCTTTTTATTATTTTTGGAAGGATGGGAAGTTTGAAATTTGTAGTCAATTGAAACCAATACATACCCAAACATGTAAGGTTTCTTCCGAAGCGATATCTATTTATTTAGATTGCGGGTATATACCGAGTCCTTTTACAATTTATGAAGATGTTTATAAATTGCAACCAGGGTCGTATATGTTGATAGATTTAAACAAAAAAGAGAAGTATATTGAGCGTTATTGGGATTTACAAGAGGTTAAGCAAACAAGTTTATCCTACAGTGAAGCAAAAGAAAAATTGCATCAATTGCTGATCGATGCGGTAAAGATTAGGATGCAATCAGATGTGCCGTTAGGAACATTTTTATCTGGAGGTATTGATTCTGCTTTAGTTTCTGCTATTGCCAGCAAATTATCGAAACAAAAAATAAATACTTTTACAATTTCTTTTGATGATCCTAAATATGACGAAAGCAAGGTGGCAAAGCAATATTCTCAAATTATAGAGAGTAATCATATAGAAACCCTTTGTAAAGCATCAGATGTATTGGAAAGAATACAAGATATGATTAAGGTGTATGATGAGCCTTTTGCAGATAGCTCTGCATTACCTTCTTTGTTATTAAATAAAGTAACTAAAGAAAAAGTAACGGTTGCTCTTTCTGGTGATGGTGGAGATGAAAGTTTTTTAGGATATTTACATTTTAAAAACACTCAAAAGTTTAAAAAAATATCTTGGATTCCTTTTTTCGTTAGAAAGGCAATAAGTAGGTTGCCAATTTATAAACTGATTAAATCGCGACCTGAAACAATAAAAGGTTTCTTATCTTGTAAAGACGAGGAAGACTTTATAAAAAAATGGTTTCTAACAAATGATAGCCAATGTTTGAAACCTGACTATAGTTGGATAGATACTTATTATCCTCAGTTTAAAAGATTGTCTTCAGATAGTATACAAAAAGCGGCAGATTTGAATATAAAATTATGGCTTGAAAACGACAGCAATGTGAAAGTAGATAGGGCGAGTATGGCATCGTCTGTAGAGATAAGGAGTCCATTTTTGGATTATAGAATAGTTGAATTTGCAAGAACATTGCCTATAGAATTTCGTTTAGATAAAGGACTGAGTAAAAAAATAATAAGAGATATTTTAAAAGAGTATATTCCCGAAAAAGTATTTACTCAACCTAAAAAAGGTTTTGCAGTACCAATGGGGAGTTGGCTTAGAAATGAACTAAAACAAGATGTATTGAGTAAATTGAATGATGAGTTTTTAAAAACAATTCCCAATTTAGATATTCCAAAATTTAAGAAGAAATTACAGCAGCATATGGATGGAAAGTATGATTATTCATTTAATATTTGGAAATTGTTCGTTTTAGCGTTATGGACAGATGAGTATCAAATAAAATTGAGATAAGGATGATTAGTAAGTTAGTTCGTTTATACCGTAAGTTTTTTTGGACAGATGAAAAATTTGCCAGGTTTGTAGGAGTTAAAATAGGTGAAAATTGTGCTATTGCAACAAGAAGTTTTGGTTCGGAGCCTTATCTGATAGAAATAGGCAATAATGTGCAAATTACCAAAGGAGTTTCTTTTGCTAATCACGGAGGTTCTTGGGTATTGAGAAAATACGATTCTAAATTTGATTTTTTTGGAAAGATAAAAATTGGTAATAATGTGTATATTGGCAACAATGCTATTGTTTTGGCTGGGGTTACTATAGGAAATGATGTACTTATAGCAGCTGGAAGCGTTGTTACAAAAAGTGTTTCAGATGGTTGTATTGTCGGTGGTAATCCAGCGAGAGTTATAGGAAATATTGAATCTTTTTATGAAAAAAGTAAACCATATAATGTACAAGCAAAAGGTTTGAGTTATCAAGAAAAAATGGAGTTGTTGTTATCGTTAGAAGAGAGTAAGTTTATAAAAAAATAAACTATAGTAGAATGTAAAAAAATGAGAGAATTATCGGGGCTTTTTTTGTTATTAGTATCATTATATACTACATTATCTGTTTTTTCTCTAATGAAGAGAGGAAGATTTTCTGGATATCTATATGTGATATTTATCGTACTTATTTTTTTTGTGTCTCATTCTATTTTAGATACTTTTGGACAAATAGTTTTTTTAGATTATTATCCAGAAATTATTAAAACATTAGAAGACGATACTGTTGCTATAGTGTACGATATTTATATTTCATTATTTCTAATTTTATTAGTAAAAGGAGCAAAAAAGAATATAAATAATGAAAGAAAAATTATATTTGACAATATCGCAAGGGAAACAGGAATGAGATTATATATATTATTTAAAAAATATAATTTCATTTTTTGGTTTATTTTTATTCTTCCTTTATTGGTTACTTTATTAATAGGAGATTATGGATATTATTCTTCTTATTTAGAAAGGTATTTTATTGAGGATGTACCAGAATCTCATTCGATAATTGATAAGTTAGTCCTTATTGGAGTTTTATTAGGAGGATTTATGGCGGTTTCCGTACTGTACAAGAAAAAAATGAATCCTCGAAGTGTTGTATTACCAACAATGCTCTTTATTTTTGTTGTAGAAGGTGTTTATTTTTGGATTTATGGGAAAAGGAGTATTGTAGTTCTATTTTTCGTTTTATACATAATCCTTTTGTCGATAACAAAGGCGATTTCTACCAAAAAACTTTTGAGATATGTTTTTATTATATTCGTTTTTTTTATTTCCTTTATGAATTTTTACGGAAAAGGGATAAAAGAAAATATAGAAGAAACTTATGTAGGGATGCGTGTGGATTTTGGTCGTGATTACGGATTAAAGTATGCTATACATAATGATTTGATATTAGATAGAAATATAGTGCCTTATAAAATGGCTTCATTTATTTTTACGGGAACTTTTTTTCTCCCTAGAGAAATATGGGCAGAGAAGCCTCATCCTTATGCTGTTTATTTTACAAATTCAGCATTTGGAAATTTTGGAGAAAGTCGTATGTATGGATGGGGGCTAACTACCTCTATACTTTCGGAAGCAATATCCAATATAGGATTTTTAGGTTTGTTTATTGGACCTTATATCATATTATATATATTGAAAAGAGAGGTGAGGAGTTCTAATCCCTTTTTTAAACTGTTCTCTATTTTAGTAGCAATCCTTTTATTGCTATTAGAAATAATTGCATTTATGCCTTTGTTTTTACTGTATTTGTGGATGTTACTAAAAGAAAAAAAGAGTCATAATTTTAGAATTTAATAACAATATTAAATATGAAAAAGGTTGTGTTTTTTGTGTCACATTTAGATAGCGGTGGAATAGAAAATTATTTGCTGAGATTTTTGCAATATAAAGCCAATTCTTTTTCAGAAATTGTAGTTTTTTGTAAGAGTGGTAAAGATGGGCAGTTAGATAATGAGTATTTACAAATTCCTAATGTAAAATTAAAAAAACAATATATTAGTTTTTTCCATCCTTTACACTATATAAATCTAATACAGTTTTTTAAACAAGAAAAATTTGATGTGGTTTGTGATTTTACAGGAAATTTTGCAGGACTTGTACTTTGGAGTGCAAAACAAGCAAAAATAAAAAATCGTATTGCATTTTATAGAGGAGCTACTGACCATTTTGCACAAAGTTTTTTCAAAACAAAATATAATGATTTTGTAAAGAATAAAGTTTTAAAAACAGCTACACATATCTTGGCTAATTCACAAGCTGCATTAGATTATTTCTTTGGAAGTAAGAAAGATAAGAGATTTCAAGTGATTTATAATGGATTGGATATTTCTAAATTTGAAGTGGGGAGTACAAACCTTAGAAAAGAGTTTAATATTTCCGAAAACGCTTTTGTAATTGGACATACAGGACGATTGAATGAAGCCAAAAACCATCCAACTATTTTGAAAGTAGCAGAAAAATTAATTAAGAAACATCAAGATATTTATTTCATACTTTGTGGAAATAATGTAAAAAATGGCTTGGAACAAAAGGTCAAAGAATTAGGGATATCTGATAAAGTATTGCTTTTTGAAAATAGAAGAGATATACCGCTGTTTCTCAATACAATGGATACTTATTTTTTCCCGTCTATTACTGAAGGACAACCCAATGCCTTGATTGAGGCGATGATAATGGGACTTCCTTTTGTAGCTTCTGATATTGCACCTATAAAGGAAACCGTTTTGGAGCAAGATAATCTTTACAATCCTTGGGACGAAGAGGGATTTATGAAAGCATTGGAACAATTGTATTTTTGTGGAAAAAAGAGAAATGAAGAAACAAAAGTAAAGATTAGAGAAAAGTTTAATCATAAAGAAAGATTTGAAGAATTTTATAGAAAATTGATATGAAAACAGGAAGACAAAGATTTTCCAAAAATAAAAAAATAATCAATTTATTTGTGAAAATATTTAGGCTACTACCTAATTTTATTTTACACTTCTTATGGGATTGTGTCTCTCGATATTCACAAATTATTTTTGTAGGTTTGAGATATATCATTTTAAAGTCTCGTATTAAATCTTGTGGAGATAATGTTAAAATTGGTACGAATGTACAAATTTTAGCGTGGGACAAGTTATCAATAGGAGATAATGTGAGTATTCATAGCAATTGTTACATAGATGCCAATGGAACTATTGAAATAGGCAATAATGTTTCTATCGCTCACAATACATCTATTTTATCTACAAATCATGATTGGAAAGATACCAATTTACCAATCAAATATAATCCGATTATTTTTGGAAAAGTAGTCATTGCCGATGATGTTTGGATAGGCTGTGGTTGTAGAATCTTAGCAGATGTATGTATTTCGAATCGTTCCGTAGTAGCGGCAGGAGCTGTTGTCAATAAAAATGTAGAAAAAAATACAATAGTAGGCGGAATACCTGCTAAACTAATCAAACAAATCTAAAAGATGAAATTGCTTTTTGTTCACGACCATCCATTTTTTAGTGAAAATAAATTAGTTTATAGTGGAGGAGGATTGCCTCATACGGCTTGGAAAAATTATTTAATTAATTTTACAGAAGTAGCAATCTATGCTCGGTTGAGTGATAATGTCAAAAATAAGAAAATCATTTCATCTACAGAAAATGTTTCTTTTCATTTGACACAAAAGTACAGTTCTGCTTTCAGTTTGCTAAAAAATAAAAAAGAAATAGAAAAAGAGTTGTTACCATTGGTGCAACAAGCAGATGTGGTATTGGTAAGATTGCCCAGCATTTTAGGAATAATTGCAGGAAATATTGCGTATAGTAAAAAAAAGCCCTTATGGGTAGAAGTAGTGGGTAATGCAGAGGAAGCCATGGCTGCACAAGGGTCTTTGCTAGGAAAAATAAGTGCAAAGCCTTTGGAATTTTTAAATAAAAAACTCATTCAAAAAGCAGATTTTGTAACTTATGTTACTAAAAACAAATTGCAGAAAGATTATCCTGCACATCCTAAGGCTGTTAGTTTTTCTCTTTCTGATGTTATTGTGTCAAAAGTTTTATGTATAGATGAGTTGGACAAGACAAGGTTTTCAGGCGATATATTCCACATTGGCTTAATTGGAGGGTTTGATGCAAAATACAAAGGACAAGATGTACTTTTGAAAGCAATAGCTCTGTTGGACAAGGAGATACAAAAGAATATCAAAATCCATCTCGTAGGGAAAGGAGATTATTCGTGGGTATTGGAACTTGCAAAACAATTAAATCTTATCTCGAATTTGGACTATATAGATCCTTTGGAAGCAGGAGAAGAGGTTAACAATTTTTTGAAAACACTATCCTTATATGTACAACCATCTTTGACTGAAGGGATGCCAAGAGCTACAATAGAAGCAATGGCAATGGGATGTCCAGTTATAGGGAGTCGTGTAGGAGGAATTCCAGATATTGTTTCCTCAGAATTTTTACATGAAAAAGGTGATTATAAAACACTTAGTCGCCATATAATGCGTTTGTATTTGGATAGAAAAGTGCTAGAAAAAGAAGCTGAACAGAGTCTGGATAAAGCTATCCCTTATTTAAAAACGAATCTTGATAAGATTAGATTGGATTTTTATAAAAAAATGAATCAATATTTGCACAAATAAATGTTTAAAATCTTAAATAAAAAAGTAAAAGGAGTAGAATGGTTTATTCCTATAATTTACGGAATGGTTATTTGTATTTATCCATTTCCTGAAACATTTGACATTGCAAGATTCTTTAAATTTTATGATATTTTTTCGAATAATCCCTTTTTGTCTGATATACAGATAAATATTCTTATAAATTCTCCAGATATTATTGCTAAATTAGTTTTGTTATTTTTAGCAGAATTGGGTTTGCCTATTGAGATATTTTTATTTTTTTCGGCATATATTACTGGGGTATTGTTTCTATTGGTTTTTAAGGAAATTTATATTTCTTATAATAAGATTTATCCTTCTATTGGAGGGTATTTATTGATATATTTTCTGTTGTCGGTAGCAGGGATTTTATCAGGGATAAGGAACATACAAGCATGGGCTTTTGTAATGTTAGCAATGGTATTTTTAGAAAGCCGTAATGAAGTAAAAATAAAGTCTTATATTTATTTGTTATATGGAGGGTTGGTACATTATGCCGCTTATGCTTTTTTACCGATTTTTTATTTTAGAAATCGTCTGAATAATATTTCTATAAATCAAATTTTAAAGATCGGTAGTATAATTTCCATTGTTCTTTTAATAGGTGTTTTAAATATAGAACATACATTTTTCAATAGGTTTGGAAATGCCTGGTATCATAAGTTTGACTTTTATTTTTATAAAAGCGAATTTTTAATTTCAAGCTTTAGAAAAGGATATTTAAGTTTTTTATATAAATTTTCGTATACTTATTTGCCTTTTATTATCGGTGTTTATCTTTTAGTAAATGCACCATTAAAATTTCAAAGTCATTTGATATTAAAAACAGGAATGTTTTTAGGATTGATATTTCTATTTTTTCCAGACATAATGAATCGTTATACACTTTTTTTAAAAATTGGTACGCTATTTTATGTTATATCATCGAGGTTGTATAGAGAAAGTATAATAGCTAAAATATATTTATATGTTATTGTGATATTTGCATTATTAGAACAATATTTTTTTTGGAAACAGGTGTTGTTTTACAATACTTCCCTATAAAATGATATAAATTATTATTTTCTTTAGATGATTTTTTTAATTGGGTAATTTATTAGAGTTTAATAAGTTTAATAATGAAAAAACTAATTAGAATAACCACCGTCCCTATTTCTTTGAAAACCTTACTGAAAGGACAACATCGTTTCATGTCTGATAATGGATTTGAAGTGGTGGGAGTGTCTTCTTTTGAAAAAGAATTAGGTGAGGTTTCAGAAGATGAGGGCATTCGTACCGTGGCTATTGAAATGTCAAGGCAAATCACTCCTTTACAAGATTTAAAGTCGCTTTGGAAAATGTGGAGTTTTTTGAGAAAAGAAAAACCACAAATCGTTCATACACATACTCCCAAGGCAGGTATTATAGGAATGTTGGCAGCAAAGTTGGCAGGAGTTCCTCATCGTTTGCATACCGTAGCAGGGTTGCCATTGATGGAAGCTAAAGGAAATAAAAGAAAAATACTCAATTTTGTAGAAAAACTCACCTATGCCTGTGCTACAAAGGTTTATCCCAATTCCAAAGGGTTGTATGATTTTATTTTGAAAGAAAATTTTGCAGAAAAAGAGAAATTAAAAATCATTGCCAATGGTTCTTCCAACGGAATAAACACAGAGCACTTCTCTCCAGAGAGCATTTCTGACCAAGAAAAACAAGAGTTAAAAAAGACATTGAATATACAATCTGACGATTTTGTTTTTATTTTTGTAGGACGATTGGTCGGCGACAAGGGCATTAATGAACTCATAACCGCCTTTTCAGAATTGAATTTGCCTGATATAAAACTCTTATTGGTAGGGACTGAAGAAAAAGATTTAGACCCACTTAGTACAAAAACTATTGAGGAAATAGAAAGAAATAAAAACATTATTGCAGTTGGTTTTCAGAAGGATGTTCGTCCGTATTTTGCCATTGCTGATAGTTTGGTTTTTCCCAGCTATCGCGAGGGTTTTCCTAATGTAGTAATGCAAGCGGGGGCGATGGGATTGCCAAGTATTGTTTCCAATATCAATGGATGTAATGAAATTGTAGCAGAAGAGGCAAATGGTCTGATAGTTTCCTCTAAATCTGTACAAGAACTAAAGCTAGCAATGAAGAAAATGAAAGAAGATCAATCCTTATGCTATTCGTTGCAGCGAAATAGCCGTAGAATGATTGTGGAAAGGTACCAACAAGAAATAGTTTGGAAAGCTCTTTTAGAGGAATATAACTTTTTAATAGCAGCGAAAAAAGTATAAAGTGTTTTTTTGTAAGTCGAATTTTACAAAATCGAATCTTTTTTGTAAAGTTTATTTTATAATTTGCTATCTTTGCTGAGAAATAAGCAGTGGATAATGGAGAAATTGATTGAAAAATTTTATCGAAAAATAGCATCTGTTGAGACATCTTTTGTTAGAAATAAGATGCACGAAATCAATTGGAAAGCAAGATTGATTGGCATCAAAGGGCAAAGAGGAGTAGGAAAAACCACATTTCTTTTGCAGTATATTAAACTTTATTTTTCTGAAAATCTGAAAAATGTTTTGTATGTAAGTTTAGATGATTTGTGGTTTACGGAAAATAAATTGGTAGATTTGGCGGATACTTTTGTAAAACACGGAGGGAAAATTCTGTTTTTAGACGAAGTTCATAAATATCCTCTGTGGTCTCAAAGTATTAAAAATCTGTATGATGATTATCCAGAATTAAAAATTGTTTTTACAGGATCTTCGATGCTTGAAATTCTAAATTCTCGTGCGGATTTAAGCCGTAGGGCAATTGTTTATCAGTTAGATGGATTGTCATTCAGGGAGTATATTCATTATGTTTCGGGGGTAAAATTAGAGACATATTCTTTACAGGAGATTATTGAAAATCATATATCTATATCTAGTGAGATTGTTCAGAAGATAAAACCTCTTGAATATTTTCAAGAATATTTGAAATATGGTTATTACCCTTATTTTAAGGAAGACCCTTCTTTGTTTTTGATTCGATTACAAGAGGTTATCAATTTTATTTTGGAAATAGAAATTCCTCAACTCAAAGAAGTGTCTATTCATTTTTTACCGAAAATCAAACAGTTATTGTTTGCCATTTCTGAGTCGGCACCTTTTATGCCAAACATAAGTAAATTGAGTGAGAGGATAGGTGTATCGAGAGAGACTTTGCTAAATTATATCCAGTATCTTAATGATGCACAGTTGATTAATATATTATACAAAGATACCAAAGGGATTACCCGTTTGCAAAAACCAGATAAGATTTTTATGCAAAACACCAATTTGTCTTACAGCTTTGGAAATGTGGAAAAGGGAAGTCTTCGAGAAACTTTTTTCGTCAATCAAATTCGCAATACGCATCAGATTTCCTACTCTGATATAGGTGATTTTAAGGTAAATAATACTTGGATTTTTGAGATTGGAGGAAAAAACAAAACGAAAAGGCAAATTAAAGAGGTACAACAATCATTTATTGTAGCCGATGATATTGAATTTGGAATTGGTAATAAAATACCACTTTGGTTGTTTGGTTGTATGTATTAGAATGGTTTTGATTAAGAAGTATAGTAACGAATAAAAAAAATGTATAAAACTTTCATAAAACCCTTATTGGATTTCATTTTGGCATTAATAGGATTTTTACTATTGAGCCCTGTGTTTATTATAGTGACTATAGGTTTGTTTTTTGCCAATCAGGGTAAGCCATTTTTTTTTCAGCTTCGCCCAGGAAAAGATGGGAAAATTTTTAAAATCATCAAGTTCAAAACTATGAACGACAAAAAAGATGAACACGGGAACTTGCTTCCCGATGCAGCTCGATTGACAAAAATTGGTAGCTTGGTAAGAAAGACGTCTTTAGATGAAATTCCACAATTGTTGAATGTTATCAAAGGAGATATGAGTTTGATAGGACCTCGACCGCTATTGCCTCAATACTTGGAACTTTACAACGATTTTCAACGCCGAAGACACCAAGTGAAACCAGGCATCACGGGGTGGGCTCAAATAAATGGACGCAATGCCATTTCTTGGGATAAAAAATTTGAATATGATGTTTGGTATGTAGATCATATCAGTTTTGGATTAGACTTGAAAATATTATTTTTAACAATAAAAAAAGTGTTTGTTCGCGAAGGAATTTCGCAAGATGGACAAGCAACAACCGAAGAATTTAAAGGGAATAAATAATGTTGTTATTTGGAGCAAGTGGACATGCAAAGGTAATTATTGATATTTTACAAAAATCAGGGGGTAAGATTGATAAAATTCTTGACGATAATCCGAAATATAGTAATATTTTCGGAATTTCTGTAGAAAAAAATTCCAATCATGTTGTCTTCGATCAAGAAGCTATTATTTCTATTGGGAATAATGAGATTCGTAAAAAGATAGTAGAAAAGTATCATTTCAAATACATTAAAGCCATTCATCCTTCGGCTGTAATTTCTCCTCATTCTAAATTAGGGGAAGGTACGGTGGTGATGGCAAATGCTGTATTGAATCCCGATGTGCAAATAGGTAAACATTGCATCATAAATACCGGAGCCATTGTGGAACATGACTGCAAGATAGAAGATTTTGTACATATATCTCCTAATGCCGCTCTTGCAGGGAATGTGCAGGTAGGAGAGGGAACACATATTGGAATTGGGGCAAGTGTGATACAAGGAGTGAAAATAGGAAAATGGGTAACCATAGGTGCAGGTGCTGTGGTGATTAGAGATGTTCCTGATTATGCTACAGTGGTAGGAAACCCTGCCAAGGTGATAAAGGTAAAAAACAATGCTCATGCACTATAATAGTGCAAAAAAATAAATAAAATGCACTTAGGTAGTGCAAAATTGCGAAAAACAAAATAAGATGAACACAAAAATATGGCTTTCCTCTCCGCATATGGGAGGTAATGAACTCAAATACGTACACGAGGCTTTTGATGAAAATTGGGTAGCACCTCTAGGGCCGAATGTCAATAATTTTGAGCTAGATTTAGAGAAATTTATTGGAGAAAATACTAAGATTGTTGCTCTCTCGGCAGGTACGGCTGCTTTGCATTTGGCATTGATTATTCTTGGAGTAAAGGCAGGAGATGAGGTGATTTGCCAAAGTATGACTTTCTCGGCGTCGGCAAATCCTATTGCATATCAAGCGGCAACACCTATATTCATCGATAGCGAACCCAACACTTGGAATATGTGTCCAGTAGCATTAGAGGAAGCCATTAAAGACCGTATTGCTAAAGGGAAAAAGCCCAAAGCCATCATCGTGGTACATCTCTATGGAATGCCTGCGAAAATGGACGAAATTTTGACCATTGCCCAAAAATACCAAATCCCTGTGGTGGAAGACGCTGCCGAAGCCTTGGGAAGTAGTTATAAAGGACAAAAATGCGGTTCGTTTGGCGAAATGTCTATTTTGAGTTTCAACGGAAACAAAATCATTACCACTTCGGGCGGAGGAGCATTGGTCTGCAAAACGCAAGAACAAAAAGACCAAGCTGTATTTCTTTCTACACAAGCCAGAGACAATGCACCTCATTATCAGCACTCTCAAATTGGGTACAACTACCGAATGAGCAATATTTCGGCAGGAATCGGTCGTGGACAAATGGAAGTGTTAGAAGAGCGAATTGCCCAACGAAGAGCCAATCACGCCTTTTACAAAGAACTTTTTAAAGATATGGAAGGCGTTACGCTTTTCACCGAACCAAGCGAAGATTTTTATTCCAACCATTGGCTTTCGGCGATTGTCATTGATGAAGACAAAGCAGGGTTCCATCGTGAAGACTTGCGTTTGAAGTTTTTAGAGGAAAATATCGAGTCGCGTCCGTTATGGAAGCCGATGCACTTACAGCCCGTATTTGCCAACGCTCCTTATTATGGAGGAAATGTTGCCGAAACGCTTTTCAACAACGGACTTTGTTTGCCATCAGGAAGCAATTTGACCGAGGAGGATAGGGAGAGAATAGCAAAAGTGGTAAAAAAATGGTAAAATAAAAAAAAGAAAAAACACACCAATATTTGGAAATTCAAAATAATATCCCTACCTTTGCCGTCAATTTTAAACAAACTAAAATTTATTTATATGAATCATTATGAAACTGTTTTCATTTTGAATCCCGTTTTATCTGAAACTCAGGTAAAGGAAACAGTAGCAAAATTCGAAGAATTTCTTGCTTCTAAAGGGGCTCAATTTGTATCGAAAGAGGATTGGGGCTTGAAAAAATTGGCTTACGAAATCCAAAAGAAAAAAAGTGGTTTTTATCACTTGTTTGAGTACAAAGTAGAAGGTTCTGCAATCAAAGACCTTGAAACTGAATTCCGCAGAGACGAAAGAGTAATGCGTTATTTAACAGTTACTTTGGATAAACATGCTATCGCATGGGCTGAGAGAAGAAGAGAGAAATTAAAAACTAAAAAAGCGTAATTATCATGTCAAACATTGAGCAATCTGCAAAAGGAAGAAAAGACGGAGATATTAGATATTTAACGCCTTTGAACATTGAAACAAATAAAATTAAAAAATATTGTCGTTTCAAAAAATCAGGAATCAAATACATCGATTATAAAGATGCTGATTTCTTGTTGAAATTCGTAAATGAGCAAGGTAAAATTTTACCTCGTCGTTTGACAGGAACTTCTTTGAAATTCCAAAGAAAAGTGTCTGTAGCTGTAAAAAGAGCTCGTCACTTAGCATTGATGCCGTATGTGGCTGATTTGTTGAAATAATCAATAAAAACATTTATTCGTTGTTGGTTTTCTGCTCTGTAGAAACCTAACTTCACTAATTTTAATAAAAAAGGACAACAACATGGAAATTATCTTAAAACAAGATGTTCAAAACTTAGGGTTCAAAGACGATGTAGTAAAAGTAAAACCAGGATATGGTCGTAACTATTTGATCCCTCAAGGATTTGCTATTTTAGCAACTCCATCTGCAAAAAAAGTATTGGCTGAAAACTTGAGACAAAGAGCTCACAAAGAAGCAAAAATTATCGCTGACGCTAAAGCACTTGCTGAAACTTTGAAAGCTATCGAATTGAAATTGGTAGTAAAAGCAGGAGGAGAAAGATTGTTTGGTTCTGTAACAAACGCAGACATCGCAGCAGCTTTGGAAGCTAAAGGTCAAAACATCGACAGAAAATTCATCACTTCTGGTACAATCAAAAGAACTGGTAAATATACAGCTTCTGTGCGTTTGCACCGCGAAGTAATCGTTGAATTGGATTACGAAGTAGTAGCTGAACAACAATAATTTATTGTTTTCACACAAATAATAAAAAGCTATCTGATTTTTCAGGTAGCTTTTTTACTTTGTTCTATATACAAAAGAATAGAATTCTTCCTATATTTGCAAAATGAGAAAAAAAGTAGTAGTCGGACTTTCTGGTGGTGTAGATTCGAGTGTAGCTGCTCAGTTGTTACTCGATCAAGGATACGAGGTCATAGGACTGTTTATGAAAAATTGGCACGACGATTCGGTAACAATTTCCGACCAATGTCCTTGGCTGGAAGATAGTAATGATGCCTTGTTGGTTGCCGAAAAATTGGGTATTCCTTTTCAAACTGTAGATTTGAGCGAACAATACAAAGAGCGTATCGTGGATTATATGTTCAACGAATACGAAAATGGTCGTACTCCAAATCCAGATGTATTGTGCAATAGGGAAATAAAATTTGATGTGTTTTTAAAAATCGCAATAGAACTCGGAGCTGATTTCGTAGCAACGGGGCATTATTGCAGAAAATCAGAAGAAATCATCGATGGAAAAACCGTTTATAAATTATTGGCTGGAAAAGATGACAACAAAGATCAATCGTATTTTCTTTGTCAATTGTCTCAAGAGCAATTGTCAAAAGCTTTGTTTCCAATAGGGGAATATCAAAAAAGTGAAGTTAGAGAAATTGCTGCCAAACACGAATTGATTACTGCTACCAAAAAAGATTCTCAAGGTTTGTGTTTTATTGGAAAAGTTCGCCTACCCGAATTTTTACAACAGCAATTAAAACCTAAAAAAGGAGTGATTTACGAAATTGATACAAACCATGAAATCTATCAATCCGAAGAAAAACAGTTTAATACGATAGAAGAGCAATTGTATCACGAAGCAAAATCTTTTTCATATACTCCAGAAATGGGAAATGCAGTTGGCGAACACAATGGTGCACATTATTTTACCATTGGTCAAAGAAAAGGATTGAATGTGGGAGGAAAAAAAGAACCATTGTTTATCATTGATACCGATATTACAACCAATAGTATTTATACCGGACAAGGGAAAGACCACCCAGGATTGTTTAGAAAAACTTTATTTGTAAAAGAACATGAAATACATTGGATTCGTGAAGATTTGCGATTGCAAAACGGAGAATCTGTAGAAAGAATGGTAAGAATTCGTTACAGACAACCTTTGCAAAAAGCGAAATTGTACAAAGTAGAAAACGGATTGTATGTTCAGTTTGATCAACCACAATCAGCCATTACCGAAGGTCAATTTGTTGCATGGTATGAAAACGATGAATTGATTGGTTCGGGAGTTATTTCAAAAATATAAAATAGACTATACTAGAGACTTTGTAAATCAATTTTTTTTTTCACGCTGATGAAAACAGATTTTTTTTGATTTTCTTTGTTCTGATTTGATTATCTCAGATATTTTTTTTGATTTATCAAAAAAATAATCAGTGTAGTCATTATATCCGCGTTATCTGCTATAATTATAGTAAGCGAAACGAGAATAAAATTAAAAATCCGCGTGAGACAAAATAAAATTCTATTTACAAAATTTTACCTTTATCATAAATAAACAAATTAAAATGGAAAAAAATTTAGACAAAAATACAAGAGTAGGAATTACATTCAGTGCATTTGATTTATTACATGCAGGGCATATCAAAATGTTGGAAGAAGCCAAAAGACAATGTGATTATTTGATTTGTGGTTTGCAAACCGACCCAACATTAGACAGACCGGAAAAAAATAAACCCGCTCAAACTGTGGTTGAAAGATACATACAATTGAAAGGATGTAAGTTTGTAGATGAAGTCGTTCCTTATGCAACCGAGCAAGATTTAGAAGATATTTTGAGAGCATTCAAAATCGATGTTCGCATATTGGGTGAAGAATACAAAGAAAAAGATTTCACAGGTCGCCAATATTGCGAAGAAAAAGGTATTGAATTGTATTTCAACAAAAGAGAACACCGTTTCTCAAGTTCTGGTTTAAGAAAAATTGTTTCTGACAAAGAACGATTGAAAGGGATTTGATTTTTCGCTGATGTTTTTTTGATTTATCAAAAAAAACAAAATCTGGGGTAATCTGTTTTAAACTGTAGGTTTAATCGTATATATGTGCAGTTTTCTCAAATCATTTTCAGAAAAAATCTGTGATTATCTTCGTTAAACACACCCTGCCTTTCAGGCACCCCTCTCAGTAGATGGGAAATGCGTGAGAAAAAGATTCAGTATAAATTCTAAGTAAATAATAAGAAGTTTCCGTATAGAACGGGAATAGAGGGATATAGAAGTACTTTGTCAGATTTTATCGTTTGGCAAAGTCTTTTTATTTTAAACAAAAAAATAACATGAACAAAATCACTCAACTTTTCAATATAAAATACCCCATCATTCAAGGGGGAATGGTTTGGCATAGTGGATATAAATTGGCTGCAGCGGTAAGCAACTCAGGTGGTTTGGGATTGATTGGTGCAGGGTCGATGTATCCAGATGTGCTGAGAAACCACATTCAAAAATGTAAAAAAGTCACCGATAAACCTTTTGGTGTCAATGTACCTTTGTTGTATCCCAATGTAGAAGAAATCATGCAAATCATTGTGGAAGAAGGTGTGAAAATTGTTTTTACTTCAGCTGGAAATCCTAAGACATGGACGCAATGGCTAAAGGAAAAAGGAATTACTGTGGTGCATGTGGTAAGTTCGTCTAAATTTGCCTTGAAAGCTCAAGAGGCTGGTGTAGATGCTGTGGTCGCCGAAGGTTTTGAAGCGGGCGGACACAACGGTCGTGAGGAGACAACTACCTTAACCTTACTTCCTATTGTTAAAAAGCAATTGTCCATTCCCTTGATTGCCGCTGGTGGTATTGCTACAGGAAAAGGTGTACATGCGGCAATGGTTTTAGGTGCCGACGGTGTACAAATGGGAACTCGATTTGCTATGACCGTAGAAAGTTCTGCTCATCAATCATTTAAAGATTATTGTGTACAAGCTCAAGAAGGTTCCACTTTTCTTACTTTGAAAGAATTGGCTCCTGTGCGATTACTGACGAATGATTTTTATTACCAAGTACAAGAAGCCTACAAAAACGGAGCTACTATAGAAGAGTTGAAAGAATTATTAGGTAAAGGAAGAGCCAAAAAAGGAATGCTCGAGGGTGATTTGGTTGAAGGAGAATTGGAAATTGGTCAAATTGTGGCGTTAATTGATAAAATTCAAACGGTAAATGATGTTTTTAATGAAATTTTAGAGGAATTTAACCAATCGATTCAAAAAGAATTTGTTTTTTAAAATAAATGTTGTAAGATTTTAGATAATAATAATATCTTAAACTGTTTTTTTTCTTAGAAATTAAACTTTACATTTTTATCATAAGCTAAAATCTTAAGTAATTAAGGAAAAATAATATTAACTGTTATAAATTTTATTACTTTAAAAACATAAAAAACGTTTCCCCTAAAAGAAACGTTTTTTATGTTGAAAATCACTTAATTATATCCCAAATTCTATCTGAAATCTTGCATACCAATTATCATCTTTTCGTCCGTCGAAATATTTAAAATTATTTTTGCTTACTTCCAATTGTATTTTGAACAAATGTTCCCATAGATATTTTGTCACACCAAAGGTGATTTGTTCTTGTTGTGGTAAATATTTCTCAATATCCTTATGAGGATTGTTGAAGGAATATCGACCAATGATTTCCAAATTTGAAGGAAAGTTATAACTCAACTGAGCGTCGTATCCATGCCCCACGCGTACAAAATTCAGTTCTTGTAAATTACTTCCTACCGTATATTTTGGATTGAAAGTCAATGGGTTGTCAGTAGTTCTACTCATGTATGAAAGCGATCCCGCCCAACCTTTATATTTTAGTAAAGCATCTATCAATACCGAGTTCAAATCTCTACCTTCAAACAATGCAGTTCCTATTTGACCTTGAGATTTTCCAGCATTTTGGTTGTGGTGATAGGTGGCACCCAAATATAATTTTGGCGTTTGTTCTCGTACCAAATCTCCTTCGAAAAACACTCCGTTTTTTTTGAATTTTCCCAAAGGATACAATTCCAATCGCCCCGTATACGCCAATCCTGTTCTTTTTTGGGTACTATTTCTTCCGTGTCCAGTAGAAATTGCCATTTTTATATCGTATCCAAAATCATTTTCTTTTTGATTGCTATACACTGCCTGAAAACCAAAGTCACGATCTATGTTGAACATAGCACTGTTGATACTCCTATCGGTTAAATTCAATGCACCTGATGAATTAATTTTCTGACGGTTACCTGGTAATTTGGTCTGACCAAAACCGATACTCAATTTATTTGTAGCTTGATAAAAAACGACCGCATCACGGATGATATTCAATACGTCTTTATTATCCAATTTTCCAATTTCTTCTGGTGTAAAAGACAATTGTAGGGAATATAAAAATCGAGGATCGATTGCATAACCGTCAAATCGTAAGCGTATATCACGTATATTTCCCTTGTATTCTATAGCTTTGTCATCGTCAAAATTTGCTTCTAAACGCTTTTTCATTCTAAAGCGAATATTTACTTGATACAAACTGTCGGGAGAAGTAACTCCCAAGCCTTTTTTGTAACTGTAATAAGGTAAATTGGCAATTTTGTAATTTTCTTTTTCTTGTGCAGTTGCTTTTCCTACTGCTAAAAGCAAACTTGCAAGAATTAATGATTTTTTCATGTGTTTTTTAGGTTAATTTGTGAAAATTAAAATTTTTTTTCGTGATTATTTAATAATTTTGCACAAAAGTAGAGATTGATTAGAAAAATACTAACTTTTTTATGTTACCAAATTATTAAGAATACAATATATGGAGTCGAAATATGTGTGTTATGAGTTTACAGTTTCTCCATTAGAAATTGGAAGTGAAATACTTATAGCAGAATTAGGGCTTTTGCCTTTTGAAAGTTTTGAAGAAACAGAAAATGGTGTAAATGCTTATATTCAAGAAGCTGAAATCTATGAAAATATGCTCGATGAAGTCTATATTTTGACTAATCCTGAGTTTGAAATTTCGTATCATTCGTATGCCATTGAACAGATAAACTGGAACGAAGAATGGGAAAAAAATTTCGACCCAATAGATGTAGACGGACAGTGCTTTGTGAGAGCTCCCTTTCACGAAAGTAAAGATGTACCATTTGAAATTGTTATCGAACCCAAAATGAGTTTTGGAACAGGACATCACGAAACCACCTATTTGATGATGAAACACCTTTTAGAAATGGATTTTTTAGAAAAATCGGTGTTGGATATGGGTTGTGGAACGGCGATTTTGGCAATTTTAGCCTCTATGAAAGGAGCAAAAACAGTAGATGCGATTGATATAGACAATTGGTGTTACCTCAATTCGATTGAAAATGCACAGCGAAATGGTTGCACAAATATCGAAGTTTTTGAAGGCGATGCAAGTTTATTAGTCAATGTATCTAAATACGATGTAATCATTGCTAATATCAACAGAAATATCTTGTTGAACGATATGGAGGCGTATTCAAAATCTTTGAAAAATGGCGGAACTATTTTGTTCAGCGGATTTTATGTAGAAGATATACCTTTTATTCGAGAAGCAGCCGAAGCCCAAAATTTACAATTTGTATCACAATTGGAAAAAAACAATTGGGTAGCGTTGAAGTTTGTGAAGAATTAATTTCGTTTTATTATGAGCAAAGAACAATTATTAGAAGAAATATTAACTGAAGAAGTAGTTGCTAAAAATCACGAGTTGATTTTATACAACGACGATTTCAATACTTTTGACTATGTGATTGAAACATTGGTACGCGTATGCAAACACGACGAATTACAAGCAGAGCAATGTGCGTTTATCGTACATTACAATGGTAAATGCACTGTAAAAACAGGAGCCTATGAAAAGCTAATTCCGATGTGTGTAGCTTTGCAAAACGCAGGATTGAGTGCAGAGATAGAGTAATAAATAAATTTGAAAATTAGCACATTTTCAAATTTTCAAATCTCTCAATTATTTTCCCAATGAAACCATACAAATATCAGATTATTGCTTTTTTAGCCTTTTTTATCTGGGGATTTTTTAGTTTGGCATTAAAGCCCATTGCCCACGAATCGTCGTTTGATATACTATTTTTCAGAATATTGATTTCGGCAGGAATCATCACTGCAATTGCGGCAACTGTCAAAAAAGATACGATAAAAAAATCGGTTCAGCAGTACAAACTTTTGCCTAAAGAAGATAAGCGAAAAGCTTTGAATATAAATTTATTAGGTGGAGGGATATTGGGTGTGAATTGGTTTTTGTACATTTTTGTAATCAATCAAATCAATGTGCAAACCGCCTCGTATGCCTATTTGATTTGTCCGATTATCACTTCTTTTTTATCCTTTTTCATCTTGAAAGAACGAATGGATAAAGTGCAGTGGTTGGCAATAAGTATGTGTTTGTTTGCCATAGGATTGTATTATATAGCCGCACCTGGTGATTTGTTTTGGGCGGTAATTGTGGCATTGACCTATTCTTTTTATCTAATTTCTCAAAAGAAAAACACCTATTTTGACAAATTTTCGACATTGGTTTTCCAACTATTCGTCGTTTTGACATTAGCAATACCGTATTATTTGGTAAAAGGATTTTCGTTTCCAACCGATGCGTTGTTTTACCTTTGCGTATTTATTGTAGCTACATTATTTACAATTATACCGTTGTACATGAATTTGTACGCCTTACAAGGAGCTAACGCATCAACAATAGGTATTATGTTGTATATTAATCCGGTAATAGCCTTTTCTTTGTCGATTTTTTATTTTGGAGAAACCATCAATTATTTGCAAATAGTCGCCTATTTGATTATTTTATGTTCAATAGTGATATTCAACCATAAAATTTTGTTTTCTAAGAAAATGAAAACCATACGAGCATAATGATTATTCGTTAAATATGTTTAATTTTGCTTTTTAAATTTACAGATAAAAATAAATTTTTAAAAACATAAAAAAACAACAATGACACAAATTTATTTAGACAACGCAGCAACGACCTCGGTAAGAAAAGAAGTTGTTGATGAAATGGTAAAAGTATTGACCAATGATTTTGGAAATCCATCATCAACTTATGCAATTGGTCGTCATTCAAAGGCGTTGATCGAATCGGCTCGTAAAACCATTGCAAATCAATTCAATGTATCTTCTTCGGAAATTATTTTTACTTCGTGTGGTACAGAAGGAAATAACTGGATTATTCGTTCGGCTGTGAAAGATTTGGGGGTAAAACGCATCATTTCTACCAAAATGGAACACCATTGTACGCTATATGCTATTCAACAATTTGCAGCAGAATATGGGGTAGAGGTTGTGTATCTAAATATTTTGCCAAACAGCGAAATCGACTACAATCAGTTGGAAGAATTGTTGAAAGATGAAGTACCAACTTTGGTGAGTTTGATGCATGTAAACAACGAAATCGGAACAATTCTCGACTTGAAAAGAGTAGGGGAGTTGTGCAAACAATACGGAGCTTTATTCCACTCAGATACAGTGCAATCGGTAGGAAAAGTTGAAATTCCATTAGACGAATTAAACATTGATTTTATAGTTGCCAGTGCACATAAATTTCATGGGCCAAAAGGAGCAGGATTTGTGTATATCAGAAAAAACAATGTTTTGAAACCGTTAATCGTAGGAGGAGAGCAGGAAAAAGGAATGCGTGCTGGAACAGAAGCTCCACACCAAGTGGTAGGAATGGCAAAAGCATTGGAATTGTCTTATCAAGATTTGAACAAAGATAGAGAAACCATTACATCGTTGAGAGATTATTGCAAGGCACAATTGGAAGAAAATTTCCCAGGAGTAAAATTCAACGGAAGCGAAAATCCATTTTACAATGTGTTGAACATTTTATTGCCATTTTCACCTGAAAAAACAGCGATGATTTTGTTTCAATTAGACATGAAAGGAATTTCAATCTCTCGCGGAAGTGCGTGTCAATCAGGTAGTCAAAAACCTTCGCATGTATTAGCTGAGTTTCTTTCAGCAGAAGATTTGACAAAACCAGCATTGCGTATTTCATTCGGAAGCGACAACACCAAAGAAGAAATCGATTACCTAATCGATGTGTTGAAAGCAGTGTAAGAAAATTAATTATTTAAAAATGCTCCGCCAAAATATTATATTTGGCGGAGTTTTTTGTGGAGAGTTGTCAACCACATAAAGACAGATGACATATAAGCCCCTATTCATCATTCCCCAATCTTAAATTTGGAAATTATTAATAAATGCTATAATTTTGTAGCAAATACGACAACTTAATATGAGTACCAACAATAACGAACGCTATGCTATGCGTGGAGTATCTGCCCAAAAGGAAGATGTTCACAACGCTATCAAAAACATTGATAAAGGGCTTTTTGCAAAGGCTTTTTGTAAAATTGTACCCGATTATTTGACAAACGACCCTGAATATTGCTTGATTATGCACGCCGATGGTGCAGGTACCAAGTCTTCTTTAGCTTATATGTACTGGAAAGAAACAGGTGATTTGTCTGTGTGGAAAGGTATCGCTCAAGATGCTTTGATTATGAATATCGATGATTTGTTGTGTGTAGGTGCTACAGACAATATTATGTTGTCTTCTACCATCGGAAGAAACAAGAACTTAATCCCAGGTGAGGTAATCGCTGCGATTATCAACGGGACGGAAGAATTAATTCAAGAATTGGCAAAGCACGGCGTAAAAATTCACAGTACAGGTGGCGAAACTGCCGATGTGGGAGATTTGGTGCGTACCATTATCGTCGATTCTACTGTTACGGCTCGTATGAAACGCTCTGATGTGATTGACAATGCCAATATACAAGCAGGTGATGTAATTGTAGGTTTGGCTTCGTTTGGTCAGGCTACTTACGAAACCGAATACAACGGTGGTATGGGAAGTAACGGACTTACTTCGGCTCGTCATGATGTGTTTGCCAACTATTTGGCTACCAAATATCCAGAAAGTTTTGATGCATCTGTGCCAAGCGAATTGGTGTATTCTGGAGGAAAACAATTGACAGATACGGTTGAAAATAGTCCAATCGATGTAGGAAAATTGGTGCTTTCGCCTACAAGAACTTATGCTCCGATTATCAAAAAGATTTTAGAAAAATACAACGCTCAAGATATTCACGGAATGGTACACTGTAGCGGTGGTGCTCAAACAAAGGTATTGCATTTTGTTGATAATGTGCATGTAATCAAAGATAATTTATTCGATGTGCCGCCATTGTTCCAATTGATTCAAGAGCAATCAAAAACAGATTGGAGAGAAATGTACCAGGTGTTTAACTGCGGACATCGTATGGAATTGTATGTAAATCCAGCTATTGCAGAAGAGATCATTGCTATTTCTCAATCGTTTGGCGTTCCAGCTCAAATCGTGGGTAGAGTTGAGGCAAACGATACTAAAAAATTGACTATTCAATCAAAATACGGAACTTTTGAATACTAATCATTCACGCCTAATGGCAATCGATTACGGTAGCAAACGGGTAGGTTTGGCAGTTACCGACCCTATGCAAATCATTGCTTCGGGCTTGGACACTGTGCCTACAAAAGAAATTTTTTCTTATCTAAACGATTATCTGTCAAAGGAAAAAGTTTCTAAAATCGTCATAGGCGAACCCAAACGATTAAACAATGAACCTTCGCAAATTGCAGAAGAAATTCAAAAGTTTTCTGATAGATTACAAAAATTGTATCCCACAATAGAAATTGTGAGATTAGACGAAAGATTTACTTCAAAAATGGCATTTCAAACCATGATTGACAGTGGATTAAAGAAAAAACAAAGACAAAATAAAGCATTGGTTGACGAAATTGCAGCTACTATATTGTTGCAAGATTATCTCAGCTATTACAATTAAATTTCTGATTATCAATAAATACATTACCAATAAAAATGTCTTCAAAACAACCTATAGAAACAGATATCGTACTGATAGGAGCAGGTATTATGAGTGCTACTTTGGGCTTGTTGCTCAAAGAGTTGAACCCTGCGTATCGCATTGAAATAGTAGAGCGATTAGATGCCGCAGCTACCGAAAGTTCTGAGGCTTGGAACAATGCAGGTACAGGTCATGCCGCTTTTTGTGAGTTGAATTACACTCCAGAAAAAAACGGTCAAATCGATATTACAAAGGCATTGAATATTTGTCAACAGTTTGAAGAATCACGCCAATTTTGGTCGTATTTGGTAAATAAAAACATTATTGACAATCCGAAAAGTTTTGTAAACAATGTACCTCATTTGAGTTTCGTTTGGGGTGAAAACAATGTAAAATTCCTTAAAAATCGTTTCGAGGCATTGAAAAAAGCTCCTCTTTTCGATGAAATGGAATATACCGAAGACAGCGAAACTATCAAAACATGGGCTCCGCTGTTGATGCGTTCTCGCAAAAATAATACGCCTGTTGCAGCTACCAAAATGCACCGTGGTACGGATGTGAATTATGGTGAATTGACCCGCAAAATGATTGCTCATCAGACCAATCAAAATGGGGTAAATGTTTCGTTTAAAACGGAGGTTTATGATTTGAAACGCCAAACCGATGGCAAATGGAAAGTATTGGTAAAAGATTTGACAACAGGTACAAAACGCACCATTATTTCAAACTTTGTATTTATCGGAGCAGGTGGTGGTTCGATATTATTGTTAGAAAAATCAGGTATTCCAGAAGCAAAAGGTTACGGAGGTTTCCCTGTGAGTGGACAATGGTTGGTGTGTACCAACGAAGATTTAGTAAATCAGCACCAAGCCAAAGTATATGGAAAAGCAAGTGTAGGAGCTCCACCTATGTCAGTTCCGCATTTAGATACTCGTTATATCAATGGTAAAAAAGCCTTGTTGTTTGGGCCTTACGCTGGTTTTTCAACAAAATTTTTGAAAACAGGTTCGTATTTAGATTTGCTAAAATCGTTGACTTGTAGCAATTTGAAGCCGATGATTCAAGCGGGATTGAGCAATATAGATTTGACTAAATATTTGATAGGAGAAGTGTTGCAATCAGATGACAAACGCATCGAATCGTTGAGAGATTATTTGCCAGACGCAAAGAAAAACGAATGGAAGTTGGAAATTGCAGGACAACGCGTACAGGTAATCAAGAAAAAAGACGGAAAAGGTGTGCTGGAATTTGGTACAGAAGTAATCAATTCAGCAGACGGTTCGTTAGCAGCTTTGTTAGGAGCGTCTCCAGGTGCATCTACAACGGTGAGTATTATGCTAAATTTGATAAAGAGATGTTTCCCAGAGCAATACGCATCGGCAGAATGGCAAGCAAAATTCAAAGAAATGATTCCATCGTTTGGAAAAGCATTGAATGAACATCCAGAATTGTTGAAACAAGTTCGCACAGAAACTTCAAAAACGCTACAATTGGGAGAATAATAAAATCGCCACAATTATCAAATACTGTATAATTGTGGCGATATTTTTATTATTACAATCAATATGGTTCGTATATCAAACGAAGAAAAGTACTAAATCGTTCGTTTTCTTTACTTATGGGAATTCCTATTACAATTCCTAACATGATATTTTCGTTGACAACCAATCGCATTTGCGGTCGATTAATCAGCGAAAAAATCATCTTTTCTTAGTTCTTTGTTTAGCTCTATACCAACAAAATTTCTCGTACTAGGAATCATATAATGAAAATTACTATTAACTTGAGTATATGAATTCCAAGTATTGGTTTTAAAAACTTATTCGATTGCAGGACCTGCATAAATCAGTGTATGAAAATTATTTCCCCATCTTTTGGCATCAACAAAAAAAGGTTTGATTTCGTTGTGAGAGAAAAGCGTTTGCTTTGACAGTTCTCCAAATGCTGACATACCTAATTTGTGTAAATAGCCCACAACAAGTGAAGTAGTGTGTTTTTCATTGACTAAAAACGTATATTGAGTAGCCAATTGTAATCCATTGATTTTACTTTCAGGACTATACCCATTATTATTTGCTGAATAAAAAGTAAAAGGAACTTCAATTTCTACTCCCAAACGATCTATCGGAGTCCATTCGTATTCAATCAGTCCTTCGTATTCGTCGTAGTCATTTTTGTCATTGATTCCAAAGCCAATATTCCATTCTTTTTCACCTTTTCTAGCCCCTAAATCTCTAATTAAATCAATATATAAAGATTCGGCATGTAGAATTTTTGGTTTTCATTGGGAATATTTTCTACTTCATGAATAAATTTAATATCTTTTTGTACGTTTTTAGAAGTATTTTCCTTCTTGTGCAAACATCGTTTGACAGAATAGTATTGTTCCAATGATGAAAAAATGTTTTTTCATAGATCTATTGTATAACTTATTAAGGTTAAAAAATAGAATCTATGTGTCTAATTACAAATTTAAAGGAATATTGTTTTTAAGAAAAGGATTGATTTTTAAAATTTAGATAAAAAAATCCGAATGTTATAAATACACTCGGATTTAATATTTACTATAAAGAAAACAATTGTTTGATTTCTTCTACTTTGTCCAATTTTTCCCAAGTAAACAACTCTACATCCAAAACGATGGTTTCGCCGTCTGGGTTGGTAAACGATTTGGTTACCACTTCGTTTTTTCTTCCCATATGACCGTAAGAAGCTGTCTCAATGTACATTGGCTGGCGTAACTTCAAGTTTTTCTCGATGAAATACGGACGCAAATCAAAAATCGATTGGATTTTTTCAGCGATTTGTCCATCGGTAAGATTTACTTTCGATGTTCCGTAGGTATTTACAAAAACGCCCATCGGATGAGCCACACCAATTGCATACGACACTTGTACCAAAATTTCATCTGCTATACCAGCCGCAACCAAATTTTTGGCAATGTGACGAGCTGCATATGCCGCTGAACGGTCAACTTTTGAAGGGTCTTTTCCAGAAAAAGCACCACCACCATGAGCACCTTTTCCACCATAAGTATCCACAATGATTTTTCTACCTGTCAATCCTGTATCTCCGTGAGGTCCTCCGATGATAAAAACACCAGTCGGATTTACATGATAAATGATTTCTCCGTGGAAATACTTCTGATATTGAGGGTATTTTTCTAATAGGCGAGGAATCAAAATCGACTGAATGTCCGATGCAATTTTGTTTTGCATTTGCTTTTCGGCTTCGAATTTTGCTTCTTTGCTATCGTTGGCTGGTTTGATGAAATCATCGTGTTGTGTAGAAAGTACAATCGTGTGTACGCGTTGAGGCTTGTTGTCGTCGTTGTACTCCAAAGTAACCTGCGATTTTGCATCGGGACGCAAATAGTTGATTTGGTTGTTTTCTCTGCGTAAAGCTGCCAATTCGATTAACAATTTGTGTGATAAGTCCAATGCTAAAGGCATATAATCGTCGGTTTCGTTGGTAGCATATCCAAACATAATTCCTTGATCTCCTGCACCTTGTTCTTCTTTATTGACCTTGTCAACTCCTTGGTTGATTTCAGAAGATTGCTCGTGAATTGCAGATAAAACTCCACACGAATTTGCCTCAAACATGTATTCACTTTTAGTATAACCGATTTTTTTGATTACATTTCTTGCAATGGATTGCACATCGAGATAGATGTTTGATTTTACCTCTCCGGCCAAAATTACTTGACCCGTAGTAACCAAGGTTTCACAAGCAACTTTAGATTCTGGGTCAAAAGCCAAAAAGTTGTCAATCAATGCATCTGAAATTTGATCTGCAATTTTATCCGGATGTCCTTCGCTTACAGATTCGGAAGTAAATAAATACGACATAATGATTTTAATATTTTTATCAAGAAGAAAAATTCGTTGAAAAAACAGCATAAATCATCTAAAGAATTTCTGCTTTAGCATTTTTTCATGAGGTTGCAATCAGACAAATTTTTCCTCTTGTAGTGATTTGTAAAATTTTTTTTTTGCAAAACTACAAAATATTTTTTATTCTACAAAGTATGATGAACAGAAATCATCCATTGTTGATAGGATTGTTTTTGCAACATTTGGTTCATCCACCCCAATTGAAACGATAAATTTGAATTGTGCTTGTATCCCAATCCAGTGTATAGTCGATTTCGTTCAAATACATTAGTTTTTCTCGATTTGTCTGTGTTGATAAACAATTCGTTATAGGCAGTTGCATACAAAAATTGTTTATCTTTTTCAAACTGATAAAATGGAACATCTATGGTCATTTGATGACGCAAACGTGTACGAAAATCAGCATTTTCAATAAAGCGTTGTTCCCAGCGAAAACGTTGTTTTAGTGGTACATTTTCAAAAATTTGTTGTTGTGTCAAAACTTCTTGAAAAATTCTATTTTCTTTAAAAGGCAAGTCAGGTTCACCAAAAGCCTCAGTTTGTACAAAAGCATAACCAATACCTGTTGTTATATTTGGATTGATTTTATATTGAATAGCTCCTCGAATCAACAATTGATTGAGGTCATTAAATAGTTCGTGCGTACGATATTGTACATCATAAGAGGCTCTAAATTTACTGTCTTTCAATTGATAGGTGCCAAAATACATCGTCCAACTGCCTGAAGGAGGATTGGAAGCAAATAGCCCCAACGAAGATAAAGAGAATGCTACCAAAGAGTATATTTTTTTCTTCATTATTTAATTTTTTGGCAAAAATACCTTATTTTCGTCAATTAATACGTACACTAACAAATTTTTAATAAAAGCTATGAAAAAACTACAACTTTTTTGGGATTCATTAAAACAAACAGCTAAAACTTGGAATGATACAGACTTGTTTAGAGAATCTGCAAGTATTGCTTATTATGCTATTTTTTCGATACCTGGTTTGTTGATTATTATCATGTGGGTTTCTGGGTTTATAATAGGGGAGGATGCTGTAAAAGGTGAAATCAGTGATCAAATTTCCAGTACAGTGGGAAATGATGCTGCAAAAAGTATTCAAGAGATTGTTGCCAATGTATTTGTAGATAATCAAAATATTTTCATGAAAATCATCGGTATCTTTTCGTTGGTATTTGGTGCTACAACCTTGTTTTTTCAATTGCAAGTAACACTCAATAATATATGGAAAATAGAAGCTGCCCCAAAAAAAGCTATCTTTAAATTTTTACTTAATCGTGCCAATTCTTTGGGTATGATATTGGTTATTGGATTTTTGATGATTATTACTACCACTTTATCGTCATTTATTAGTTTTTTTAATAATTATATTACAAAATCCTTTGGATTGGAAACGTACTATTTGATGCAAGCAATCAATTTTTCAGTTGGATTTTTATTGACGGTTTTTATATTCGCATTTATGTTTAAGGTGTTGCCAGACATAAAAATAAAATGGAAATCAGTGATTCCAGGAGCATTTCTTACCGCTTTGTTGTTTACAATAGGTAAGTTTTTGCTCAATTATTATTTTGTTTCTTTCAAACCCGCTTCGGCTTTTGGTACAGCAGGAACAATCATTTTGATTATGATGTGGGTCAATTACTCTTGTGTATTGTTTTTCTTGGGAGCATTATTTACAAAAAATTATTCGTTACTTTCGGGAGATACTATTGAACCTACCCGTTTTGCGAAATGGAAGGAAAGTTGTTGATATAAAAGTTTTTATATTTTTTTACACTATGAAAATAGCATCTATTTTTTTATTTGTCTTTTCATTTTTAGGGTATTCTCAAGGAAATGCAGGATACATAGTTTACGAATCAATTGTAGATGGTTCTATTGGTACAGAACATCATCTCTTTATTCAATGATTCATTGAGTGTTAATATTACAGGTTCTACGAGATTTCAAAAAACATCACTTTCAAATAATGTACAGTTTAAAGACGGTGCTTTTTATGTTTCTATTGATACATCTGATGAAAAAGGATATGTTATTTGCAGAAATTTCAATGAAAAATCTATGTTATTGCGTAATACAAAATATCCTGTGCATCCACCTCATGTTGTAATAGAAAATTGGTTGGAAATCAAATGGAAATTGACCGATAAATACAAAGAAATAGAATCACTAACTTGTAGAAAAGCCATAGGAGAATTTAATGGACGAACTTACGAAGCGTGGTATGCAATAGATTTGCCTATTTCTATAGGTCCTTGGAAATTGTTTGGATTACCAGGGATTATATTATAACCCAAAGATAAAAAAGGCTTTGTACATTTCAAGATGAAAAGTATAGAATTTCCTAAAAAAGTTGATGATGACTTGTTTGAAAAACCTAATGAAGAAATGGTAAAAACAATGTAAGAAAATGTACGAGATAATGACAATTTTTGGGAAGATTTTCGTGCAGTGTTGTCTTTAAAGATTCATAAAATTCTGGTATAAGAATAGGAAAAGGTAATTATGATACTGTAAAAACAACAAAGAAACAAATCGTTTGAACGCGTGTATGAATGGGAAAAGTAGTTTGCTTCATATTTTGTTTATTTACAATTAGTTTGTTTGCATAGATAAAAATTCACGGTTTCGTTACAGATAACGAACCCCCAAAACCTGTGCTTGGTCGTTTGATTGCTAAATCAAACGAAGGGAAAACACTTGCTATTTCTCAAACAAAAAACAATGGTAGCTATGAATTAAATTTTTAAAATCAATCTTCTATAGTTTTGGTTGTTTCTTCGCAAGGTTTTGAAAGGCAGGAAATTAAAATCCCTGTTTAGGAACCTACAAAAGAAAAGCAGATTAATGTACAATTGCAACCTAAAGTTGTTGAATTTCAATAAATTGTAATTGTCATTGAAAAAAACAGACTTATTACGATAAAAAAAGATACCATTGTCTTTTATGCAGCTTCGTTTCTTATGGGAGAAGAGGAAGTAGCAGAAGAATTGTTGAAAAATCTGCCAGGTGTGAAAGTATCGAGCGATGTTACGGTTTCTTTTGAGGATAAACCCATTGAAAAAGTGGAAGTTTATCAAAGATATTCGCATAATAAATTATAGAAAATGGAAGCATTTCCAATTCTCAATTTGAAAATATTGTAAATAATTCAAGACAAAGAACTATTGATGAGTGGAATTGGAAATATGGTGTGGAAGCTCGTCCGGCATATAAGGGGAAATTCAATTTTTCGGTAGGAACACAATGGAATTTTACAGAATTTCAATCTGATAGAAATAGACAAATTCACCACAACGAAACCTTTTTCGATTTTGAATATTAATTTCATAAAAAACTCAGTTTGAACACACAATTTGAGCGAATTACATTTTCAGGGTTGCAATCACAATTGCATCATTTTATGGATTTTCAACCCAATTATTCGGTTAAAGAAAATAAATGTACACTTTCCTTGATTGGTAATAATTTGTTTAATATCAGTCAAATATCAAGATATTCGATTGATGATATGAATCTTTTTCAACACCAAAATTTTGTTTTACCACGATATATTATGTTGAAAGGAGGATATAGATTTTAGTTTTTATTTTAGTAACTTAAAAATCAATTATTGTACGCTTTTGTTTCTGCTTTTTTCCGTATTTTTGCAGGTTGAAATCAAATTTTGAAATTTGAAAATGTATTTTTGATAAATCAAAAAAACAAAATCTGCGGTAATCTTTTTTACCCCCTAGGTTTAATCGTTTTTAAGTGCAATTTTTTTAATCATTTCAGAAAAAATCTGTGATTAACTGTGAAATATGCGTAAAACAAATAAAAGTAAATGGAAGATATTAATAAAGAAGTAGCAACTGCCTTTGAGGTAATAAAAAACGGAGGCGTACTATTGTATCCGACCGATACCGTGTGGGGATTGGGATGTGATGCAACCAATGCCGATGCTGTAAAAAAAATTTTTGAAATCAAACAACGCATGGAAAGCAAAAGCATGATTTGCTTGGTCAATGGCGACCGT
This sequence comes from Capnocytophaga sp. ARDL2, assembly GCF_041530365.1. NCBI lineage: Bacteria > Pseudomonadati > Bacteroidota > Flavobacteriia > Flavobacteriales > Flavobacteriaceae > Capnocytophaga > Capnocytophaga sp. ARDL2. The sequence goes on from NZ_CP168034.1 coordinate 1,673,744, forward strand.
TTGTTATATCAATTATTTCCAGAAATTCCTCAATTGGCATTCGATATATTGGATTGCTCTGACAAACCTACCACTTTGGTACTCGACAAGCCTAAAAATGTAGCTAAAGAACTCATTGCTGAAGACGACTCTTTGGGAGTGCGTATCGTAAAAGAAACTTTTTGCTACAAACTCATCGAACGTATGAAAAAACCTTTAGTTTCGACTTCGGCAAATATCAGCGGACAACCTACTCCTACTTGTTTTGCAGAGATTTCGCCTGAAATCATCAATGCCGTGGACTATGTGGTAAACCTCGACAAACAGAAAGTTTGTAAAAAATCCTCTGTGGTCATCAAACTGACACTTGACAGTCAAGTGAAAATATTAAGAAAATAATGATTATAAAACAAAATTATAAAGAAGCTCTCAATCTTCCTATTTTTGATATTATTTCTCGTGCGGCTCAAGAGCTAAATATCGATGCGTTTGTCATCGGTGGTTTTGTGCGTGATTATATTTTGGAAAGAGAAAACAACAAAGATATTGATGTGGTTGCCATTGGTAGCGGTATCGATTTGGCTTTGAAAGTTTCGGAATTATTGCCAGAAAAACCTAAAGTTCAGGTGTTTAAAAACTACGGAACAGCTATGTTGCATTTCAAAGGTACAGACATCGAATTTGTGGGTGCAAGAAAAGAATCTTACCAAAGAGACAGCCGCAAACCTATTGTTGAAGATGGTACGCTACAAGACGACCAAAACCGCAGAGATTTCACAATCAACGCATTGGCTTTTTCGTTAAATCAACACAATTTTGGAGATATTACCGACCCTTTTGGAGGCATAGAAGATCTTCAAAATCAAATCATTCGCACACCATTAGATCCGGATATTACCTATTCAGACGACCCATTGCGTATGATGAGAGCTATTCGATTTGCTACGCAATTGCAATTTATCATAGAAAAAAAATCTTTAGAAGCCATTACGAGAAATGCGGAGCGAATCAACATTATTTCAGGAGAAAGAATTTCTGAAGAATTAAACAAAATCTTGCAAACCGACAAACCGTCGATTGGGTTTTTATTGTTGTACAAAACAGGATTATTACAGTTGATTTTACCCGAATTGACCGCTTTGAATCAGGTGGAGGAAATCGAAGGACATACCCATAAAAACAATTTTTATCATACACTGGAAGTAGTGGATAATATATGTCCAAATACTGATGATTTGTGGTTGCGTTGGGCGGCGTTGTTGCATGATATTGGGAAAGCTCCGACGAAAAAATTCAACAAAAAACAAGGTTGGACTTTCCATGGGCATGAATTTTTGGGAGGAAAAATGGCAAAAAAAATCTTTCAACGATTGCACATGCCTTTAAATCATAAAATGCGTTTTGTACAAAAAATGGTATCGATGAGTTCGCGTCCGATTGTCATAGCCGAAGACCAAGTTACCGATTCTGCGGTGCGTCGTTTGGTATTTGATGCAGGAGACGACATCGAAAATCTTTTAACTTTGTGCGAAGCTGATATTACCACAAAAAATCCCAAGAAATTCAAAAAATACCACAACAATTTCAAAATTGTGCGTCAGAAAATCGTGGAAGTTGAAGAAAAAGACCATGTGAGAAATTTTCAACCACCTATTACTGGAGAGGAAATTATGGAAATTTTCGATTTGAAACCTTCACGAGAAATTGGAATTATTAAAGAAGCAATCAAAGAAGCGATTTTGGAAGGAGAAATTGGAAATGATTATACAGAGGCATATCATTTTATGATGAAAATAGCCCAAAAACTCAATTTACAAGCTGTAAATCCTAAAATATAAACGATATGAATGCTACATTTATCAAATGGAGTAAAGTTACCTTGATTTCTATTTATTTAGTAATCATAGCAGGTGCTACGGTACGTATGACAGGCTCTGGAATGGGCTGTCCCGATTGGCCAAAATGTTTTGGATATTACATTCCACCTACAGAAGAAGCTCAATTGATTTGGAATCCAGATCGAAGTTACAACAAAGGTCAAGTAATCATAAAAGACGAAAAATTGTGGGTTGCCAACGAAAATCTTTCACCTTCGCCACAGTACAATCCTGAAAATTGGAACGAATATACCAAGCATGATTATGCTATATTCAACGTTTATCATACTTGGACAGAATATATCAATCGATTGTTTGGAGCGTGGGCAGGTATTGCCTGTTTAGTCCTTTTTGTATTGGCTATACGTACCCAAAAAATGACTTTTATCGTTTGGTCGGGAATTGCTTTGTTTTTGTTGGGATTCAATGCGTGGTTGGGAGCAACAGTGGTTTTTTCGGTATTGAATCCAGTGAAAATCACTACCCATATGATTGCTGCTTTGCTCAATGTAGCTGCCGTCATTTATTTGATACATTTAGCAAAAAAACAACCCAAGAAAACCTACAGTAAACAATTTTTCAACCTATCGTGGATTGCCTTGATTTTAACATTGATTCAGATAGGTTTAGGAACACAAGTACGACAATACATTGACCAATTTTCCCACAGTGGAATGGTAGAAAAAAGTTTGTGGTTGAGCAATCCCGATGTGTTTTTTTACATTCACCGTACATTTTCTTATGTTATTTTAGGAATCATAGCCTATTTGTTTATGGTAAATAAAAAACAAAATTTGCAACATTCCACAATTTACAAAATTGTAGGATTGGTAATCCTTGAAACCATAATAGGAATCATTATGCAATATGCACATTTCCCATTTGGTACACAAGCTTTGCATTTGGTTTTTGCAGCTATTTTGTTTGGATATATGATGAAATTATCGTTGGAGGCGAGCAGGTAGCAAAACGTATTGATATAATTATTAAATTTGCGATTTTAATCAAAAAATGAAAAAACTACTGATTTTACCCTTTGTGGGATTGATACGATTTTATCAAACGGCAATTTCGCCATTTACACTATCGAGTTGTAGATTTTCGCCTACATGTTCGCAATATACATTAGAGGCGTTACAAAAACACGGACTCATCAAAGGCGGTTGGTTGGGAATAAAACGCATCTTGAGTTGTCATCCGTGGGGAAAATCAGGCTATGATCCAGTACCGTAGGTATATCACATCGATATTTCATATTAGGAGATTGATACTTTAGTTCTCTATCTCTAATACTATCAGGCTTTAATTTGCGAAGTAACTTAATTAAAAAAAGATTATGATTTGGAATCCATCAGAAGGAATCTCAATAGGTGGTTTTACCTTGAGATTCTACAGTTTAATGTTTGTAATAGCCTTTTCATTAGGTTCTTACATCATGAAAAAAATTTACGATAGAGAAGGTCGTACACAAGACGAATTAGATAAATTAGTTCTCTATACATTTATTGCAACACTTTTAGGAGCAAGGTTGGGGCATGTGTTTTTCTATGATTGGGATTATTTCAAAAACCATTTGTCGGAAATATTATTCCCGTTTAAATTTTCTCCGTTCGAGTTCACAGGTTTTGCAGGATTGGCAAGTCATGGGGCAGCGGTAGGAATCATTATAGCGATGATTTATTATCAAAAATCGGTTGTAAAAGATCGTCCATTGTTGTGGATTTTAGACCGTGTGATTTTACCGATTACGATTGGAGGAATGTTTGTGAGATTTGGAAATTTTTTCAATTCAGAAATTTATGGACACATTACCAATTCGAGCAATCCATTTGGAGTAAAATTTATCCGTGAAAGCGAATTTTGGAGAGAAAAAGGAATTTCAGCTCAAATGATTACACAGCAAAACGACCCAAACGAAGCTTATCATTTGATTGCTACTGACCCAAGATTTGCAACTGTATTGGAAGAAATACCATTCCGTCATCCTACGCAATTGTACGAAGCAGCAGGATATTTGGTATTGTTTTCGGTATTGTTTTTCCTGTATTGGAAAACCAATATTCGTCAATATTTAGGAAAAATGTTCGGAATATTCTTGGTGTTCTTGTGGGGAATTCGTTTTGCAGTAGAATATGTAAAAGAAAGCCAGGGAGGATTTGAATCTGTATTGGGAATATTTTCAACAGGTCAATGGTTGAGTATTCCATTTATCATCGCCGGAATTTATTTGTGGGCAACAGCGAAGCGTGTAGGGGCGAATAGCAATTCGCCCAAATAAATTGTAAGGGCGAATAAATATTCGCCCCCTACAAAAAATTAAAATAATAAATAATTAAAAATAATAATTAAGTTCAACGTGTTTGATAGAATAATAATCTTAATACTTGATACTTAATTCTTAATTCTAAAAAAAATGAAAGCAGGAATTGTAGGATTACCAAATGTAGGTAAATCAACTTTATTCAATTGTTTATCAAACGCAAAAGCACAGAGTGCCAATTTTCCGTTTTGTACGATTGAACCCAACATCGGAGTAGTAAATGTACCCGACCCAAGATTGGAAAAATTAGAAGAATTGGTAAAACCAGAAAGAGTTTTACCTGCAACTGTAGAAATTGTTGACATTGCTGGCCTTGTAAAAGGAGCTAGTAAAGGAGAAGGATTAGGAAATCAATTCTTAGGAAATATCCGTGAATGTCATGCAATTATCCATGTATTGCGTTGTTTCGACAATGAAAATATTGTGCATGTGGACGGAAATGTAAACCCTATCCGAGATAAAGAAACAATTGATATTGAATTGCAATTAAAAGACCTTGAAACAGTAGAAAAACGCTTAGAAAAAACTCGCAAAGCGGCTAAAACTGGAAACAAGGAGGCTCAAGCAGAAACGGCATTGTTGGATAGAATCCGCGAAGCCTTGTTGGCAGGAAAATCGGCTCGTACTGTAGAACCACAAAATCAAGATGAGGAAGAATTGATACAATCCTTCCAATTGATTACTACAAAACCTGTTTTGTATGTGTGTAATGTGGACGAAACAGCGGCAGTAAACGGAAACCAATATGTTGATCAAGTAAAAGAATTGGTAAAAGACGAAAATGCCGAAGTGTTGATCTTGGCAGTTGCTACAGAAGCGGATATTACCGAATTGGAAACTTACGAAGAGCGTCAAATCTTTTTGGAAGATATGGGATTGACAGAGCCAGGAGTTTCAAAATTGATTCGTTCGGCTTATAAGTTGTTGAACTTACAAACTTATTTCACGGCAGGAGTAAAAGAAGTAAGAGCATGGACTATTCACATAGGAGATACTGCACCAAAAGCAGCAGGTGTCATTCACTCAGACTTTGAAAAGGGATTTATCCGTGCAGAGGTTATCGCTTATGATGATTATGTACAATACGGTTCGGAAGCCAAAGTAAAAGAAGCAGGAAAACTCCGTGTAGAAGGAAAAGAATACATCGTAAAAGACGGTGATGTGATGCACTTCCGTTTTAATGTGTAAAAAAGCTGTAGGCGATAGCCTTTAAGCAGGATGCAGGAAGCAGAACAACGAAGTGTTTAAACAAATAAATGAAATTATCTCGATTTTTAAATTTAGTTTTATTTCACGCTGATTAAGATAGATTTTTATGATTTTTACTATATGATATGATTTTCGCTAATGTTTTTTTGATTTATCAAAAAAACAAAATCTGAGGCAATCTGCTTTAAACCATAGGTTTAATCGTTTATAAGTGTTATTTTCTTAAATCATTTCAGAAAAAAATCTGTGATTATTTGCGAAATCTGCGTGAGACAAAAAAGTGAAGACGACTTCAATGATAACGGCTATTCAATTTAGTGTTGAATGGTCGTTTTTTCATTGAATAAATGTAATATTTTCGTATTTTTTCATTACTTTGATCTTTTAAAGAGATGTTGTAAGTGTACGCAAGAAATCTCGTTTAATCTAAATTTTTATGCAAGAAAAATCACTTATTAAACAAAATATTTTACAATCTGTTGATTTTAAAGGTGTTGCTAAATGTAAATTTTATCAAGAAACTGGAATAACTCGCGGTATTCTTGACCAAAATAATGGAATGAGTGAAGAAAATACGTTAAAATTTCTCGCTTATTATCCAGAAGTAAATGTCGAATGGTTACTTACAGGTAATGGCTCTATGCTTAAAAGTGAGCAACCCCAACCATCGAAAGAACTAATAAATGATAATGAGATAGTCGCTTTGTTAAAAGAAAAATTAGAGGACAAGCAAAAACAAATTACCTTATTAGAGGAAAACAAAGCCTTGTTACAAGAAAAAGTAGCCAAGTTAGAGTCTGAGATACAGGCGTTAAAGTCGGCACAAAGTAAGTCAGTCAATAAATCCAGCCAACCAAGTCAATCCCAACCTCTTATTCGATCACGCCGTTAATTATTGCCCTGCCTGTGGATTTAATAGTACCAATTTAGGTGAGGCGTAGTGTGTAAATAATATGTTTTATAACGCCGTGTGTAAATAAAAAAATATCTATTTTTATCCAAATTATTAATTATCAATATTTTACATAAAAATATTTATGTAAATACGTGTTATTAAAGGGGGGTGAGTTTTTGTAAAACGCTTAAATCAGCTACTTTTTTAGCTGTTAAATACCTTTCAGTAGGTTTTAAAAAATTTAGTTTTGCAACCCCAACTGCAACCCCAACTCAAAAAATAGGTTTTTTAGGGGTGGGTACTACCATTTTCGTAGGCTCACGTAAATGGTCGCTCGGCAGGTCCAAAAGTGGGGGCGTTTGAGTATAAAAAAAGCCCCAAAAGGGGCGGTTTTATTGGGGTTATGTACATTTTATGGGGTTTTCTTTGTTGGGCTGTACAAAAGGCTTATATTCGTACAATAACCCACATAAAAAAGTGACATTTTTTGCATATAAATGTACAGTTTTGTACATTTTGTTTTTTGTACATTTCCGTTTTTTTTGGTTGTAACTCCTTTGTTTTTACGGATTTCAAAGGCTTTTTTTATTGTATCTTTTGTACATTACATTTTACTCCCCCCCCCCTATAAAAGTTTGGAACCCAAATGATAAGGATAAAGAGGAGTTGAAAGGGAGGTGATAACTAACTTTTGTTATGCTAATTATATTTATTTCAAATTTATAACCATTCCTATTATTTATTGTTGTACCTTTGTAGCTGTTTTTTAAAATTTTATATGAATACATTCAGAGAATTAGGATTGAATGAATCGTTGTTACAAGCGATTCAAGATATGGGATTTGAAACCCCTTCAGAGGTACAACAGAAAGCTATTCCAGTGCTTTTGCAACAAAAAACAGACATTGTTGCATTGGCACAGACGGGTACCGGTAAAACAGCGGCTTTTGGTTTTCCTCTTATCCAAAACATTCAGGCAGAGAGCAAAAGCACGCAGGCATTAATCCTATCGCCTACTAGAGAATTGTGTTTGCAAATTACTAACGAAATCAAGCAGTATTCTAAATACATCAAAGGATTGCATACTGTGGCAGTGTATGGTGGAGCAAGTATTACCGAACAAGCACGTGAGGTGAAAAAAGGTGCTCAAATCATCGTGGCTACTCCTGGTAGAATGCAAGATATGATTAATAGAAACTATGTGAATATCAAAAACATAGAAATTTGTGTGCTTGACGAAGCCGACGAAATGCTCAATATGGGCTTTTACGAAGATATTACTTCTATACTTGCAGACACTCCAAAGGATAAACAAACTTGGTTGTTTTCTGCTACGATGCCAAACGAAGTGGCAAAAATCGCTAAAGAGTTTATGCACAAGCCTCAAGAAATTACCGTAGGACACAAAAATCAAGGTTCTACCAATGTTTCTCATGAGTATTATTTGGTAGGTGCAAGAGATCGTTACCCAGTATTGAAGCGTATTGCAGACATGAATCCAGAGATTTTCTCGGTGATTTTTTGTCGTACCAAACGTGATACGCAATCAATTGCAGAAAAGTTAATCGAAGATGGTTACAATGCAGCGGCATTGCACGGAGATTTGTCTCAGGCACAACGAGATAGCGTAATGAAATCGTTCCGTCAGCGTCAGATTCAAATGTTGGTAGCTACTGATGTAGCAGCTCGTGGAATTGATGTGGATGATATTACCCATGTAATTAATTATCAATTGCCAGACGAAATCGAAACCTACAACCACCGCTCGGGACGTACAGGTCGTGCGGGTAAAACAGGAACTTCGATTGTGATTATTACTAAAAGCGAATTCCGTAAAATCCAACAAATTGAGAGAAATCTCAAAACAAAATTCATCGAAAAAGACATTCCAAAAGGTATCGAAATTTGTGAAGTGCAGTTGTTGCATTTGGCAAACAAAGTTACAAAAGTGGAAGTAGCCGATGAAATGGATCAGTATTTGCCAAAAATCGAAGAATTGTTGAGCGGATTTACCAAAGAAGAATTGATTCGTAAAATGTTTGCGGTAGAGTTTAACCGTTTCTTGGAATATTACAAGAAAAACAGCAACCTCGAATCGCCAAAATCTTCAAAAGGAAAACGCGATGGAGGAGAGACAAACAACGATGGAACGGTGAGATATTTCTTAAATTTAGGAAGTAGAGATAATTTCGATTGGATGAAATTGAAAGATTTCTTGAAAGAAAACCTCGATTTAGGAAGAGATGATTTGTTTAAAGTAGATGTAAAAGACAGTTTCTCATTCTTCAATACAGATGCCGAACACAGCGATCGCGTAATGGATATTTTGAACAATTTGCATTATGAAGGTCGTTGTGTAAATGTAGAAATTTCTACAAACACAGGCGGAGGTCGTTCTTCGAGAAGAGACCGAGGAGGCGATAGAGGTAGAGACAAATCTCCAAGAAGAAGAGAATCTATTTCAGATAAAGCTTCATCAAAATTTGGAAGAAGACGCGAAGAAACACGAGCTCCAAAAAACGAACGCACCAGCAGAAGAGGTGATCGCCCAAGAAGGAGTAAGTAAAAAACTGTTAATTTATTCGTAACACGATACAGAAGTGTAAAATAACTCGTACATTTGAGAATATTATTATTCAAAACAAATGATGAGAAATTTTACACTTTTAATTTTGTGTATGTTGAGCATTACCACTATGGCTCAACAAAAATTGCATGGAATTGTTAGAAATTTACATACAACAGACCCAATGTCAAAGGTTTCGGTCATCAATATGACTACATTAGAAGTTGTAACAACAAGTTCTAATGGGGATTTTATCATTTCTGCACAAAAAAATGATGTATTGCATATTTCAAAAGCCGGATTTGTGACACTAAAGACTATCGTTGATGACGAATGGATAAACGAACAAAAGAAAGCTATTTTTTTAAGTGAGGATATTGAGGAGTTAGAAGAAATTATCATCAATAATTTGCGATTGACAGGAATATTGCAAATAGATTCACGATTGATTGCTTTTGACGAATTGCCTTATACCAAAGATTTGAGCATAACAGGATATACGCCTTTTACAGGGGTAGATGTTATTGGAAGTATCTATAGAGGTGTAAAAAATAAATCAGCAAAACAACAGCAAATCAAACGATTACAGGAAGAAAATCAGATTATGGAATTGATGAAAACAAGATTTGATAGAGAATTGGTTTCGAGTTTGTTGGATATCGATAAAACGAAAATCATCGATTTGTTAAAAACTTGCAATCATACCGAAGATTTTATTTATACAGCAACAGATTATCAAATTTTTGATGCATTAAATAATTGTTTAAAATAAAATTCAAATCCCTTTTTATATATAGTAAAAAGGGATTTTTTATTGGTTAAAATTTTTTGTTTTAAAGTACTATCACTTTATAAAATGAAATATTTTTCCTACTTTTGAAGGTTGAAATCATTACACATATAAAATATTCAATTCAGATGAATCACATTATAAAAAATGCTACATTAATAGCTAAAAATCATCCGTTACACAATCAAAAAATAAACATTCATATTGTAAATGGTGTCATAGAAAAAATTTCAAAAGATGCCATTGATGTAAAAGATGCTACTGTTATTGAAAAAGAAAATCTTCACATTTCTGAGGGTTGGATGGATAGTTCGGTTTCGTTTGGCGAACCTGGATTTGAAGACCGCGAAACCATTGCCAATGGATTGACCGTAGCTGCAAAAAGCGGATTTTCTCATGTGGCAGTAAATCCAAACAATCAACCGGTTACAGACAATATTACTGCGGTAAAATACTTGATTAGTGAGGGAAGAGACAATGCAACTACACTTTTGCCAATTGGTGCTTTGACCAAAGAAGAAAAAGGTTTGGATTTGGCTGAAATGTACGATATGCAAAACTTTGGTGCTGTGGCATTTGGAGATTATAAAAAATCAATTGAAAACGCCAATTTGTTGAAAATCGCTTTGCAATATGCTCAAGATTTTGATGCAACGGTACAAACATTTTGCAACGATGCAACCATTAAAGGAAAAGGTGTGGTACACGAGGGAATTGTTTCTACTCGCTTGGGATTGAAGGGGATACCTTCTTTGGCAGAGGAAGTTATCGTAGAGAGAAATCTTTCGCTTTTAGCTTACACAGGCGGAAAATTGCACATACCAACGATTAGTTCGGCAAAATCTGTAGAATTGATTCGTGAGGCAAAACAACAAGGCTTGAATGTTACATGTAGCGTAGTGGTTCACAATTTGGTATTGACAGACGAAGTTTTGGACGGATTTGATACAAGATTCAAAGTATTTCCTCCATTGAGAGACGAAAATCACAGAAAAGCTTTGATTGCAGGAGTAATCGACGGAACGATTGATTGCATTACTTCAGACCATTATCCGTTGGACATCGAACATAAAAAAATGGAGTTTGATTTAGCAAAAAACGGAACCATTGGTTTAGAATCAGCATTCGGAGCATTGAATACCGTATTGCCTTTGGAGGTAATTGTAGAAAAATTAACCGCTGCAAAACGCATTTTCAAAGTAGAAAAAACGGAGATTGAAGAAGGAAAACCAGCTTGTTTCACATTGTTCAATCCAGAGGGAATTTCTACATTTGACAAAGAAAATATCTTGTCAAAATCTAAAAATTCAGCTTTTATAGGTCAGGAATTGCAAGGAAGTGTTTACGGAATTATCAACAACGGAAAAATAGTTTGTAACTAATGAAAAATCAAACAGGTAAGGACGGAAAGTTGGCGGCAATCATTGCACATTTAACCTTTTTAGGCCCAGTGATTGCGTGGTTTATCAATCTAGATGAAAAAGATGCTTTTGGAGCGTTTTACATTCGTCAAAACTTAGGATTGGTTGCCTTGTTTTTCGTTTTGGGAGCGTTGGTGGCGATGATTCCCAATGAATTTGCGTTTTATGGATTTAGCTTGTTTATTTCCGTTTTATGGTTGTATAGTTTTTCAGGAGCTATTTCCAACCAATACCGTTTGATACCTATTTTTGGAAATTTGTTTCAAAAGTTGTTTGCAAGAAGATAGTTAATCGAGTTAAATTTTTCTCACACAGATTTCACAGATTGATACAGATTTTTTTAATTAACAGCATTAAAAACGATAACACCTACGATTTAAAACAGATTATCGCAGATGTTTTTATGTATAAAAAATCAACTTAACTAATATTAATTGCTAAAAAAATGAGTTATAGAATTTGCGTAAATTCGTGAAATCTACAAGAGGAAACTCAAGAGAAGCTTAAAAAAATAAAAATCATGTCTTTACATTATATACTAAAAAAACCCAAAACTATCAAAGAAAAAAATCCGTTACTATTGTTGTTACACGGATTTGGTAGCAATGAAGAAGATTTGTTTTCATTTGCAAGTGAGCTGCCCGAAGACTATTTTGTTATTTCGGCGAGAGCTCCTAAAGAATTGTACAATGGAGGTTATGCGTGGTTTGATATACAATTTGATATTTATGGAAACAAAACCACTAATGACCAAGAAGCCTTGGTTGCCAAGCAACAAATTATTGATTTTATAGACGAAATCATAGAAAAATATCCAATCGACAAAGAAAATGTCAATTTGATAGGCTTTAGTCAAGGAGCGATTTTGAGTTATGCCATTGCCTTGACTGTACCAGAAAAAGTGAATAAAATTGTGGCATTGAGCGGATATTTCAAAGAAAATTACATCACGGATTATTTACCAGACGAAGCCTATAAGGACTTGTCGTTTTTTGTATCGCATGGTACAGTAGATCAGGTGATTTCGATAGACGAAGCACGACAAATAGCACCGATTTTGGAAAAGCGAAATATACAATACGAATATCACGAATACCCCGTAGGACACGGAGTTTCTCCTAAAAACTTTTTTGATTTTAAAGCTTTTTTGGAGAGGGAGTAGTATTTTTTGCATCACAACTTCGCCAAAGTTTTCAACATAATCCTGATAACTTTGGCGAAGTTTTTTTATTTTTTTTTAACATATATTTCCGATAGCTATCAGAAACAAAGTTTTTCTACACACAACAATCTATGTTTTCTTTAAAAGCGTAGCGTCTAATATTATTGCAAAGTTAGTTCTATGTTTCTACTGTTTCCTATGTGGATCAAAAATAATCTACCCCACAGGTGTAAAATAAGCGTCAATCTCTAAAATCTGCGAGAGAACTTTAAAAACGTAGAGTCTTTGTTTCCTCTAAAAGCAAAGCGTCTCTGTTTTTCAGTAGTGAAAAGAAAATCTAAAATCCTAAGTAGAAAAAAATGAAAAAAATCTGTGCAAATCTGTGAAAGAAACCTTTTCGAAGAAAACAAAAATTGCCTATTCACAAATAAAATAGTAGTTTTGAGCTAAATTTTAATAAAATGAGCGGAAATACCTTTGGAAAAAATTTTCGATTGACGACTTTTGGCGAGTCACATGGTGTAGTTATTGGTGGAATCATCGATGGTTGTCCGTCTAATGTTGTGTTGAATTTTGAAAAAATTCAACAAGAATTGGATAGACGCAAACCTGGGCAATCAACCCTCGTTACACAACGAAAAGAGTCGGATACTGTTTCATTTTTATCAGGAATTTGGGAAGAAAAAACCACAGGAACGCCCATTGCTTTTCAAATCTCAAATGAAAATGTAAAATCGAAAGATTACGATGTTTATGCCGATGTGTTTCGTCCAAGCCATGCCGATTATACCTATTTTCAAAAATATGGCATTAGAGATTATAGAGGAGGAGGTCGTAGCTCGGCTCGTGAAACCGCTTGTAGAGTAGTTGCGGGTGCTATTGCTAAACAATTGATTCCAGCTATTGAAATTCAAGCATTTACTTCGTCGATTGGTAAGATAAAATTAGAAAAAGATTATACTCATTACGATTTATCAACCGTAGAACAATCGTTGGTTCGCTGTCCTGATGCTGAAAAATCAGCCGAAATGGAAGCATATATTCAAAAATTGAAAAAAGCAGGTGATACCACTGGTGGTGTGATTACCTGCGTGATAAAAAATGTTCCCATTGGTTTAGGAACTCCTATTTTCGACCGTTTGGAGGCAGATTTAGCAAAGGCAATGTTGTCTATCAATGCGTGTAAAGGTTTTCAAATAGGAAGTGGTTTTCAAGGTACGGAATTATTGGGAAGTCAGCATAATGATTTGCAAAACGAAGACGGAACTACAAAAACCAACCACGCAGGTGGAATTTTGGGTGGCATTTCCAACGGAATGGATATATATTTTGATGTCGCATTCAAACCCGTTGCCACTTTGTTACAAAAACAAAACATGCTTTCCAAAGACGGAACTATCGTGGAAGTGCAAGGAAAAGGCAGACACGATGCCTGTGTAGTACCTCGTGCTGTTCCTATTGTCGAAGCAATGGTTGCGTTGGTATTGGTAGATGCAATGTGGGAATTTAATAAAAGATAATCATGTTGGAAATAAACGAATTGAGAGATTTTTTGGACGAAAAAGTAGATTATTACAATTGTCCAAAATTTATTGAAACCGACCCTATACAGATTCCTCATAGTTTTCAGTTGAAAGAAGATATTGAAATATCTGGATTTTTGACCGCACAATTGGCATGGGGCAATCGGAAAATGATTATTTCCAATGCGAAGAAATTGATGAGTATTATGGGAAATAGTCCATATGATTTTATTATGGAATATAATGATAACCAAGAAGATAAAATTGATTTTGTACATCGGACGTTTAGCAGTGTAGATTTGGATTACTTTTTTCGTTCGCTTAAAAACATTTATCAAAAATATAATGGATTGGAAGCAGTTTTTTCACTAAATAATTCAAAGGAATTGCAAAGTAGAATATCTGAATTTAAACAATTGTTTTTTGAATTGGAACACCAGCAACGCACTGAAAAACACTTGTCTGATCCTGCAAAAGGTTCGGCAGCCAAGAGGATTAATATGTTTTTGAGATGGATGTGTAGAAAAGATGATAGAGGAGTCGATTTTGGAATATGGAATAGTATTTCGCCTTCAGAATTGTCGTGCCCTTTAGATGTACATTCGGGAACGATTGCAAGAAAATTAGGATTGATACAACGCAAACAAAATGATCAAAAAGCGTTGAAAGAATTGGATGATAATTTGAGAATATTAGATGCCAATGACCCAGTGAAATATGATTTTGCTCTTTTTGGATTGGGGGCAATTGAAAAATTTTAAATAAAATGTCCGAAGAGATCGATATCTTTTCGGACATTTTATATTTTACAACTTGAAATACAGTTTTTTATATAACATTTCTCTTACACCTTCGTTCCATTCAGGTTTTAGAATACTCAAAACCATTGTATCTCTACGTTCGCCCGATGGAGTGATGGCATTTCCTCTCAAAACCCCTTCGATTTCGCAACCAATACTTCTTAAAGCGTTGATACTGCGTACATTTTCTGTATATGCTCTATATTCGATACGATGCATATTCATAAACGAAAAAGCAAAATCCATCAAGAGAAATTTGCAATGTTTGTTTACATACGTTCCTTGAAATTCTTTGCCATACCAAGTGTAACCAATTTGCAGACGATTGTTATGTAAAAACACTTCGGTAAAACGTGTGGCACCACACAAACGTTCTTTCAACTTGTCATAAACAACAAAAGTATATTCTTGTTCCAATGCACGTTTTTCGAGTGCAATTTCAATATATCTGCGTAAATTTTCTGGAGAATCGGCTTTTACCATCGAAAATTGCCAAATTTCAGGTTCATTGGTAGTGAAATAAAGTAACTCATCATAATGTTCCATTGAAAGAGGTACTAATTTTACACAGTCGTTTTCCAAAATATAATCTTCCGAAAAAGAAAAAGTAGTCATTTAATATGTAAGGGAATTAAAAATTAATTATTGATTAATTGAGAAAAATAATTCTTTGATTTTTGGTCAAATGAAATGTCTTTTAACAATTCGAGCGATTGTTTTGAAATAGTCATGAAATCTTCTTCTGTGAATTGATTTTCAAAACTTTCGTTTAACCAATTACTGATGATTCCTAAAACTCCGTTGATTTCAGCAGTTGAAATTGATTTTTGTTTCGCATAAATAATTCTCATAAAATTGGCAGCGATGTATGAACTTAAAGTACAAACTTCGTCTATCGTCAATCTTTTTTTTTCTTGTAATGCCAAGACGAAAGTGTCTAAATCTTTGGCAATCAATTGTTCTATAGGGGGTGTTTTCATTTTGTTTAGATAAATAACACCTGCTTGAAAACAAACAGGTGTTGAGAATTTATTATTGACAATTTGGGTCTAAATGTTTTTTGATTGTTCCACTAGGGCAAGTAGGAATGCTTTCAAATTCGTATAAAAACTGTTGACCATCAATTGTATAAGTAATTTCTTCACGAGTCAATTTACCATCAGCATCATCATCAGAATCTAAAAAATTTGGTTTTCTATCACCATCAGTATCGTCATTCCAAATATTTCCATCTCCGTCAACATCTTCATATTTTGTCAAAATACCATCGTTGTCGTGGTCGATTTCTTTCAATGACAACAAAGTAATGTCAAAAATCAGCGGAGTATATGCAGAAATGTTGTTTTGTGCATGGTTGAAATACCCTAATCCCGAAGGTAAAAATACTACAACTCTTCCTGGATTAGTTGCGGTATAAGAACCATCTGGATTTACACTGATAGATTCAGCGGTTTTTATCTGTGACAAAATTTGTCTAAAACCTGAAATTACCTCTGCATAAGATCCATTTCCTTGATTTGGAAACGAACTCCAAAATCCTATATTGTTTTTATCAACCAATTTGTTTTCTAAAGTATAAGCAGAATAATTGGTATAAACATCATCATAACTTACAGGCGAGTTTCCACCTCCTTCATTAATCACAAGATAATACACTTTGTAGATAACTTTATCATCTGTTTCTCCACTCGTAGTATATTTGGTTTTGCTATCATTGGAGCGACTATCGTTGGTCAATTCGATTGATTTCAGAACATAATCAGGCTGATCCCATATCGTACCATTAGTCGCTTGACTATAAGAAATGTCATTAGCTCCGTTTACCGTGATTTTGTGAGATTTTAGAAAACTTTCGATAGATTCGATATCTTTGGCATAAACTTCAGCATAATCTCTTTTTACAATCTTTGATGAATTGTCATCTTTTTTACAACTAAAAAGTCCCAATGTGATGCATGCAAGAACTAATGTTTTATATACAATTTTCATTTTTAGATAAATTTAAAGGTGCAAGTTACAATTTTACTTTATTTTTGCGACTATAAACAACAAAATTTTATCAAATATATATGAGAATTGATAAATATTTATGGTGCATACGTTATTATAAAACGCGAAATATGGCAACTGAAGCAATCAAAAAAGGGCATGTTTCAATCAATGGACAAACGGCAAAGCCCTCTCGAGATGTGTATGCAGGAGATGAATTGAGTGTGAGAAAAGACCAAATTAATTACAAGTTACAGGTTTTGGATATTCCACAAAATAGAGTAGGAGCTAAATTGGTAGATATGTATAGAAAAGATACTACTCCAGCCGAAGCATTTGAACATTTAGAATTGCTAAAATTGGCAAAAGAACATTATAGAGCCAAAGGACAAGGGCGACCTACGAAAAAAGATCGACGAGATATAGATGATTATTTGGTAGAGGAGGGTAAATAATAAATTATCACTTCTATATCCTTTGATAATTTTAATTTTTACCGTATCTTAGCACTTTTAAAAAAATAAAAAGAGAAAATAAAATTTCAACAATATGATAGAAGGAGAAAAGTTAATTCCAATCAATATTGAAGAGCAGATGAAATCTGCCTATATAGACTACTCTATGTCTGTAATTGTGTCTCGTGCATTACCCGATGTAAGAGACGGTCTAAAACCTGTACACAGAAGGGTTTTGTACGGAATGCACGAATTGGGAGTAACTTCAAACAAACCTCATAAAAAATCTGCGAGAATTGTAGGGGAAGTTCTTGGTAAGTACCACCCTCACGGAGATTCTTCGGTTTATGATGCAATGGTACGTATGGCTCAAGAATGGTCTATGCGTTATTTATTGGTCGATGGTCAGGGTAACTTTGGTTCTGTCGATGGTGACAGCCCAGCAGCGATGCGTTATACCGAGGTGCGTATGCGTAAAATCGCAGAAGAAATGCTTTCGGACATTGAAAAAGAAACTGTAGATTTTCAGTTAAATTTTGATGATACTTTGGAGGAACCAAGAGTTTTGCCTACGCGTATTCCTGCCTTGTTGGTAAACGGTGCTTCGGGGATTGCCGTGGGTATGGCGACCAATATGGCTCCGCACAATTTGTCAGAGGTAATCGACGGTACACTTGCTTATATCGACAACAACGACATCGAAATCGATGAGTTGATGAAATATGTAAAAGCTCCAGATTTCCCTACAGGTGCTGTAATTTATGGTTACGAAGGGGTAAAAGAAGCTTACAAAACAGGTCGTGGTCGTGTGGTAATGCGTGCCAAAGCAATAATCGAAGAGGTGGACGGAAGAGACTGTATCATTGTTTCTGAAATTCCATACCAAGTAAACAAAGCCGAGATGATTCGCAAAACTGCCGAATTGGTAAACGACCGCAAAATAGAGGGAATTTCTACCATTCGCGACGAATCTGACCGCAACGGTATGCGTATCGTGTATGTATTGAAACGCGACGCAGTTGCCAATGTAGTATTGAATACCTTATTTAAATATACACAATTGCAGTCTTCGTTTAGTATCAACAACATTGCGTTGGTAAACGGACGACCTGAACAGCTGAACCTCAAAGATTTGATTCTTCACTTTGTTGATCATAGACACGATGTGGTTACCAGAAGAACGCAATTTGAATTGAGAAAGGCAGAAGAAAGAGCTCATATCTTAGAAGGTTTGATTATCGCTTCTGACAATATCGACGAGGTAATTGCTATTATTCGTAGTTCAAAATCTACAGAAGAAGCTCGTGAACGCTTGATTGAAAGATTTAAATTGACTGATATTCAAGCTCGTGCAATTGTAGAAATGCGTTTGCGTCAATTGACAGGATTGGAGCAAGAAAAATTGCGTACAGAATATGACGAAATTATGCAATTGATTGAAAAATTGAAAGAAATCTTGACTTCGAAAGAATTGCGTATGAACATCATCAAAGAAGAATTGACCGAAATCAAAGAAAAATATGGTGATGAGCGTCGTTCGGTAATCGAATATGCAGGTGGAGAAATGAATATCGAAGATTTGATTGCAGATGAGCAAGTGGTAATCACGATTTCACACGCAGGATATATCAAGCGAACTCCACTTACTGAATACAAGACACAGAATAGAGGTGGAGTTGGTCAAAAATCTGCGGGTACAAGAGATCAAGATTTCTTGGAGCAAATGTATGTGGCTACAAACCACCAATATATGTTGATATTTACTCAAAAAGGTAAATGTTATTGGTTGAGAGTTTACGAAATCCCAGAAGGAAGCAAAACTGCCAAAGGTAGAGCTATTCAAAACTTGATAAACATCGAACCAGACGATAAAGTAAAAGCATTTATCTGTACACAAGATTTGAAAAACGAAGAGTACATCAACAACCACTTCGTAATTATGTGTACGAAAAAAGGTGTGGTAAAGAAAACAGCTTTGGAGCAGTATTCAAGACCTCGCCAAAATGGTATCAACGCCATTACAATTCGCGAAGAAGACGAATTATTGGATGTAAAATTGACCGATGGTAACTCAAAAGTGTTGGTAGCTGCCAAAAACGGTAAATTGGTTCGCTTCGATGAGGCAAAAACGCGTCCAATGGGTCGTACAGCATCGGGGGTAAGGGGTATTACCTTGGCTGATGAGCAAGACGAAGTAATCGGATTGGTAGCCGTTTCTGATTTGGAATCTGAAATCTTAGTAGTTTCGGAAAATGGATACGGAAAACGCTCAGCGTTAGTAGAATACCGCGAAACCAACCGTGGAGGGAAAGGGGTAAAAGCCATGAATATCACGGAAAAAACTGGTGCTTTGGTATCCATCAACGCTGTAACAGATATGGACGATTTGATGATAATCAACAAATCTGGATTGACGATACGCATTCGAGTTTCAGACCTTCGTGTGATGGGAAGAAATACACAAGGAGTACGCCTTATCAACATCAAAGGAAACGATGCCATTGCAGCCGTTACCAAAGTGATGAAAGAAGAGGACGAAGAAATAGAAACAGACTTGTCTGTATTGGTTTCTGAAGAAGAACAAATGGAAGAATTGAAAAATCAAGTTCCTATGCAAGATGATGTAGAGGAAATTGAAGAGGATATTCAAGAGGATGAAAATGAAGAGATTTAATATTTTTTATGTTATATTTTTGGGAATGATGGTATCGTCATTCCCTTCTTTTTCTCAGGATAAAGAACTCCGAGAGGTAGAACGCTTGGTAAAAAATGAAAAATATACCGAGGGATACACGGCTTTGCAAAATCTTTTTCCTACAATCGAACAATTTTCAGACGAGCAAAAAGTTTGGTTTTATTATTTACAATCGAAAATCCATTCGGAAAGTGCTGTTGAATCGGATGAAAATAAAAATTTTACAACCATAGTAAACGCTTTCGAACAAATTGAAAAATTGGAGAAAAACAACAAGGTAACACGATTTGTAAAAACTACTGCCAATGCAAAAAATCGATTGTTGTCCAAAATCGTTAATGCCGCAATAGACGATACTACTAATCAAGATTGGGAAAAGGCCTCTCAAAATTATTTCAATGCATATCAATTGAGCAAAACAGATACTTTGTTTTTGTATCATGCTGCCAATCAAGCACTAAAAGCTGATGATAAAAAGACGGCAATCAAGCATTACAAAGATTTGGTTAAACTCAATTACAAAGGCAAAACCACTCTTTATACCGCAGTAAATCGCAGCAATGGAACGGTAGTTTCATTCGGAAATGATCAAAGGAGAAGAGACCAACAAGTGCGAAATTTGTTGTATGATCAACCAGAAGAAATTGTATTAGAATCATATCAACCCATAATTTACAAAAATTTAGCGTTGCTATTGGTCAATCAAAATAATTATTCCGAAGGAGAACAATATCTGATCAAAGCTTTTGAACTCAATCCAAACGATTACGATTTGTTAATTTCACTTTTTTATGTCTATATGGACACCAATCGTCGTTTCAGATTTGAGGATTATATGCGACAAGGTGTGAAGAAATTTGTTGAGAATCCCTCGTTGTATTACAATATTGGAGCTGTGTATTTCAATTTAGGAATCAAGGATAAAGCCAAGGAATATTTTGAAAAAACATTGCAACTCGACAAAAATAATTACCATGCCAATCACGCATTAGGAAATTTATTGTTGGAAAAAGACAAGGATATTTCAACTCAAATCAACAATTTGTCCAACAACAAGGCAGATCGTCAGAAAAAACAACAATTGCTAAATGAAAAGGCAGAAAACTACAAGCAAATAATTGTGTATTTTGAGAAAGCTTTACTAAATAGCAAAGAAGATACTAAAGAATTAAAACAATTGATAAAAGATATCAAGGAATTAATATAAACAAGAAGGAGAATTTCAATTAGAAATTCTCCTTCTTTGATAAAAAATCTGACTATTTTTTTCCAAAAAATCCTCCTAAAGGATTATTTTTACCTAAAATCATTTCAGAAATATCATCTACAACATTACCGTCATTGTTTTTATCTAACAAATTTGAAATCATTGAACCAATATTTTCATCACCTTTTTTAGAAATCAATTCACCTAACATAGGAGTAAGTGAACCTAATACCTTAGAAACGATGTCTTGAGAAATTCCTGTTTTTGTACTAATAGATTCTGCAAATTGTTGAGTATTGTTGTTTTCTAGTAATCCTTGGATATTATGAGAATTAGAAGAAAGCAAATTGTTTACTACATAATTGATTTGCTCTGTAGAAATACCTGTTTGTTGAGAAACTTTTTCAATAATCTGAGTGCCACCTAAAGAGTTTAATAAATTTGTCATTGTGTTTTTTGTTTATTTTAAAAGAAATGTTAAGCAAATATGATACCAATTTACTCAAAATAAAAAAGAATTTATCATTAAAAAAATCTTCTTTTCTCGTATTGTAAAAAATTAAAAAAAGACAATCAAAAAATTGGTTAATTTCTATAAAGTATTGTATTTTTGTAGAAATTTTCATTTTATACAAACAACTAAAATCTATAGACAAACATACATTATGGATAGATTTTCCTTTTTAAATGCTGCACATACCTCGTTTTTTGCAGATTTATACGACCAGTATTTGGTAAGTCCGGATAGCGTTGAACCAAGTTGGAGAAGTTTTTTTCAAGGGTTCGACTTTGCAAATGAATACAATGGAGGTGCTGTAGATCAATTAAATACAATGTACTTAGGTAATGATAATGCTGGTAACGAACATCTTCGCAAGGAGTTTGCAGTATTGAAACTCATCGATGCCTACCGTACTCACGGACACCTTTTGACGAAATCTAATCCGTTGAGAGAGCGTACGGTTGATGCTCCAGATTTGTCAATTGAAAAATTTGGTTTGAACGCCAACGATTTGAATACTGTATTCGAGGCAGCTCAAACTGTACATTTACAAAAAAGCACTTTACAACAAATAATTAATCACTTACAAGCAACTTATTGTACTACCATTGGGGTAGAATATGCATATATTCCAAATGAAGAAAAAGTACAATGGATTGCTAACTATTTTGAAAGCCAAAAGAGCGAAATTTCTAATGATGAGAAAAAACATTATTTAAAAAAATTGGTTCAAGCAGCCGCTTTTGAAAACTTTTTCCATACAAAATATGTTGGTCAAAAACGCTTTTCATTGGAGGGATTGGAATCTACAATTCCTGCTTTGGACGCAATGATTAATGCAGCAAATGCTCAAGGAGTAAAAGATGTGGTGATCGGTATGGCTCACCGTGGTCGTTTGAATGTTTTGGTAAATATCATGCAAAAACCTGCAAGAAAAATCTTTACAGAATTTGACGGAAAAGACTACGATAATGTGTCAGAATCTTTCGACGGTGATGTAAAATACCACTTAGGATATACTTCAGAAAAACAAACTCCTACTGGAACTATTACTTTAAATCTTGCACCTAATCCTTCTCACTTAGAAACAGTTGGAGCAGTAATCGAGGGAGTGGTTCGTTCAAAACAGGATAGAGAATATGCAGACAATCCATCGGCTGTATTGCCAGTGGCTCTTCATGGAGACGCAGCGGTTGCAGGTCAAGGAATTGTTTACGAAATCGTACAAATGAGCAAATTGAGAGCTTATAAAACGGCTGGAACGATTCATTTGGTATTGAACAATCAAGTAGGATTTACTACAAACAATAAAGATGCAAGATCATCTGTTTACTCTACTGATATTGCCAAAGTTGTCGATGCTCCTGTAATCCATGTAAATGCAGATGACACAGAAGCAGCGGTAAAAGCTTTGATTTTTGCAGTTTCATACCGTATGAAATTCAAAGAAGATGTATTTGTAGATTTAGTTGGATATAGAAAATATGGTCATAATGAGGGGGATGAACCAAGATTTACTCAACCTATTTTGTATAAATTGATTTCAAAGCATACCAATGCAAGAAATATTTACAATGCTCGTTTGATTGAAAACAAAGTATGTGACGCAAATTATGTCAATACTTTGGAAGAAAAATACAAATGCTTGTTGGAAGAAGAACTTTCTACAGCAAAAGCAACAGAAAAGGCAGAAGTTATCCCTTTTATGCAAGATATATGGAAAGGGTATTCAATAGCTACTGTAGATAAAATGCTTCAAACTATTGAAACTAAGGTTGATAGAAGTTTGTTGGATGAACTTGCACCAGCATTGACTACTTTGCCATCAGATAAGAAATTTATCAGTAAAGTTTCAAAGTTGATCAAAGACAGAAATACAATGTATTATGACACCAACAAGTTGGATTGGGCTATGGGAGAACTTTTAGCTTATGGTACATTGATTTCAGAAGGATATGATGTTCGTTTTACAGGACAAGATGTACAAAGAGGTACTTTCTCTCACCGTCATGCTGTGGTGAAAGTTGAAGAGACAGAGGAAGAATACACACCTTTGAACAATATTCCACAGCAAAACGGTACAATGCGTATTTTCAATTCGCATTTGTCCGAATATGCAGTGTTGGGATTTGAGTATGGATATGCAATGGCAAGTCCGAAAACTTTGACCATTTGGGAGGCTCAGTTTGGTGATTTCTCAAACGGTGCTCAAATTATGATAGACCAATACATTTCGTCAGGTGAAGACAAATGGGGTAACCAAAACGGTATTGTAATGTTGTTGCCACACGGATACGAACACCAAGGAGCTGAACACTCTTCGGCAAGATTGGAGCGTTACTTACAATTGTGTGCAACAGAAAATATGTTTGTAGCAAACTGTACGACACCGGCCAACCATTTCCACCTATTGAGAAGACAGATGTTGACAGATTACAGAAAACCATTGGTGGTAATGTCACCAAAATCGTTGTTGCGTCATCCAGAGGCTACTTCGCCAATTGAAGATTTGACTAATGGACAATTCCAGCCAATCATAGACGATCCAAAAGTAGAGGATAAGTCGGCAGTAAAAACATTGGTTTTCGTTTCGGGTAAATTCTATTATGATTTACAAGCCGAAAAAGAAAAATTAGGAAGAAAAGACATTGCTTTCGTACGATTTGAACAGTTGTTCCCAATAGCAAATGATGTGCTACATCAAATCATTGCGTCGTATTCAAATGTAGATGATTTTGTATGGGCTCAAGAAGAACCAAAAAATATGGGAGCTTATGGATTTATGTTGATGAATTTAGATGTACCAAAATTCAGATTAGCAGCACCACCAGTAGCATCAGCTCCAGCAGCAGGTTCGTCTGTTCGTTCTAAAAATCGTTATGCTTTAGCAATTGCAAAAGTATTTGATAAAAATTTATAGGCAATATTAAATCTTTGTGAAATAATTGATTGAATATTTTCACTCAGAAATGAAATGATTTTTTGATTATCTTTGTGAAGATTTGATTATCGCAGATATTTTTTTGATTTATCAAAAAAATGATTTACGCCCTCAATAGTATCTGCTTCATCTACTAAGATAAGTAAGCGTTTAGTAGATGTTATTTAAATCTGCGTAAAACCAATAAAAATCAATTCATAGATATTTTATAAAAGCCAATTTATAGAAGATTATTAATTTAGTAAAACAATAGTAAAATAGATATACTCATGAGTATCTTAGAAATGAAAGTCCCTTCTCCGGGAGAATCAATATCAGAAGTTGAAATCGCTACTTGGTTAGTAAAAGATGGTGATTATGTAGAAAAAGATCAAGCTATTGCAGAAGTAGATTCTGACAAAGCTACATTAGAATTGCCTGCAGAAGTAAGTGGAATCATCACTTTAAAGGCTGAAGAAGGTGATACAGTAGCGGTAGGTCAAGTAGTATGTTTGATCGATACAAGTGCTGCAAAACCAGAAGGTGGTGCTGCTCCAGGTGAAGAAACTAAAAAAGAAGAAGCAAAAGTAGAAGTGGCACCTGTGGCGGTTCCAACAGCTACGACTTATGCAACTGGTACGGCATCTCCTGCTGCAAAGAAAATATTAGACGAGAAAAACATTGACCCTGCTACTATCCAAGGTACAGGAAAAGATGGAAGAGTAACGAAAGAAGACGCTATCAAAGCCGTTCCATCTATGGGAACACCAACAGGAGGATCAAGAGGAACTGAGCGTAAGAAAATGTCTATGCTTCGTAGAAAAGTAGCAGAGCGTTTGGTAGAAGCTAAAAACACTACCGCTATGTTGACTACTTTCAACGAAGTAAACTTGACAGAAGTAAACAAATTGCGTGCTGAGTTCAAAGATGCATTCAAAGCGAAACACGGAGTATCTTTAGGATTTATGTCGTTCTTTACCAAAGCGGTAACTCGTGCATTGGAGTTGTTCCCAGATGTAAACTCAATGATTGATGGTCAAGAGCAAGTAAAATTTGATTTTGCAGATATTTCTATTGCAGTATCAGGTCCAAAAGGATTGATGGTACCAGTATTGAGAAATGCAGAATTATTGTCATTCAGAGGAGTAGAAGCAGAAATCAAGCGTTTGGCAACTCGTGCAAGAGACGGACAAATCACAGTTGATGAAATGACGGGAGGTACATTTACCATCACAAACGGTGGTGTATTTGGTTCTATGTTATCTACGCCAATTATCAACCCACCACAATCAGGAATCTTAGGAATGCACAACATTATTGAGCGTCCGATTGCTGTAAACGGTCAAGTGGTAATTGCTCCGATGATGTACATTGCATTGTCTTACGATCACCGAATCATCGACGGTAGAGAATCTGTAGGTTTCTTAGTAGCTGTAAAAGAAGCATTGGAAAACCCAGTAGAATTGTTGATGAACAACGATCCGAAAAAAGCATTGGAATTGTAATATTAGCAATCATATAAATTAAAAGCTGTCTGTAAGGGCAGCTTTTTTTATCTAATCATTCTAATTATTTTTTTAAATTTCATTTATATAACATTTTAATTCTTCTCTTATTTGAATCTATGAATAAAAAGAAAAGTTTTATAAACAGGTATGCAAATAAAGAATTTTCGCCTGAAAACATTTTGTATTAGGAGGGTAAATGTTTAACTTTGAACATAGTTTTTTGTTGAATATAAATGTGAAAAACTATTTTTACAGAAAAATTCAACTACTATTTAGTAAAGCTTTTTTCATGCAAACAACACATTTAAAAAATAAAAAAGTACTCATAATTACTTATTATTGGCCTCCAGCGGGTGCAGCGAGTGCAACGTTGGTTGAAATTTGTGAAATATTTACCAGAATTTTCAATTCAACCGCATGTTTTTGTACCTGAAAATCCTAACTATCCTTTAGTCGATCATCAATTAGAAAATGAAATTTCAGCTCATGCTATTGTTTTAAAGAAGAAAATAGCAGAACCTTATCAATGGGCAAGTATTTTCTCAAAAAATAAAACAAAAAATCTCAGTGCTGGAATTATTTCCAACAAACGCAAACAAACTTGGATAGAAAAAGCTTTGCTTTGGGTAAGAGGTAATTTCTTTATTCCTGATGCACGTGTATTATGGGTAAAACCTTCAGTAGATTTTTTACAATCGTACATAAAAGAACATTCTATTGATACGATTATTACTACAGGTCCTCCGCATAGTTTGCACTTGATAGGAATGGAATTGAAAAAAAGAAATGAGATTCAATGGATTGCTGATTTCCGTGATCCGTGGACGACAATCGGCTATCATAAAGAATTGAAATTGACTTCGTGGGCTGATAATAAACATAAAAGAATGGAAGCTGAAGTACTCAATACTGCAGACGAAATCATTGTTACAAGTCCAAGTACAAAAAGGGAATTTGAACAAATAACTCAACAGCCAATTACATTGATAACTAATGGTTATGATATAGAAAGGATAGAAAAGAAACCATTGGATGAAAAATTTACTCTTTCTCATATTGGTACATTGCTTTCTAATCGAAATCCGAGGATATTATGGAAAGTATTGTCTGAAATCATTCAGGAAAATGAAATTTTTGCCAAGGATTTTGTACTTCAATTTATTGGAAAAGTTAGCGATGAAATAATAGATACATTAAAAGAATTTCGATTGGGTACATATTTACAAAAGAGGGGATACCTTTCACACGAAGAGGCCATTGTAGCTCAAAGGAGTAGTCAGGTTTTGTTGTTGATAGAGATAGATTCACCCGAAACTGTTGGTATTATTCCAGGGAAATTGTTTGAATATTTGGCGGCCGAAAGACCAATTTTGGCTTTAGGACCTGAGGATGCAGATTTTTCAAAAATTATTTTCAATACCAATACAGGAACATTTTGTACGTACGATGACAAAGAACGAATAAAGCGAACAGTTTTACATTATTATAATTTATACAAAAACAATCAGTTGCAAATAAAAGGTATCGGAATACAATACTTTAGTAGAAAAAAATTAACAGAAAAATTGGTTTTATTATTAAAAAAATAATTTTTGGTACAATTTGTGATTAATAACTTGTGTATATATTAACGAGTAATTGAAAGAAAGATGAAAAAGTTTATTACATTAGCAATAACAGCAATTTCCACATTAGGTTTGTTGAATAGCTGTGTATATGATAGAGGTAGTGATACTACAATTGTAAATAATGTTGTTTTGCCAATACACGAGGTAAAAGCAGATTTTTCTGTAAATGACAAGCATCTATTTAATATCAATCCTGTAATGCATAGTACAGATAAATTGCTTGTGTATCGTTTATGGGGAAAAACAGATAATAATAGAGATATTTGGCGAATGGTTCCAAACTCAGTATATTTCAACAATGGTGAGATTTTGAGTTATAACTACGATTTTACCGTAGCTGATATCAATTTGTTTATCGAAGCAAATTTTAATGTTGATACTTTCAGCAATTTTGACAAAGAAAAATATTTAAGAAACCAATATTTTAGAATTGTTGAATTGCCTGCTGGGACAGCCTCTAAAGCTCCAATCGATTATAATGATTACGATCAAGTAATTGAATTTTACGGATTGAAAGATGCTCCAGTAATTAAAAATTATTAAAAGAATAGGGTGAGAAAAAAAGAGAGAGATTGAACTATAAAAATTCAATCTCTTTTTTTATTTTGTCGTTTGTTTTATAAAGGAATTATTTTTCCTCCTCATCTTCCTCTTCAGGCAAATCTTCGGTATCATTTTCTTCCTCATCGTCGTCATCAGATGATTCGTCTTCGAGGTCTATGTCTTTTGCGTTGATGTTTTCTACAGGGATGATTTCGTCATCTTCCTCTTCTTCGTAGTTTCCTATTTTGTCTTGAAGTTTGGTGCTTACTTTTACCAAATAAATTGTGTCTTCTGTAGAAACTTCAACAGCTTCTACCAATTCACCTTTGGCATTGGTAAATCTTACAATATCAGATTCTTCGTATCCATCAGGAAATTTTTCAACCAATAGTGATAAAATTTCGTTTGTCAATTTAGCGTAATCAACAATTATTCGTTTCATTTTGCAATTAATAAAATTTAGAGTTCAATAATCCCAATTCCACATAAACACTCATGTTGTGATAATGTCCCTGTGAAATTGGGATTCAAAAATACTATCTTTCTTTTATATGAACGATGAATTTTTAGTACTTTTTTTTACTGAATTCTATTATTTATATTTATTCTTTTTTATGAAGGAATTTTTCCTTAATTATTGTCCCAAAACCCACGCAAATACCAATGGTGCTACAATAGTAGCATCTGATTCAATCACAAATTTTGGTGTATCTACATCAAGTTTACCCCAAGTGATTTTTTCGTTTGGTACTGCTCCAGAATAGGAACCGTACGAGGTAGTTGAATCTGAAATCTGACAGAAATATGACCAGAATGGTACATCTTCCCATTCCAAATCTTGATACATCATTGGCACAACACAGATAGGGAAATCTCCAGAAATTCCTCCTCCGATTTGGAAGAATCCAACTCCTTTTCCTTCCGAATTTGTTCTGTACCATTCAGTAAGATAAATCATGTATTCGATACCATTTTTTACAGTCGATGCTTGTAATTTTCCTTTGATTACATTCGATGCAAATATATTTCCTGTTGTAGAATCTTCCCACCCTGGACACACGATTGGCAAGTTTTTCTCAGCTGCTGCTACAATCCAAGAATCTTTAGGGTCGATTTCGTAATATTGCTCCAACACTCCAGAGTTTACTACTTGATATAAAAATTCGTGTGGAAAATAACGCTCACCGTTTGCTTCAGCTTTTTGCCATACATCTTCCAAGTGTTTTTGCAATCTACGGAAAGCCTCTTCTTCTGGAATACAAGTATCTGTAACACGGTTGTAGTGGTTGTCAAGCAATTCTCTTTCTTGCTCTGGTGTCAAATCTCTGTAATTAGGAATTCTTTTGTAGTGAGAATGAGCTACCAAATTCATCACATCCTCTTCCAAGTTTGCTCCTGTACATGAAATGATATGCACTTTGTCTTGACGAATCATTTCTGCCAAAGATACTCCCAATTCTGCTGTTGACATAGCTCCTCCAAGAGAAACCAACATTTTTCCACCTTCCAATAAGTGGGTTTCATATCCTTTTGCTGCATCTACCAAAGCTGCTGCATTGAAGTGTCTGTAGTTGTGTTCGATAAATTGACTGATTGGTCCTTTCATAATTGTTTTATTTTTCTTTTTTATTATATCCTAAAATTTTTAATACATCTTCTGCTGTTTGTTGTTCTGAGAACACTTCGGTTGCCAAAATTCCATTTTCATCACGGTCGATTAAGATGTGTTTTGGTTGTGGAATTAGACAATGGTGTATACCTCCTTGACCTCCAATGGTTTCTTGATAGGCTCCCGTGTTGAAAAAACCTATATAAAGAGGTTTGTCTTTATTGAACTTTGGTAAATAGATTGCATTCCAGTTTTGTTCAGAATTATAGTAATCGTCTGAATCACAAGTTAATCCTCCTAATAATACTCTTTCATACGAATCATTCCAACGATTGACTGCCAACATGATAAATCTTTTGTTTATAGCCCAAGTATCTGGTAAAGTCGTGATAAATGACGAATCAATCATATTCCATTTTTCACGGTCGTTTTGTTGTTTTTGATACAATACTTGGTAAATGGCACCACCAGATTCTCCTACGGTAAACGAACCAAATTCCGTGAAAATATTTGGCACAGGTACATCTGCTTCTTCACATGCCATTTGTATTTGATTGATGATTTCATCTACCATATAGGCGTAGTCATAATCAAAATTCAATGAATTTTTGATAGGAAATCCACCTCCAATGTTCAAGCTGTCCAATGTAGGGCATTCTTTTTTCAAACTGGTATAAACTTTCAAACATTTGTTTAATTCGTTCCAGTAATAGGCTGTGTCTCTGATACCTGTGTTTATAAAGAAATGCAACATTTTCATTTCTACATTGTTGTTTTCTGCAATGTTTTTTCTGTAGAAAGGCAAAATGTTTTTGTATCCTATCCCCAAACGAGAAGTATAGAATTCAAATTTTGGTTCTTCCTCAGAGGCGATGCGAATACCAATGTTGAATTTTCCTTTGATTTGCTCTTGCAACAAGTCCAATTCTTCGTAATTATCGATGATTGGAATGGTATTTTTATGTCCGTTGTTAATCAATCGAGCGATGTTTTCGATGTACTGGTCGCGTTTGAAACCATTGCACAAAACGAAAGTTTTCTTGTTGATTTTTCCACTTTCCAATAAGTTTTCTACAATATTGATGTCAAAAGCAGACGAAGTTTCTACATGAATATCGTTTTTAAACGCCTCGTTCATCACATACTCAAAATGCGAACTTTTGGTACAATAGCAGTAGTAGTATTTACCTTCGTATTTGCGTTTGTCCATCGCTTTTCTAAACCAACCTTTCGCTTTGTTGATGTTGTTTGAAATTTGAGGCAAATAAGTGAATTTCAATGGAGTACCGTATTGTTCCACCAATTTCATCAAGTCGATGTTATGAAACATCAAATTGTCTTTATTTAAAGTGAATTCTTCCTGAGGGAAGTAAAATGTTTGATTGATTAGGTCAAAATATTTTGTATTCATTTTTTTTAATTGTGTAATGATTAATTTGATTGAGTCACGATTTACATTCTTGAATATAAAAAGTTAAATCGTGTGGATTTGTTTTGATTGGATTGTATTTTCAATAAAAAAGAGCATACAATTGTATCAAACTCTAATATTGGCAAAAGAAATGATGCGTTTTTCTTTGTGAAAACTTGCATTTTTGTTTTCCTCATCATTGGTTAGAAATAAATATTGAAAAATATTATTTCTCACAATCCATTTTTTAGAAAGAGATTGTAAAATTTTTCTACAGAGGAAATGATGTTTTTTGAATATTTCTTTCACTTAATTACACATTAATTTTGTTGCAAATATAATAAAATAGTTTGTCTATTATTAGGAACATTAAAATATATTCTGTTGTTTATTTCCAAAGCCCTCTATTGTGAGCATTGGGTTAAGTATGGTTCAGCTCTTCCGAGTTGTTTTGCGGAACATAAACTATGTAATGATGTCACTTCGCCGTTTACTCCGTAATTGACACGGAGTGATAATCAATTAGTGATGCGTAACAACATACTCCTCAAATCCTTCTACAATCCACTGATTTTCTACGGTTTGGTTTACAATACCTTTTCCTAAGTCTTCCAAAAGGGTAAAGAGTATTTCTCCTTGTTCGTTTTTCTTGTCATAAGACAATAATTCTATGCAAGAGGCAATATCTTTTTCGTTGAAATCAATCGGAGGGTACATAGAATGCAAAACTTCTTTTACTTCATGATATTTTTCTTTTGAAATCAATCCTTTTTTATACGAAAGATAACTCTCGATAATCATTCCTATCGCGATGGCTTCGCCGTGTAATAGGGGAGTCAGTTCGTTGTTTTGCCAACTATACGATTCTATGGCGTGTCCGATGGTATGACCAAAATTTAATAATTTTCGTTGATTTTTTTCTTTTGGATCAGACAAAACAATTTCATTTTTGATAGAAACCGAATGATAAATCAACAATTCCAAATCTTCTGTAGTCAATTGGTCTAAATTCTTCAATTGATTCCAATACGAAACATCAGCAATCAATCCGTGTTTGTACATTTCTGCTAAGCCCGAACGCATTTCATTTCCTGGTAAGGTTTCTAGAAAATTGACATCAATCAATATCATTTTTGGGTTGTAAAATGTGCCGATAATGTTTTTTAATCCGTTGAAATCGATTCCATTTTTTCCGCCTACAGATGCATCAACCATTGCCAAAAGCGAAGTAGGAATATGTACACAATCGATGCCTCTTTTGTAAGTTGCAGCAATAAATCC
This sequence comes from Capnocytophaga sp. ARDL2, assembly GCF_041530365.1. Classification (NCBI taxonomy): domain Bacteria; kingdom Pseudomonadati; phylum Bacteroidota; class Flavobacteriia; order Flavobacteriales; family Flavobacteriaceae; genus Capnocytophaga; species Capnocytophaga sp. ARDL2. The sequence goes on from NZ_CP168034.1 coordinate 1,706,034, forward strand.
GCCGATATCGCACACCACCCCACCACCCAACGAAATCAATAGGGCTTTACGGTCTATGTTCAATTCTATGAGGCTTTCCCACAGTTGATTACATGTTGATAAATCTTTGCTTTGTTCACCAGCTTCGATTTCGATAACTTCGATTTCTGTTTCGATTGCCAACAAAGAAAGAAAGCTGTTTAAACAATTTTGAGCCGTATTTTCATCGACTAAAACAATGGTTTTTGAATATTTTTTTTCATTGATAAAATGGATCAATTCTTCGTAGCCATTACTTCCAAAATAAATAGGATAATCTATGGATTGAATGTTCATTTGATGTCTTTTTTGAATTAATTTTTACGCAGATTTTAAATATTATTTTCGTTATGCTTACTTTATTTAAGCAGATGACACAGATATATTGATAGCGTTGATTTTTTTGATTTATCAAAATAATAAAATCTGAGATAATTTGATATAAACCGTAGGTTTAATCGTTTTTAAGTACTGTTCTTACATCATTTCAATAAAATCTGTGAAAATTTGTGAAATCTACGTGAGTAAAAAATATGAATCAGAAAGTTTATTTTTTCTCTGTAATTACAGCATTGTCAATATGATAAATCCAATCATCAACATTGGAATCGTTGTAGCGAAATTCGCCTTCTATGGTTACATAAGTATCTGTTTTCAATTTGGGAGTAGTTCCTTTGAAATGAATCCCCATAATGGTTTCAGGTCCTGCATTTCCACAGAAAAAACACTGAGCAAATACATTTTTACTCAAAGCATAATTTTTATTGTCAATCGGTACAATAAATCCTTTGGCAACAATTTTCTTATTTTGTAGTTTTTTCAATTGTGCATTGACGACAGGGTACATCACTTCACCATAAGTTTTGTGCTTCTTTTTTACAAAATCAATTTGCCCCAATTGTCCCCAAGTTATGGAAGTTTTATCCTTAGATTGTATTTTGGGTTGATTGTTTTTTTGAGTTTGCACTTGATTTTTTGGTGTAACTTTCTTTTGCGTTTTAGATTGATCTTCCGAACGAATTGGAAGGGTAGTAAAAGCAGATAATGCTCCTGCTAAAACTAAACTTATAATTACTAATGTTTTAATTTGCATTGGATAATGTTTTTGAAATATTTAGTGAATAGGCTCTAAGAGCTGGCAATAATGCCGATACAATTCCTACGAAAAGTGTACTAAAAAATACGATTCCTTCTTTTTCTGGAATAAATTCCAATGGATTGAAGGCTATTTTAAATTCTTCTGTCGATGATAGTGAGATGAAATACAAGGCAATACGACCTAAAATGGCTCCGAAAAGGTATCCGATGATACACAAGAATAAACCCTCGAGCAAAATCAACCATAGCAGTTGTGATTTTTTTGCACCGTGGATTCTCAACAATACCAATTCATATCTTCGCTCTTTCAAAGTATTGTACAACGCGATAAAAATACTGATTCCTGAAAGCATCATAATTCCGAAAGCCAAATATTGCAAGGCTTGTAATCCTACACCAAACAAACCAAACAATCGGTTGATTTCCAGAATAGGAGAGGCAGCTTGCATATCGGTATTTTGAGGAATGAGGCGTTGCCAGTTAAGTTTCGCCATATTGTTTTTCATTTTTATCAATACAGCGGTAAATTCTTTTTCCTCGCTATGGTCGTGGTTGTACGTAGCTGAATGTACATGTTCTTCGTCGTGATCGTGGTCGCAATCTTCTGTATGTACATGGTCGTCTTCCTCGTGGTCGTGGTCGTGGTCATGTTCGTGTGAGTGTACATTCCACACCGACGAAATATTGGAAACAATCAAGTTGTCTATCAATCTTCCAGTGGGTTGTAAAATTCCAACCACGGTATATGGGTGATCTTTGTGTACCTCACCATCCGCAGAATCGCCGTGTGCCCCCCAAAAGGTATCATTGATTTTTAAATCCAATTTTTCAGCAATCGTCGCACCTACTACCACTTCAAAATCATCTGTAAAAAGGTGTCCTTCGGCATATTGACCATCGTATTTGGTGATGTAATCTTCAGTAGTTCCGATGATTTTGTACCCCATATAATTGTCGCCATATGCCATTGGGATTGCTTTTTCTACAAATGGATGATTCATCCATTCTTGGGCTTGATCGTAGGGAATATTCCCCGGAGGAGCATCGATTTGATACACCGCCGATAGCACCAATTGCAATGGACTACCTTTGGCACCTAATACCAAATCTACATCGTCCATATTGCGACTAAATTGTTCTTCAAATTGTTTTTGAAGTAAGATTATTACGGTTATAATAGCTACTGATGCTGTGAGTAATAGGATACTGAGTAGGGTATTGAGTGGTTTGAACCAAGTGTTTTTCCAAGCTATTTTTGTAATCATGTTGTTTTGTTTTTTTGCTTTATCGTTTCGCTTGTTATTCTCTCGCAGATTTCACAGATTTGCGCAAATCAGTTTTTTACTTGTTTTTATTCACCGTAAACATAGCCAACACTTTTCAGAAAAATGTATTCACAACAGTCTGTGTTCTCTCTAAAAGCATAGCGTCTTTGTTTCTCAGTGGTAAAAAATCTATGTGGCTATGTGGTTAAAAAATGTGTTTTCTCTATTCTTTTTTTTGACATTTCTTTTTGTTATGTAGAAATGTGAGAGAAAAAAATCTATAAATTAATGTAATTTGAAAATACATCTTTCAATCGTTGGTCGTGTGTTACAATCAGCAAAGCAGCGTTGTATTTTTTTGCTAAATCTTGCAACAATTGAGCAACGATTTGTGCATTTTCATCATCTAAACTAGAGGAGGGTTCGTCTGCTAAAATGATTTTTGGTTCGTTGATTAACGCTCGAGCAATATTTACTCTTTGCTGTTGTCCTACGCTCAATTCCGATGGATTTTTAGTGATGTGATCGCTCAATCCCAACTGTTGTAGCAATTCTTTAGCTTTTTCAGTATTTTTGTTTTTGTTGCTCAACCACGAAGCGGTTTCTATGTTTTCCAATACATTGAGTGCATTGACAAAATACGATTTTTGCAATACCAAACCGATGTTTTTTCCTCTAAAACTGTCTAAATCTGTACCTTTTAACTTCGTAATATCCTGATTGTTAATTTTTATTTCTCCAGAAGTTGGAGTTAATAATCCAGACAAAAGATGTAGAAAAGTTGTTTTTCCTGTTCCTGAACTTCCTGTAATTAAAAGAGTTTCTCCTGCATTACAAGTCATCGCAGGAAACGAAAACGAACTTCCTTGTGGATATGAAAATTGTATTTCAGTAGTTTGAATCATTTTTTATGGTTGATAAATAAAATGCAAGTTAAGAAAAAAATAAGGTTGCCCATAAACAAAAGGCAACCTTAACGATTATTTTACTTTTTATCCTGCAATTTGAATACATTTTTCAAGAGCTCTGTAGAACGAGCAGATATATTTTCTCTGATGTTTTTTTCTTCTAATTCTATCATTTTGAAAACTCCGTTCAAAGCTTGGGTGGTTACATAGTCCGTAATATCGGAATTTACTTTGTTTACCATTGGCACTTGGTTGTATCTCGAAATCAAATTGTTCCAAATTTTATCAGCACCTACTTTTGTAAATGAATTGTTGATGATTGGATAAAATTTGCTGTACAATTGCTGTGTAGTTGTGCGTTGCAAATAAGCTGTTGCCGCATTTTTTTCACCCATTAATATATTGGTTGCATCGGCAATGGTCATTTGAGTAATCGCTGTTGTAAAAACTGGAATAGCTTCTTTTACAGCATTTTCTGCTGTTTTGTTTAAAGCTTTGATTCCTTCGTCTGCCAAACTTCCCAATCCAATACTACGCAAAGTACTTTCTACTTTTTGCAATTCGCTTGGCAATCCGATTCTTATCAAATGATTGTTGTAAAATCCGTTGGTTGTAGCCAAATTGTTTACTCGCTGGTTTACGCCTTGCGTCAAGGCTTGTTTCAATCCAGAGGCGATGTATGCATTGCTGTTCAGCGATTGGTTTGCCAATGATTCGTCTAAAATTTTCATTCCTTGTTGAAGGGAATCGCATGATGTAGCCATAGTCAATCCTAAAGATACTATGGCAATTGGGGCTAAAATCTTTTTCATATTGTACTTCGTAATTTAAAAAATTAAGGAATTTAGAAATTGTGTAATTTCTAAATTTTAATTATTTATATTTTTTACCACGGAGGTGCAGAGATTTTTTTAATAAATCATTGACAATCCGTTCGTTTCACTCTTATTTAAGAGGATAGTTTCTCTCCTATATCCCCTCTACTGAGAGGGAAAAACATAAAACCTAAAAATCCCCCTTAACACTTTTAAAATAATTTCGTTGTATATCTTGATTGATTTTTTCTGGAGTGAAAATTTCCAAAATTATCGGTTGTTCTGTTTGATAAATGGTCGAAATTCCATTGATAACTTCTTCTTCGTTTTTGGCTGTAATATATTGAAAATTATACATTTCTGCTAAATGTTTTGCCGTGAGATTGTGCGATGTTTCAAAGTAGGTTTTGAATACTTCGCTTTCTTGATGTCCAGGTAATATTCTAAAAATTCCACCGCCGCTATTGTTTACCAATATGATTTTGAAATGTTTAGGTATGTATTGATTCCATAAAGCATTGCTATCGTAAAAGAAACTAATATCTCCTGTAATCAAGGTCGTTGGTCTGTTGGATGCGACTGCTGCTCCGATTGCTGTGGTAGTTGAGCCGTCGATACCTGATGTTCCTCTGTTGCAAAACACTTGTATATTTTTCTGAAAATCAAACAACAAAGCATATCGAATACCTGCACTATTGCTGATTTGTAAATCTATATTCGAAGTCAAATGTTTTGATAATAATTCAAAAACTTTCAAATCAGAAAAAGGAATGTTTTCTAAATATTTTTTTCCTTTTTCAACTTTTTTCTTCAATTTTTCAATATAAATCGATTGATAATGACTTTCTATTGAATGATTTTCCTTATAAACTTGTTGTAAAAATTGTTCAGGTTGCATTTCAATAGCATCGGTCAATTTTGAAAAAGTATCGTAATGACGTAATTCGTCTATGTGCCAATGCTCTTTGATGGGTAAATTTCTCAGCAGCTTTTTGATGTGTTTTGAAATCACCATTCCACCCATCGTTACTAAAATATCAGGGCAAAATTCCTTTTTTTCTTCGTCGGTAAAACTCGCAATCAAGGTGTCGATATGACTGATGAAATTTGGATGATGAACATTGCTCGTAATTTCAGTAAAAACCAAAACAGAGTTATCTTCTCCCAATTTCTTTATCATTTCATCAGAAATTTCATGGGGGGGGTGTACTCCTATCAACACCATTTTTTTAGTTGATGAAGTCCATTTTTTTACGATATTTTTATCGAGTATAGGAGTAATTTTATCGTGTATATAAATTTGTATATTAGGAGTATAAGTGTAGTTACTTAAAGTATTATATAAAGGTTCTTCAAAAGGCACATTGATATGCACTGGTGCTTTTTTATACATACATTCGTGCAATGCTTTTTGAATCAAATCATCGTTTAGTTGCGAGGCATCGGCGGTGAGGTTCACATCATATACCGTGTGATTTGCCAACACATTTTCTTGACGAATGGTTTGTCCGTCGCCAATGTCGATTTTGTCCAACGGTCTGTCTGCCGATAGTACAATCAACGGAATTTGACTATAAAATGCTTCTGCAATGGCAGGATGATAATTCAACACAGCCGAACCTGAAGTGCATACCAACACCACAGGTTCTTTGGTTTGTTGGGCGATTCCCAAAGCAAAAAAACCTGCACAGCGTTCGTCCACTATGCTATAACACTGAAAGGCTTTGTCTGAAGCAAAACCTATAGTGAGCGGTGCGTTTCTCGAACCTGGAGAAATCACGATATGTTTGATTTGATAGGCTTTGAGTATTTGCAAAATACTCTGTGCTAAAGGTATTTCAGGAATCATTGATATTTTAGTTTAAGAGCTTCGCTCGTTTGAACACTAAGTGCGTTTAAAGCCTTTGGCTGTTTGAGGTTCTCTCGCAGATTGCACAGATATTCATACATTATTACATTGAGAAAATGTTAGATATAGATTTTACTCATCTTTTCCATATGTAAAAATTTATCTACAACAAACTTCTCAGAAGTTAATTATGAGATCTTTATATTCTTTTGAGAAGTTGAAAATTGTTCAGAGTCAATTTTATACAGAATCAATTTAATTTTTCCGTCTGCTAAACTATTTAAAACATATTTATGGTTTTATTTTTTAAATAGCGGAATACTTTTATGGTCTCTACAAATATTTTCTTCAATATCAGTTGTGATCAAATTCCAATTGTTTGTTTTTGTTAGTGCAAGTAAAACCTCTGATGAAAGTTCTTTAGTTTTGAAGCATGGAGAAATTTAGGTTACCTCTAAACTATATGTTTCACTATTATTTGATAAATATCTATAATGCTTGATTATATATTTACCTAAATCTATCCCCTCATAATTAATTTCGGCAATAAATGCAATGGTTTTATCAATATTATATTGTTTAGCTTCATCTGTTTTAGCATTGTATCCCCAACAATTAATTTTATAGGAAATAAAATTAATTGTTTGATCTGAAACTTTTTCAATTTTCACTTGTCCAAATGTTATTGAACTTACTAAAAACGATAGACTTAAAAGTATCTTTTTCATTTTTTTATTTTTTTAATTCTCAAAGGTTGCTCTTGATGTAGGAATATCAAAATTTTCAAATTATCTAAAAGATTTCTCCTTTCGTCGGAATGATAATTTTTTCTCATTTTCTTAATTCTTTTCCCATCAAATACGGAATTCAATTCTACAATTCCTTTTTGAATCAATTTTCAATCCACTCAATAATTTCTTTGTCTAAAGGTGATGTTTTAGGGTGAATAGTTTTCACAACTCTACCGTTTTCATTAATTAAGAATTTTTGAAAATTCCATACAATTTCATCTCCATTGATAAGATTTTGAGATTTGTCTGTTAAAAACTGATACAATGGTGCTTGGTTTTCTCCTTTTACTACTATTTTTTCCATCATAGGGAATGAAACTCCATAGTTGATTTGGCAAAATTCTACAATTTCTTCATTACTACCTGGATCTTGCTCCATAAAATCATTTGACGGAAAACCAATGACAACAAAATTTTTGTCTTTGTATAATTGGTACAATTTTTCTAATTCCTCAAACTGAGGTGTTAAACCGCACTTTGAAGCTGTATTGACAATCATCAATTTTTTTCCTTTTAAATCCGATAAATTGATTTCTTTTCCTTCGATCGTTTTTACCGAAAATTTGTGAATACTGTTGGTATGTTGCATAGTATTTATCGTTGTAGGTTGGTTGTATTTGCATTGAACTACAGAAAATCCTAATAGTACAGCAAATGATAATATGGTTAGTTTTTTCATAGTTTTTTAGATTAAAAGATTTTGTGTCTACGACTGCTTCTTCACATATTTCGTTAAAATCACAATCATTTGTCCGTCAATTTTCCCTTCGATTTGTTCTGTGTTGTCGTGTACCAATCGAATATTTCTTACAGCGGTACCAATTTTTGCGTTTAATGTCGAACCTTTTACGTCCAAATCTTTGATAAGCGTTACCGTATCACCTGCTACTAAAATATTTCCATTACAATCTTTGTGTAGCGCAATACTTCCGTCGCCTTCGTGGTCGCCTGTCAATTTTGCAAACTCTAAACTTTCGTCGTCTAAATACATCATATCCAATAAATCGGCTGCCCAACTTTCGTTTCTAAAACGATTGAGCATACGCCAACTAACTATCTGAACGACAGGAAACTCACTCCACATAGAGTTTGATAAACATTGCCAATGATTCGCGTCTAATTCGGCTCTTTTTTCGATTTGATCTGCACAAGTTTCACAAATATAAATGTCTTTATCAGCCTCGTTACTTGCCGCAGGTGGTACATTATATATGGCTAAATTTTCTTTATTTCCACACAATTCGCATTGATTACCACTTCTTTCTATTAATTTATCTATCAGTTTCATTTTTTAATATATTTTAAATTCAAGCGAAATTACTGAAAATACCATTAGTATGCAAAAGTATATTTGTTCAGTTTTTCACTATATTACAATTATTTTTTTGAATATTTGAGTTTGTTTTGTTTAAATGAATAATCAAATCAATTAATCGGGAAGAATATCCGATTTCGTTGTCGTACCAACCTACGATTTTTACCATTCTATCCAATACGGTTGTCAATTGAGCGTCGAAAACGCAGGAATGACTATTTCCCAACACATCTACCGAAACTATTGGGTCAGAAGTATATTCCAAAATACCTTTCAATTCGTTTTTCGAAGCGTTTTCAAATGCTTGATTGATTTCTTCTACTGTTGTCGATTTGGATACATAACAGGTAATATCTGTAAGTGAACCATCGGGAACGGGAACTCTAATGCCACCACCTCCAATTTTTCCTTCATATTCTGGAAAAATTTTTGTCAACGCCTTGGCAGCTCCTGTTGTAGTTGGAATAATCGACTGTACTGCGGCTCTGGCTCTTCGCAAATCTTTATGTGGTTGATCGTGCAGACTTTGATCAGTAGTATAAGAATGAACCGTAGTAATAAAGGCAGTTTCCAATCCACATAATTCTTTGATAATCTTTATCATTGGAGCGGCATTGTTGGTGGTACAACTGGCATTAGAAACGATGGTTTCGCTTCCGTCTAAAATGTGTTCATTTACTCCCAAAACTACCGTTTTTATCTCTTTATCTTCAGGCGGAACCGACAATATTACTTGTTTTGCCCCATTTTGTAAATGATTAGCGAGTAGGGCAGTGGTCTTGTGTTTTCCTGTGCATTCTATTACAAAATCTACATCAAAAGGTTTCCAGTTGATTTTAGAAACGTCTGCTTGGTGCAAAAATGGAATCTTTAGATCATTTACGATTAAATATTCCTCTGTAAAAGAAATATTTTGAGATAATTTTCCGTGTACACTGTCGTATTTTAGCAAATGAGCCATAGTGGAGGTGGGGGCCAAATCATTAATTGCAACTACTTCTATTTCGGTGTGATTGATCAGCAATCTGAAGAGGTTTCTTCCTATTCTCCCAAATCCGTTGATAGCGATTTTTATTTTCATAGATTCTAATAAAAAAAGACACACCCTGGTACGCTGTTCAAATGGGTAGCGTGGTGTGTACTATTGTAAAACATTTATGGATTATAATATATGCTTTTGTGCTTTGTAAGACGAGCGAACCAAAGCTCCACTTTCTACATGTCTGAATCCTAAATCCAAACCAATTTCTTCGTATTTTTTAAATTGCTCGGGTGTAATGAATTCTTTTACAGGCAAGTGTTTTTTACTTGGTTGCAAATATTGTCCTATGGTTATGACATCCAAATCTACCGAACGCAAATCTTTCATCGTTTGGATGACTTCCTCTTCGGTTTCACCTAATCCCAACATAATTCCCGATTTGGTACGATGAGCACCATTGGCTTTCAAATATCTCAAAACTTCCAAACTACGGTCATATTTTGCTTGAATACGTACTTCACGAGTCAGACGACGCACAGTTTCCATATTGTGAGAAATCACCTCTGGGGCAACTTCCAAAATACGGTCTATGTTTCTTTCAATACCTTGAAAATCTGGAATTAATGTTTCTAATGTAGTTTCTGGACTCATGCGACGAATGGCTTTTACTGTTTCTGCCCAAATGATAGAACCACCATCTTTTAGGTCGTCTCTATCTACAGAAGTAATCACCGCATGTTTGATATTCATCAACTTAATAGAACGAGCCACTTTTTCGGGTTCGTCCCATTCTACGGTTTCAGGTCTTCCGGTTTTTACACCACAAAATCCGCACGAACGCGTACAGATATTGCCCAAAATCATAAAAGTAGCTGTCCCTTCGCCCCAGCATTCGCCCATATTTGGGCAGCTTCCCGAGGTACAAATGGTATGTAATTTATATTTATCGACCAATCCACGCAATTCGGTGTATTTTTTTCCTGTTGGCAATTTTACACGCAACCATTTTGGCTTGTTGGTGATTGGTTTGTTTTCTACTGTTGTTTCCATTGATTTAAGTCAAAAGTTCTTGCAAAGATAGTGAAAAAGTTTATGATAAATAGTTCTTGATTACGAATAAAATTTTTTGAATGAAAATTTATAATTCGGTTGAAAAAATCTTCCACAAAATTGTTTTTTTTAGAGAAATAGTAGAATTTTTTAATAATATCTTTTACTTTAGCGAAAAAATTTTTTCAATGGAAAAACTCAAACCGTATTTTGCACATATTATTGCCTTTTTAGGTTTTATTTTGGTATCGTTGATTTATTTTTATCCTGTTTTGCAAGGGAAAGAAATTTTTCAAAACGATATCGTTCAATACATTGGAATGGCTCGTGAAACCAACGAACATCGTGAAGTATTTCAAGAGGAAAGTTATTGGAACAACAGTGCTTTTGGTGGTATGCCTACTTATCAATTGGGGGCAAAATATCCGCACAATTACATCAAAAAAGTAGATAGTGTATTGCGATTTTTGCCACGCCCTGCCGATTATTTATTCTTGTATTTTATCGGATTTTATGTGTTGTTGTGCAGTTTGAGGGTAAAACCGTTGCAATCTTTTATCGGTGCTTTGCTCTTCGGATTTTCTACTTATTTGATTATCATCATCGGAGCCGGACACAACGCCAAAGCTCATGCAATTGCCTACATGCCTTTGTTGATTGCAGGAATTGTTTGGGTGTTTCAGCGAAATTTATGGTTGGGTGGAATCATTGCATTTTTCGGAGCATCCTTGGAAATTCAGGCAAATCACTTTCAAATGACCTATTATTTGTTGTTTCTTATTGCCATTCTCATCGGATTTTTCACTTTGAAAGCTATTAAAAATCAACAATTTGTGCCTTATATCAAAAGAATTGGTATTTTGTCAATCGCTGCAATTTTGGCAGTGGGTGTCAATGCAACCAACTTGATGGCAACTAGCGAATATGCGAAATTTAGTACGCGTAGTACCAGTGAATTAACCCTAAATCCTGATGGTTCTCCAAAGGAAAATTCCAATGTAATGTCAAGGGAATACATTACAGAATATAGCTATGGAATTTTTGAAACATTGAATTTGGTTTCGTCCAAAGTTACAGGAGGAGCCAATCACGAAAACATCGGAACCAACTCCAATTCGTACAAATTTTTAGCACAATACGACCCAGAATTTGCAAAGGATTTTTCAGAAAATGCAGCAACCTATTGGGGAGCTCAACCTATCGTGGCGGCACCTGCGTATATCGGAGCGGTAGTGGTATTTTTAGCGATTTTAGGCTTATATATCGAAAAGCGAAGAATCAAATATGCCTTTTTAGCAGGGGCAGTAGTTTCCATTGTTTTATCATGGGGAAAGCACTTCTTTTTGACAGATTTATTGATTGATTATTTGCCAATGTACGACAAATTTCGAGCAATTGCATCGATTCAAGTGATTGCCGAATTGTGTATTCCTGTTTTAGCAGTTTTGGGGTTGAAAGCCTATTTTGAAAGCCATTCAGAAGAGCAAAAAGAAGCCTTGAAAAAAACAGCAATTTCTTTTGGAGGAATTTTTATCTTGTTGATTTTAGGATATGTTACTTCAAATTTTCAAAGTGCAAACGATGGATATTATGCCCAAATGTTAGGAGAAGACGGTTATCGTTTTGTCGAAAATTTGATAGCCGATAGAAAGTCAATGTATTTGAATGATTTATTACGAACTTTCGTTTTCGTTGCTATTTCTGGAGGAATTTTATTTGTTGCAATCAAAAATGAAGGATTGAAAAAATACGGTGCAATTGTCTTAGGTTTACTGGCTGTCGTAGATTTGGTGATGATTGATAAACAATATGTAAACAATGAAAATTTTGTTGCGGTTCACATTATGAAAAATCCTTTCCAAAATGGATTTTCACCAGCTGATGAGATGCTCAAACAAGACACAACGCATTTTAGGGTATTTGATGCCAAAGGAATGTTCAACAGTGCTTCAGCTTCATATTTTTATCAAAATTTTGGAGGGTATCATGCCGCTAAGCCAAAGAAAGTTCAGGAATTGATGGATTATCAATTGCAAAATGATAATGCCGAAATCTTGAATATGTACAATGTAAAATACATTTTTGTTCCTCAAGAACAAGGTTTGTTGCCTATGCTAAATGAAGATGCCAATGGTAATGCGTGGTTTGTTTCGGAAGTAAAAACGGTAAACAATGCTGATGAACTAATGCAAAAAATGAAATCATTTGATTCGAAAAAAACAGCCTTAGTTGAAAAGAAATTTGCTAACGGTTTGAAAAATTCGTACGCAGTAGATAGTTTAGCAAATATTCAAATGGTTAAAAATCTACCGAATGAATTGGTTTACAAAACACAAAATACCAACGACGGATTGGCAGTTTTTGCGGAAAATTATTATCCAAAAGGTTGGCAAATCACAATTGATAATCAACCAGTAGAAATGTTGGAAGTAAACCACACCTTGAAAGCTTTGCCAATTCCAGCAGGAACTCACACGGTTACATTCAAATTTGAACCCGAAGTAATTAAAACAGGAAGTACCATTGCATTGATATTTTCTATCGTATCTTTGTTGTTTGTAATTGGGTTATTGGCTTTAGGCTTTAGACCTACCAGATGTGTTGGGACAGCTAAATAAGACACCCAAACTGCTTAAATTAATAGAATTTGAAAATGAAAAAAATCGCAATAGTAGCCGGAATGATGTTACCGCAATTGATGGTATCACAATCTATGGATAGGAATATTTATGATTTTCTAAATATTCCGGCAACACCGTATCAAAACGCATTGGGAGGCAACAATGTGACACACACAGGTTCCAATCCCAATCAAGTATTGTACAATCCTGCGTCTTTGTCAGACGATATGTCGGGAGTTTTGCAATTGAGTTATGGAAATTTGTACGGTGCTGTCAATATGGGGGCAGCATCGTATGCACATAATTTTGAAAGAGACCGCAATATACAGGTTGGGGTGATTTACCTCAATTATGGTTCGATGGATGGGTATAATGAACAAGGGCAAAAAACTCAGAGTTTTTCGGCATCAGATATAGCCTTGACTACAGGTTTTTCGTATAGAATTCAGGACAGTAATTTTTATGTAGGAGCCAATTTGAAAGGAATATCTTCAACGATCGAACAATACAATTCGTGGGCTGTAGCCGCTGATATCGGAGGTTTATATTTCAATCCAGATACAGGATGGAATGTAGGATTGACGTTTAGGAATATCGGATTTCAGTTGAAATCTTTTGAAAACGAAACTGAAAATATGCCATTTATTGTGATTGCAGGAATTTCAAAACAATTGGAAAATGTGCCTATCCGTTGGCATTTGACATTAGACAATTTGCAGAAATACAAAATAGGATTTCCCAATCCCAATCGTTCGAGTGTAGGTTTGGACGGAGTTGTAACTGAAGAAACGATACAGTGGCACGATCATTTATTGCGACATATAATAATTGGTGCAGAATTGTTTACAAATAAGAAATTTAATGCAAGGGTTTCTTACAATTTTAGACGAGGAGAAGAGATGAAAATTCTCGAGCAACGAAGCTTTGCAGGATTATCATTTGGATTTTCTTTAAAATTGAAAAAAATGACATTTGACTATTCTCACGGAAGAGTTACCCGAGCAGGAAATTCAAATTTTGTAGGATTAACAATGAAATTATAATGAAAAAAATAACGATTGCCATTGACGGATTTTCATCCACAGGAAAAAGTACGATAGCAAAACAATTGGCAAAAAAACTCAATTATAGTTATATAGACACAGGAGCAATGTATCGAGCAGTTGCTTATTTTGCCTTGGAACATCAATTAATTTCGGAAAAATATTTTGATATAGAAGAAATAGTCAATCAGTTGAAAAACATTCAATTGCATTTTGAATACAATGTTGAAAGTCAAGTGTCGGAAATTTATCTCAATGGAAAATGTATTGAAAATGAAATTCGCACGTTAAACGTTTCTAACTATGTAAGTAAAGTGGCTGAAATAGCCGAAGTACGCTCATTTTTAGTTGATCAACAAAAAGAAATGGGAAAAAACAAAGGAGTGATTTTGGATGGAAGAGATATAGGAACAGTGGTTTTTCCCGATGCAGAGTTGAAACTGTTTATGACCGCTTTACCCGAAATCAGAGCTCAGAGACGCTATGAAGAATTGATAGCAAAAGGGGAGAAGGTGGAATATGAAGCCGTATTGAAAAATCTTACAGAAAGAGATTTAATCGATGCTATGAGAAAAGTTTCACCTTTGAAAAAAGCATTAGATGCGGTGGAAATAGACAATTCGCATTTGACGATGGACGAACAATTAGAAAAAATTTATCAATTGTCAATAGAAAAAATAAAATTGTAAAATAAATTTAGTATATTGCAAAGAATTAAAAATACAAAACAATATGAAAAAAATTATACTAACCGCATTATTAGGATGTACATCATTGGTAAATGCACAATCATTTGAAATACAATTTAAAAATACCACAGAAGATGTACGAATGATTTGCATCGAAGGGTGTGATTTTGATGAAGTAATTATCAAAGCTTCAGATTTCACTTCACCGAGATTATTTAGTAACAAAGGAGAGGTAGAAAATGGAGAAAATGCAAAATATTTATTCTCTATTGAAAAAACAGACGAAAATACATTTAAAGTAAGTGGAATAGAAAACACTCATTGGGAAGAACTACAATTCAAATTAAAAGGTTTTTGGAAAAATTTTATCATCAATCATAAAGGAATTTATAGTTTATAATCTATTGAGCGTATGAAATTTGGAATCATTAGAGAAGGGAAAAACCCACCTGATAAACGAGTGGTTTTTTCGCCCAAACAATTAGACAATTTTAGAAAACAATATCCACAAGCGAGTTTTAAAGTTCAGACTTCGCCTATTCGTGTATTTGAAGATGCAGAATACGAAAAATTGGGTTTTGAAGTAACGGAAGATTTATCTGATTGTGACGTATTGTTGGGAGTAAAAGAAGTACCAATTGCTGATTTAATACCTAATAAGACGTATTTATTTTTTTCTCATACCATCAAAAAACAACCGTATAATAAAAAGTTGTTGCAAACTTGTTTAGAACGAAACATTCGATTGATAGACCATGAAACTTTGGTTGACGAAAAAGGAACGCGATTGATAGGGTTTGGTCGTTATGCTGGTATTGTTGGAGCGTATAACGGATTTAGGGCTTTTGGTATCAAGTACGAATTGTTTAACATAGCAAAGGCAGAAACTTTGAAGTCAAAAGCCGACTTGATTGAACGCTTGAGAAGACCGAATTTGTTGCCTCCTATCAAAGTAGTTTTGACAGGGACAGGAAAAGTGGGAATGGGAGCAAAAGAGGTGCTTGACGATATGAAAATGAGACAAGTATCGATTGAAGATTTCCTAACAAAAGAATACGACGAACCTGTATATGTGCAAATTGATGTAACGGATTACAACCGTAGAAAAGATGGAAAAGAAGGAAGTAGAGCTGATTTTAAAGCCAATCCATCTGAATATGAAAGTGATTTTGAAAAATTTGCCAATGTAGCTGACATTTTTATTGCAGGACATTTTTATAAGGAAGGTTCGCCAAATATATTGACACGAGAAATGCTCAATAATCCCTACAATCAAATCAAAGTGGTTGCGGATGTTTCTTGTGATATTGATGGACCTATTGCATGTACATTGCGTCCGTCAACGATAGCTGAGCCAATTTACGGATATTATCCACGTGAGCATAAAGAAGTTGTTGTAGAACATCCGGCAGCTGTAGTAGTAATGGCTGTGGACAATCTTCCTTGTGAGCTTCCTCGAGATGCAAGCGAGGGATTTGGTTTGGTATTTTTAGAAAAAATTATTCCTGCGTTTTTTAATGGAGATAAAGATAACGTTTTGGAGAGAGCTACTATTTGTGAAAATGGTAAGTTGACTCCAAAATTTGAATACCTATCTGATTATGTAGCAATGTAGTTCATAATTTATATATTTTTGCGTTAATAATGAAGAGAGACTGTCCGAAAAGGGCAGTCTCTTTTTTCTTTGAAAAAATAATCAATTGGCAACGATTTTTTGCGTGAGGGGGTGAGGTATTTGTTGGAGCTCTTTTACTACCGAGCGATAGCGAGGTTGCAAAAAGCGACTGACGAACATCCGACACGAAGCTTTTTTTTTCGATACATCTTATAGCGATAGCGGAAAGTGTATCGTAAAAAATGCGAGTGGCATGCCCAAAAAATAAAAAAAGCGAATTACATAAGTAATCCGCCTATGTGGGAAAAACGATTTATGAAATTTTTGCAATAATCTGTTTCCAACTTTCCAATTCTGGAAGACCTGGTTTGCGTTTTCCGAAAAATTGTACGATAATATCGCCCATTTCGTTATACACTTCTATTGCTGTAACCTCGCCATCTTCAGTTGGCTTGCGTACAATCCAAGTAGAAGCAATTGGGGTCATATCTAAATGCAAGTTGAAATCAGGATCCATTACATTGAACCAATTGTGATGCCATAGAGTTTTGTGAATTTCCCCTGTGTGAATCTGGATCATACCTCTGTTGCCAACAAATACCATAATCGGCGTTTGTGTAGCTGCAGCTTCTTCCAACATGGTTACGATACAATTTTTGTCTATCTGTTTTGCAAAATGCTCGGATGGAGCCAAACGCAATGCCTGGGTACGAGTTATCCCATATTTTCGCAACAATAAATAGAAATCGTGAGTATCTTTTAGCTCTTGCCATTCTTTCTGAAAACCAGCTACATCTATTTCATTATCAGGTTTTTCATCGAGATTTGGTACGATAGTTTCTACGCTTTCATCGGAGCTTTGATTTTCGGCTGAGTATTTTTTTACTAAAACTTCAAACTGTTCGTGATTACTGTCAGGAGTAAGGTAAATTTTGTGAATTGCCTCTCCGTCTTTTCCAAAAAACTGAATACTTTTTGAAGTGCCACGAGCGTTTTCTTCTTCAACAGCAAAGGCTTTTGCCCAATGCGATGGAAAAATACGCAAATCTATGTCTTCGCCAACAAATATATGTGCATGAGGCGATTTGAAATCAGGATTTTGATACACACCTTTTCGTTCGTGTACACATTCTTCGTTGCGAGTTAGTGCCATCACTTTGCCCAACGATTCGATTTCTAACAATAATTCTTTAAAATTATTGGTCAATCGAGTGACACCATTTCCGATGTTGGTAGCCAATAATTGCACTTCGCTAACTCCTAATGTTTGAGCAGCATTTCTAATTCTAAGATGAGGTTGTTCAGCTTTGAGAGCCTCCCATTTTTGTTTTAATTCGTTGGAATTCATTGTATTTTTGTTTTTATATTTTTTAAAGATTTACCCAAACACAATAATAGGTTGTTGAGTTTTTGGATGGTGAATAATATTACAAGGATATTTATACACTTTTGAAATTTTTTCTTGAGTCAGAACTTTTTCTGCAGTGTCAAAACTATCAATTTTTCCATTATTTAGCAATATTAATCGGTCGGCAAATTGGGTTGCAATGTTCAAATCGTGCAAAACTACCAATGCTGTGTGATTTTTTCTTGTAAACTCTTTGATGAGTTGTAGCGTATTGAACTGATGCGTAATGTCGAGATTGTTCAAGGGTTCATCCAGCAAAAGTAATTTGTTTTCAACTTCGTTGTCGAGCTGAGCAAAAACTCTCGCTAAGTGCAATCGTTGTTTTTCACCACCGGATAGCTGTTCGTATTCACGGTCGAGTAGGTGAGCGGTCTCTGTTTGATGCATCCAATAATCAACAATTTGTAAATCTTTTTCATTTGGCAAATGATTGAAATAAGGATAACGTCCCATGAGTACAATCTCGTTGTTTTTTAGATTGATTTCAGAAGATTGATGTTGAGAAAATTTTCCCCTATGTAAAGGCATTTCTTTTTTTGAATATAGGGAAATGTTTTTGTTTTTAAAGGAATAATCCTCCCATTGAGCATCTATTTCCTGAGCCAAAGCACTGAGAAAAGTGGATTTTCCAGCACCATTAGGACCGATAATCGCTATGAGTTCGCCTGGTTGAATGTCAATTGAAAGCGAATCTAACAAAGATTTATTGTTTATTTTGAAATGTAAATTTATGATTTTTAGCATAACTGATAGGGGGTATTACATTTTTCTCTTATAATTTATCAGAATAGCGATAAAAACGGGAGCTCCCATCAATGCGGTAAGGATTCCAACAGGCAATTCGGCAGGGAGTACGATGATACGACTGATAGTATCTGCCAAAAGCATAACTACTGCTCCTAAAAGCATTGAAAGTGGTAGTAAAATTTTGTAATCCGATCGAAAAATAAATCGCAAAATATACGGTACTACCAATCCAATAAAACCAATAGTACCATTAAATGCCACAATAGTTCCCACTATAAAAGCAACTGCAATGATGATGTGTTTTTTGGTTTTTTCAACATCAAATCCCAAATGAGATGCTTCCTTTTCCCCCAAAAGTAAAGCGTTGAGTGTCTTTCCTTTGTTTATTAAAAAAAGCGAACCGATGATTACCACAGTGGCTACAATTAGTACTTTCCACCAATTGGTTCCTGCCATACTTCCCAATGACCAAAAAGTAATATCTCGCAATTCGTCTTCGGTAGAAAGGTAGGTTAAAAAACCAGTAACAGCACCAGCCATAGCCGAAATCGCTACTCCGGATAAGAGTAAAATGAGAATATGCGTTTTTCCTCTACTTGTTGCCATGCGATACACAAAAATCATAGTAAGTAATGCTCCAATAAATGCCATAATACTCAACAGAGAATATTTGACAAAAGAGGGTAAAACTTTCATCATACTAGCCCCAGAAACAATGGTCAATGCCGCAAATAGAACTGCTCCAGAGGTGATACCAATCAAATCTGGAGTAGCCAATGGATTTTTAAACAATCCCTGCATACTCGTACCTGCGATTGCCAATCCTGCTCCTGTGCATATTGCCATCAATATTCTTGGAATACGCAATTCGATTAATACATACGAATCGGGCGTATGCTGACCAGTAGAAAAATAGTTTTTTACACTTTGAATCATTGATTGGTCAAAATCATAAGCACCTAAGTATAACGAAGATGCAAATGCGATAATCAATAGTATGTAAAATACTATTTTATAGCTGTTTATTTTGTTCATTATAAATCTTTTGGATTTTGTCTATTGTCCCAAAAACGAACGATTCTAATCGTATTATTTTCAGAATAAACATAGAAAAACAAACTAAATTTTTTTAATATCAAAGTTCTTCTAAGTTGTTGAAAATCTGTAATTGGATGGATTTCTGGAAAATGTGAAATAAAATACATTTCCTGATTCACGAGTTCTTGATTTTTTTTGTGAATAGGAATTATTACCTGTATATTCTTTCCAGAATTGGAGAATGTCTTTAAATCTTGTATTGTTTGTTATGATCAAATTATTTCCATAATTCATCAATTTCAGCCATTACCTATTGATGTGTATGAAATTTTCCGTTTTCGAAATTATCAAGTCCTTTTTGAAGTTTTATTTTTTCTTCTTGTGAAAGAAAAATTTGATTTGTAAAATCTTCAGAAACTTCAATACCAATATTTTCAAGGGTTTTCACAGCCATTTAATATTGTGTAAAACTGATTTTTCCTTTCAATGCAATAACATTCATAATCTTTTTTCTGTAAAGTTACAGATTTTTCAATTACTTCTATTTTTTCTATGTAGATAATTTTATAATATTTTACTGTAACAACTTATTCAACTCAACAACAGCTTCCCCCAATCTTGGTCCAAATCCTGATAAAAATTGTCCATCCATTGAGATGATTTTTTTGTTTTTTCCAGCGTTTGTAGCTTCAATACCTTCGATTTTCAGTACTCCGTCTATACCTCCTACACTTTCCAAACCTTTGTCGAACATCAAAATCACATCTGGATTGTTGGTCAATAACGCCTCTGGAGTCAATGGTTTAAAATCTTCAATAGCTGCAGCTGCATTTTCACCACCAGCCAACTCTATTATGTTGTGTAATTGAGTACCTTTTCCTGCAACCATTAGCATACCTGCACCACGCGCATAGATAAACAACACTTTGGGTTTGTTTTCTGATATTTTTACAGATGCAATTTGATTATCAATAGAATCAAAAAGTTCTTGAGTACTTTTGAAATTCATTTTTTCAGACACACTTGCAATCAATTTTTTTGTGCCATCTACTGTAAATTCTTGGTCAATAATTAAGGTTTCAACACCAGCATTTTTCAATTGTTCTTCCATTTCTGGTTCAAAATCCGTAGAAGTTCCGATAACCAAAGTAGGTTTGAGTTGTAGAATCGCTTCAACTGCAATTTTTTTTACATGTCCCAAATCTTGTGCGGTTTCTTTAATATTTTCTGGATAAGTACTTGTAACATCTACCCCAACAATTTGATTAGCCACACCGATTTTAGCCAATACCTCAGTTACCGCCCCGTTTAATGATACAATTCTTTGATTGCTAACCAATTGTTCGGTTTCAGAGTTAGAAGTGTTACCATTTTCTTTTTTACAGTTTGTGAAAGCAACAGCAGCGATTGCCATCATTACGATTACTTTTTTCATTATTATTTAGATTAATTAGATTAAAATTTCGTGTGCAAATATAGAATAATTTTTAATAAAAAAGCAATTTAGAATAAATAAAGTTGTCTGTGTTTAATAATACATTTACAAGTTGAATCAGTCCTTTTGTAAATTAATCCGTTGTGCATTTTAAATTATACTTGCTTTAATTTTATTTATTTCCTTTTTTAATACAAATTTTGTTAATGT
Source organism: Capnocytophaga sp. ARDL2 (assembly GCF_041530365.1). NCBI lineage: Bacteria > Pseudomonadati > Bacteroidota > Flavobacteriia > Flavobacteriales > Flavobacteriaceae > Capnocytophaga > Capnocytophaga sp. ARDL2. The sequence goes on from NZ_CP168034.1 coordinate 1,726,931, forward strand.
ATTGAATTAAGGCTATAGCAGTTATTTTACTGATAATTCGTGTTTTAAAACTGTTGAATGATTTTGGATAATTTCTTCTACAGAACAGATAATGAGTAATTTATACCCAAGATAATGGATTTATATGATAAAAAAGATTTCGTTTTCTTTTGTTGTAAATACTCCTTTATTATGTTGGTTTTTAAAAAATTAGGTAGTTTTCTAAACAACTGCATTTCACTATCAATACTTAAATGTTCAACAATTAAATTCAAACTCACAAGTTATAAATCACTCATTTTTGGCTTTCTCCTTTGATAAGGTAAAAGCTGATGAGGGAAAAACTTTTTTAAAACTTCTAAAATTCTTTCGTATATTTAACTTTGTTGAATCTTCGATTTGTCCTAAGTTGTTCATTTTTGATTTGTTTTGGCGAACTAAATATACAGATTTTCAGTTAAATGAATAACTTTTTTTAATTATTTCATAATGCACAACAGGTTAAATATACTCTTTTCGGATTATTTTATATCAAAAACATTTTTATAAAACAATTTAGAATAAATAAAATTTCTTTATCTTTGCAATCGAAAAAAATATTCTTTATAAAAATGAACAAAAACCCCTTTATATTGATGAGTTTGCTTTCGGTGCCAATGATTTCTTTTGCTCAAGAGGAATTGATGGAGGACGAAAGTGAAGTGTTGGACGAAATTATTATTTCTACACAAATCGAACCGCAATCGTTGAAAAAAACGGTGCATAATGTTCGTATAATCAGTAGTGAGGATATTCAAAATCAGGCGGCTAATCACTTGGGTGATGTGCTCAATCAGTACCTGAAAATCAATGTGATGCCCAATACTGGGCAGGGGCGTTCAACGGTAGCATTGTTTGGATTGGACAGTCAATATTTGAAAATCTTGGTGGACAATGTACCTATGGTTAGCGATTCGGGTGTGGGAAATGCCATCGATTTAACCCAAATCAATCTAAATGATGTGGAACGCATTGAAATTGTGGAAGGTAGTATGGGAGTAACACACGGTGCTAATGCGGTTTCTGGAATCATCAATATCGTAACCAAAAGGAAAATTTCGACTAATTGGCAAATCAATACTTCGATTATAGAGGAAACTGTCGGAAAGGAATATGCGTGGTTTGACAAGGGAAAACACATTCAGAATTTGAAAATTTCAAGAAATTTTTCAGACAAATGGTTTGTGTCTTTTGGGGGAAGTCGCAATCATTTTTTAGGATATTTGGCTGACAATCACTCGGGAATTGATATTGAGGAAAATAAAGAACGAGGTTTTGAATGGTTGCCGAAAAAAATTACTACAATCAACGCGTTGGCTTCTTATACAACCGAAAAATCAAAATGGTTTTATAAGGCGGATTATTTCACTGAAAGAATACAATTTCACAATTCCATTGTCAAACAACAAGACAATTATCCCTTCGATCCCATTTTATTGGCAGATGACCGAAATTATCTTACACACAGAATGTATCATCATGTAAATACCAATGGAAAATTGTTGGGAAATGCAGATTATAATCTATCGATTTCATATCAAAAACAAACTCGTGATTTTGAGGATTATCAATATTTTTTTTCTGAAAAACAGAAGCAAAATTTTGATAGAAATACCTACGAACAAACAGAGATTTTATATTCCACAGGACAACTTTCCAATTTTATTCCTTCGGAAAAATATGCCTTGCAAGTGGGATATGAATTGGTCAATCAGCAGTCGTTTGCCTCGGGAAAATCTGGTCTTTTTCGCAATGATAACAATCAATTGATTGATGTAAATGCACGATTTGAAAATTATGATGTTTACAGTGTTTTGGAATACAAACCTACCGAAAAATGGACGGTACGACCTGGAGCAAGGTATTCGTTTCAGTCGAGATTTGACAATCAATATTCCATTTCGTTGGGTACTCGATATGGAATGAATGCTTTTACAGAGTTTCGTTTGGGATTGGGGAAATCGTATCGAACGCCAAATTTTACCGAAATGTACACCTATTTTATAGATAGTAATCACCATTTGGAAGGGAACAAAAATTTGACACCAGAGCAAAGTTTATCGGTAGAGTTGAATGTAAAACATCAGTGGAATGACGATTTTTACAAACCTTTTCGTTCGCAAATTACTTCGTCTTACATTAGTGTAAAAGACAGAATTTCAATGGCGTTGGTAGGAGTAAATCCCACTTGGCAGTTTAAATACATCAATATCGATAACTACAATATGTGGAATACTACACTCGAAAATTCATTGATTTTCAGTAGGGGAGAGGTTCACGCAGGATTGTCTTTGTTGGGGATTTCGCAACAATTATCTATGGGGCAAGTAGCCACAGAAACGGATTATTTGTTTACCTATCAAGCCAATGCAAAATTTGTTTATAAAGAACCATTGACCCAAACACAATGGGCAGTGTATTTCAAACACCAAGGCAAACAACCACAATATGTGTTGAATACAGACGAAAACAATCAACCTGTATATAAACAGGCCGAAACCGCTCCGTTTACTTGGCTCGATGCCTCGATTACCAAAAAATATTTAAACGATAAATTGTGGTTTACCGTAGGAGCAAGGAATTTATTGAATATCAAGAGTATTCGTACACAATTACCTGCTAATATCGGTCATAGTGGCGGTGGAAATGCTATGGCAATGGGGTATGGAACATCGTTTTTTGTAAAAGCGGAGTATCAGTTGAATTTTTAAAACATCAATACAATGAAAAACTATATAATACTTAGTTCGTTGATTGCAACTACAATAATTAGTTGTAAATCTGATGATAATTCGGTAAAAAATAACATTGCCGTATCTTTTGAAAATCCGTCGGTAAATGCAAATCAAGAAACCACCGAAGTGAAAATTTTGTTTTCAAAACCTACTTCAGATGCAGGTGTTTTGCATTTGACATTGACTGAAACGAATGCAGTGTACGGAACTGATTATACCACTGCTCCGTCGGCAAATAATCAATCGTTGCAAGTGCCGTTTCAAGCAGGAGTACAATCGGTAAGTTTTCAGTTTGTAAGACAAAACGCATCAAATACAGGTAGCGTAAAAGTTGCCATTCAGAGTATTGCCTCTAACGGAATTTATCAAGTGCAAGGAAATACTTCCACCCAGATTTCTTTGTCAGAGTCGAGTTCGCTTGGTGGAGTTATTGCCCCCGAAGTTGGCGGTTCTACTCAACCCAATCGAGTGTATATCGACTTGTCTGACAATAGTCAGAAAGGCTATCGAAGAGACCAATGGGATTTAGGATTTTACAGCGGAAACGAATACCGGGTAATCCTAAATAATAGTATGAAAATGGCTGTAAAACAATTGAATACCAATGATATTACACAAATGGTAAGCATTGACGAAGCCGTAGCAGTAGGAACATTCCTCGAGTCGAATATGGCATTTGTCGATCATCCCAACGGAGCGATTTCACAAACAGCAATAGCAGAAATTTCAGCCAATGCAGATGAAAATAAAGTGTATTTGCTCAATTTAGGAAATGCAATTCCAACAACACCAGCTTCGGCAGGAGCGGTAAATGTAGCAGGAGATGCAAGGGGGTGGAGAAAAATAAAAATCAATCGAGCAGCTAATGGGTATCAGTTGTTGTATGCCGAATTGGGTAGTACAACTTACCAAGAGGTATCCATTCCAAAAAATACCACACATAATTTCTCGTTTTTTAGTTTGCAAAACAATCAAATCGTAACAGCAGAACCAGAAAAAACGAAATGGGATTTGTGTTTTTCCACTTTTACAAACGAAGTAGAAGGATTTGGTTCGTATTTCTTTTCAGATGTGATACTTTCCAATCATAAAAATGGGGTAGTCGCATATCAAGTGAAAGAAGAAAATGGCGTTTCGTATAATTCTTTTACAGCATCACAAATAGAGCAAAGTAAATTTCAAACTAGCGAAGCCAAAGACCAAAGAGCCATTGGTGCGAGTTGGCGAAATACCCAACCTTTGGAATTGTATCTCGATGTGTTTTATGTGGTAAAAGATGTACAAGGAGCAGTGTACAAATTGAAAATCACTCAAATGCAAAACAGCACCAACGAAAGAGGTTATCCAAAAGTGCAATATAGCAAGTTGTGAGAACGATGAAAAAAACATCGCCAAAGTATTCAACAAAATGCTTGATACTTTGGCGATGTTTTATTTAGTATTTTTAGTATTTTTGTGAAATAATTTTTTGAAAATGTCTATTCAGGTAAAAAATATATCAAAAGTTTATGGCGAGCAACGTGCATTGAACAATGTGTCGTTTGACATAAATAAAAATGAAATCGTAGGTTTTCTTGGGCCTAATGGAGCAGGAAAATCTACGTTGATGAAAATAATGACTTCATATATTTCGGCTACGGATGGAGAAGTTTTTATCAATGGAAAAAAAGTGGGAACTGAAGATTTGTCTATCAATAAATCGATTGGATATTTACCAGAACACAATCCGCTTTATACAGAATTGTATGTAAGAGAATATTTAGAGTTTAATGCAAATATTTATCAAGTTTCCAAAAATAGGATAGAAGAAGTAATCAAAATTACAGGACTGACTCCAGAGGCTCACAAGAAAATTGGTAGTCTATCAAAGGGATATCGTCAGCGTGTTGGTATTGCATGTGCTTTGCTACATAATCCTGATATTTTGATTTTGGACGAACCTACCACAGGATTAGACCCTAACCAATTGATAGAAATCCGTCAGTTGATCAAAAATATTGCAAAAGACAAAATCGTTTTTCTTTCTACACATATTATGCAAGAGGTAGAGGCTATGTGCAATCGAGTGATTATCATCAAAAAAGGAGAAATAGTTTCAAATTATTCTTTAACAGAGTTACTGCAAAATGAAGAAAATCAGACGGTTGAAGTAGTATTTGATGTGAAAATTGAAGAACAATTCTTAGGAAAATTGCCACATTTGATTCAATTGAAAAATGTACATGGTAATGAATGGGAATTGGTATTTTCTACAAAGGACGATATGCGATCAAAATTGTTTGATTTTGCTATCGAATTGGATGTAAAAATTCTTTCAATGAATTTGAAAAATAAAAAATTAGAAGAAATATTTAGAGAAAAAACAAGCTGAAAGTAAACAAGGGAATTGAACGATAAAATTCAATTCCCTTGTTTTTTGGAAAATAATATAAAAATTACACTTACTGCTTCTTAACCACAAATTTATTGTAAATCATCAACGAAATAATAGAAACCATTCCTACTCCAAGGATTACCCACCATATTTTATTCGGTTGATAATGTTCCCAAAGCATATCGGTCATTTCCCAATGTGATAATTGTAATTTTTGTTCGGCTAAAGTAAAATATTCACTTTTTGTAAATGGTACATTCAATGATGAAGTGTTTTTTCCTATGGAAAGTGCGTATTCGTTTACTTTAGTAGGAATTTCCTTCCAATTGACATCGGCGTTTTTTAATCCGAACATTTTTTCAAATTCAGAAATTTTCATTCCCAAAACCTTTGATGCTTCCTCTATATAAGTTTCTTTTGATGTAACCTCAGGCATAGCGATATTTCGACGATTCATTTCAGTTTGCAACAGCGACAATTTATCCGACCATTTTTGATACAAACCACCTGAGATGAAACCAGTTACCCAGTTACCTACAGCTACTGGCAAAAAGTAGGTTCCTTGATACAATCCTTCTTTTCCTTTTGGAGTAATCGTTGCAATAAACGAAGATAGGGTAGGACTACTCATCATTTCTCCTATGGCAAAAATCATAGTTCCGATGATACAAAACCACACATTGTTGAAATAAAATGTCAAACAAACTCCGATAGTTGCAATGATAGCTCCTCTGATAATCGAACTAATATGAGGCAAATTGATAACCATATACGAAATGGCTACTTGTAAACAGATAATCATAAAGGCATCGAGATTGGTAAACCATTCGGGTTTTACTTGACCATTTTCAGTCAATAAATTGGCTAAAAACGGAAGATTTGCATTGATCCAATCACTTATTACGGCAGAATTGATCCAATCGGCAATAAAATTGGGTAAAGTATAAAACAATTGATTGAACATTGTCCAAAATCCAATCATCAACAATAATAATAAAGTTAACTTTTTGTCTTTCAAAGCTTTCACAATATTTAGCACCGAATTTTTCAGTTCAGTAAGTAAAGGAGTTTTGTATGTTTTTTCAATTTTGGGTTCTTTGTAAAACAGAAGTACAAACAGCAAATTGATACCAATAACCACAGCTGCTTGAATAAAAATAATTTTCCAACCAAATTGTGTACGCAAATACGACGAAGCAGCAGGACCTACAAATCCTCCGATGTTTACCATCATGTAAAAGATTCCGAAGCCCATAGTACCAGTGGTTTCGTCGGTGTTTCGGGCAATGATTGCCGAGGCAACAGGTTTAAAAAATGCGGCTCCGATAGCTACCAACATGAAAATCATATACATACCGAAATAGGTATTGACTTCGCCCATGAGATAATAGCCAACAATCATTATGGTGTAAGCAATGACCAAGGATAGTTTGTAACCAATTCTATCGGCAATTACTCCAAAAAATAAGGGTAAAAGATATAAGATAGCAGTTACATTTCCCATAATTGCCCCTTTTTGAATGTGGTTAAATCCAAGACCACCTTCGTCTGTAGAGGCTACAAGGTACAGTCCCAACAATCCAAAGATTCCGTACCACGCCCAGCGTTCCATAAGTTCCATAAAACTAGCCAACCAAAAATTCCCATTAAAGGATTTTAGTGAACTGAGCAATGAAGTTTTGTTTTGATTTTGCATAAAATTATCTATTAGAAAAAATGTCCGAAAATAGTTGAATTGATTAATTTTCGGACATTTTAATTATAAGTTGATTATTTATTGTTTACTTCACAGGAATATTTTCTAATGTTTGTAAAACAAAATTCCAATATTTTTGAACCGAAGAAATTTGTACTTTTTCCTCTGGCGAGTGAGCTCCTTTGATGTTTGGACCAAATGAAATCATTTCCATTTCAGGATAGTGTGTACCTAAAATTCCACATTCCAAACCTGCGTGACAAGCCACAACTCTTGGTTCTTCTCCGTTGATTTTTTGATACAATTCTCTCATTACTTTCAAGATAGAAGAATTAGGATTTGGAGCCCAACCTGGATACGAACCTGAAAATTCTACTTCACAACCCATCAATTCAAAAGCAGAGCGAAGAGAATTTGCCAAGTCAAATTTTGATGATTCTACAGACGAACGCGTCAGACATTGAATTTGCAATTCTCCATTACCAACTCTTACTTTTGCAATATTGTTTGAAGTTTCAACCAAATCGTCAAAAGCTGCACTCATTTTATAAACACCATTATGGGCTGTGTATAAGGCTCTTACTAAATAAAATTGAGCTGCAGGAGTCATTACTTTTGCAGGAACTTCTTCTTTGCGTTCAAATAAAATTTGCATTTCTGGTTCTGTTACCGCATATTCCTCTTTGATTTCTCTTACAATTTGTTGCATATCAAAGATAAACGCCTCGTCATACACACCTGCAATGATTACTTCGGCTACACTTTCACGAGGAATCGCATTGCGTAAACTACCTCCGTTGATACTTGCTACTTGTAATCCAAAACCATCAAAACCGTTGAAAATAAGACGGTTCATAATTTTGTTGGCATTCCCCAATCCTTTGTGAATATCCATCCCCGAATGACCACCTTTTAAACCTTTCACAGTGATGGTATAAGCCACCGAATTTTCAGGAGTGTCTTCCTCAGGATATTCGGCTTTGGCAGTTACATCTACACCACCCGCACAACCGATGTCCAATTCATCGTCTTCCTCCGTGTCTAGGTTTAACAAAATATCACCGCTTAAAACACCTGGTTGCAATCCCATAGCACCTGTCATCCCCGTTTCTTCGTCGATAGTAAACAAAGCTTCTATTGCAGGATGCGGAATATCAGTCGAAGCTAAAATAGCCATAATCGTAGCAACACCAATTCCGTTGTCTGCTCCTAAAGTAGTGCCTTTTGCTTTTACCCAATCGCCATCAATAAACATTTCGATACCTTGAGTATCAAAATCAAACTCGGTATCGTTGTTTTTTTGATGAACCATATCCAAATGCGACTGTAAAACCACCGTTTTTCTATTTTCCATTCCTGCGGTTGCTGATTTTTTAATCAAAACATTTCCCACTTCGTCAACAGTAGTCGGCAATCCCAATCCGTTACCAAATTCTACCATAAAAGCAATCACTCTTTCCTCTTTTTTAGACGCACGAGGTACAGCGTTTAGATTTGCGAAATAACTCCACAAACTCTTTGGTTCTAAATTTTGAATATCTGTATTCATTTTTTATTTTATGATGTTTATTATTTTATTTTATTGTAATTCCCTATTTATAGAGAGAATTTCTCAGAAAATAGCGTAAGAATAAGTCATGCTAAAATCTAATTGATTGATATTTGTAATTGGAGTCATAGCTTATGATATTTTTACAAATGTAATGAATTTATTCATAAATAGCTATACAAATTTGGAAGTGGAAAATGTGGAAAAATAAAAAAAATCCCTATCCAAAAAAGAATAGGGAATTTTTGTATAAATAGAAAAATGAATGTATTACAAACTTTCAATGATTTCGTTTAAAGTAGTACTTGGACGCATCGCAGCTGAAGTTTTTTCTGCTGATGGTTGGTAATATCCTGCAATTTCTTGTGCTTTACCTTGCGAACTAATCAACTCTTCATTGATTTTAACTTCATTTTCAAGCATTTGTTTAGCAATTGGAGCAAATTTCTCAGCCAATTCATTGTCTTTTGATTGATTTGCCAAAGCTTCTGCCCAGTACATTGCCAAATAGAAGTGAGAACCACGATTGTCGATAGTTCCTAATTTTCTACCTGGTGATTTGTCTGTATCCAAGAATTTGTCATTAGCTTCGTCCAAAGCGTCTGCCAACACTTGTGCTTTTGTGTTGTTTTGCGTTTGAGCTACATGTTCTAATGATGCTTGTAATGCCAAGAACTCTCCTAATGAATCCCAACGCAAATATCCTTCTTCTTTAAATTGTTCGATGTGTTTAGGAGCCGAACCTCCTGCACCTGTTTCAAACAATCCACCACCGTTCATCAATGGTACAATCGACAACATTTTTGCAGATGTTCCAACCTCTAAAATTGGGAATAAATCTGTCAAATAATCTCTCAATACATTTCCTGTTACTGAAATTGTATCTTCTCCTTTGCGGATTCTTTCGATTGAAAATTTACATGCTTCGATTGGTGATAAAATGCGAATATCCAATCCTGATAAGTCAAATTCTGGTAAATATTTGTTTACTTTTGCAATAATTTCTCTATCGTGAGCACGGTTTTCATCCAACCAGAAAACTATAGGTGTGTTTGATAATCTCGCTCTGTTTACTGCCAATTTTACCCAATCTTTAATAGGTGCATCTTTGGTCTGGCACATACGGAAAATATCTCCTTTTTCAACAACTTGTTCCATAAAAACTGTTCCGTTGGCATCTACTACACGAATTGTACCGTTTTCAGTAGCTTGGAAAGTTTTGTCGTGCGAACCATATTCTTCAGCTTTTTGAGCCATCAATCCCACATTTGGCACAGATCCCATCGTTGTAGGGTCAAAAGCACCTTTTTTCTTACAATCTTCGATTACTGCTGTATAAACTCCAGCGTAATTTCTATCTGGAATCAATGCGAAAGTATCTTGTTGTTTTCCTTCTTTGTTCCACATTTGTCCAGAAGTACGAATCATTGCTGGCATAGAAGCATCAACGATTACATCAGAGGGTACATGCAAATTGGTTATTCCTTTGTCTGAATTTACCATTGCCAAATCTGGCCCGTTTGCAATTGCAGCGTCAATCGCAGCTTTGATTTCGTTTTCTTGAGCCTGTCCTGCGATTTTTGCGTACAATTCACCCAAACCATTGTTTGGATTGATACCCAATTCTGCAAATAATGTGGCGTATTTCGTGAAAACCTCTTCAAAATAAACAGAAACAATAGCTCCGAAAATAATAGGGTCAGAAACTTTCATCATCGTAGCTTTTAAATGTACAGAAAGCAATACACCAGCAGCTTTTGCCTCTTCTTTGGTTTGTTTTACAAATGCTTTCAACGCATTCAAATTCATCACTGAAGAGTCGATAACTTCACCAGCTTTTAATGGAGCCAAACCTTTCAATTCTTTTACTGAACCGTCAGTTCCAACAAATTCGATTTTGAATTGTGTATCATTTTCAACAGTAACTGATTTTTCAGTCCCATAAAAATCTCCGTTTTCCATGTGAGCTACTTTAGTTTTAGAGTCTTCAGACCAAGCTCCCATTGAATGTGGATGTTTTTTTGCATAATTTTTCACAGCTTTAGGTGCACGACGATCAGAGTTACCCTCACGCAACACTGGGTTTACAGCCGAACCTAAAACTTTTGCATACGAAGCTTTGATTGCTTTTTCTTCCTCTGTTTGTGGATCTGCTGGATAGTTAGGTACAGCATATCCATGAGCTTGTAATTCAGCAATAGCAGCTGTCAATTGAGGAATGGAAGCCGAAATGTTTGGTAATTTGATGATATTTGCTTCTGGAGTTTTTGCCAATTCGCCTAATTCAGCCAAAGCATCACCGATTTTTTGGTCTTCTTTCAAATATTGAGGAAAGTTAGCTAAAATTCTACCTGCAAGAGAAATATCTTTTGTTTCAACATCGATATTTGCTGTAGAAGTAAATGCCTGAACGATAGGCAAGAAAGAATAAGTTGCCAACATAGGCGCCTCATCTGTCAATGTGTAAATGATTTTTGATTTAGACATTATCGTTAAAAATTTTTTATTACAAAATAATTGTTCCGCAAATATAGTGAAATATGTTATTTTATGCAAAAAATAGTTAGTAGAGAGAGTAGAGAGTAAATAAATTTCGTTTCATTGTCTCGTTATATAGAAAAATGAAAATGCGTAGCATTGAATAGTTAATAACCAATGAGATAAAATTTTTTTTCAAAAAAAATAATGAAAAGTGTTGTGAGTAAATATTTTTTTAGTAATTTTGCATCAGAAAAATAAAGGCCTCGTGGCGCAACTGAATAGCGCATCTGATTACGGCTCAGAAGGTTACAGGTTTGAATCCTGTCGAGGTCACTACTTTTTTTCGGCCGCGTGGCGCAACTGAATAGCGCATCTGATTACGGCTCAGAAGGTTGCAGGTTTGAATCCTGCCGCGGTCACTGAAATCAAAAACAACCTATTGATTTTCAACAGGTTGTTTTTTTTATCTATTAATTGGCAAAGTTTAAAATTTAATGAATTATTTTATTTGTTATTACGACAAAAGGAGAAATCTTTTTCAAAATCAACAAAATAAAAAGATTATTTTTTAGACAACTTCTTTTTATCTAATAATTCTAAAACCTTTTACTTTTTTCAACAATTGTTTTTGTTCTTTTTTGGTTAAAAGCATACAGCTGGTACTCAATGCATTGCAAATTGTAGCGTTTTCACCAACATTAGTTATAGATTTCCAAAGTCGAGTAGGGTAGCCAGTTCTTGCGTCGATGATGTGCGAATATCTCGTGCCGTTGATATAAGCATATTTTTGATAATCTCCAGAAGTAGTAACAGCTCCTGAATTTAATCGTACAATTTTTTTGATTTGATTTTTCTTTTCAGGGTGTTGTACGCCGATATTCCAAGTTTTTTGATGGGGCGGATTTCCCATTACAGTAATATCTCCTGCCGCATTGACCATAGCAGATTGTACTCCAAGATTTTTTAGAATAGCTAAGGCATTGTCGGCAGCAAAACTTTTTCCTATTGAGTCAAAAGTGATTTTCATCCCTTTGTTTTTCAAGAAAATTGTTTGATTTTTTGAGTCGATTACAATGTTTTTGAAATTGACATTTCTCTTGGCAAATTCAATTTCTTGAGATGTGGGAAGAGTGTCCATAGTACCGTCAAATCGCCAAATTTTGTCCATAGAAGCAATGCTAATATCAAAAGCTCCGTTGGTCAATTCGGAAAAATGATTGGCTATTTTTGTTAAAAAAATTAATTCTTCCGAAACTTTCACAGGTTGAATCCCCGCATTTTGATTGATTAATGAAACCTCTGATGTTGATTTGTAAGTAGATAACATTTCTTCTAATCTCACAATTTCAGCTATAGCCAAATTTATTTTTGAATGAGCGTTTGTTTCTTTATCATCTACAACGGAAATCTGAAATTTACTCCCCATTAATAAGGTATCTCTTGTAACCAATATTTGTGAAAATGATGATATAGAGAAAAACGCTAGTAAAAATAAAATGATAGGTTTCATCAATAACAATCTGTTTTTATTTGTTGATTTTCAATATAATATTCCAAAGAATAACCGTTGATTTGTGCAATGATTTCTAATTCTTCTTGTACATTTTTCCACATTGAAAGCGAACCGCAAACCATAACAACTGCTCCGTTTTTCAATAATTCAGCCAATTCGTTTTGGTCGTTTTTGATGAGATGTATTACATATTGTTTGTCTTCAATTCGTGAATAGGCAAATTGCAATTTGGTGAGTTTTCCTTTGGAAATTTGTTGTTCCAACCCTTGTTTTATATTTTGAATAAAATCGGTAGGTTGTTGAAAACCAGCATACAAATACATCGGTTGTTTATAGTTATTTTCGTATATCATTCCCAAAAATGGAGCAATACCAGTTCCGTTGGAAATACAGATTACTGATTTATTTTTTGGGAAATGAAATTTTTGATTATCAATGATTTTTGCTTCAAATTGTTGGTTTGTTTTCAAATTGTAAAGGTAATTTGACCCCAATCCTTTTTCGTGTAATTTCACTAAAAGAAACAATTTATTGTCTATTTTTGATACAGAATATAAGCGCTGGATATGATTATCAGAAGGATAAATTGCCAATAAATCTCCCGATTGAAAGTTTGCTTTGGTTTGTAATTCTATGCTAAACAAGTGATCTTCCGATTGAACTTGGATATTATTTTTTACTAGAAAGGATTGTTTTTTGGTGCTTTCACAGTTGAATAAAGCTGGAGTTGTTGCAATAGTTGATTGATTTTCAATATTGTATTTTTCTACCCATTGAGCAAATTCTAAAGGATTTTTATCATTGATGTAATGAATGGGGATACTTTCTTTTGCCCAATTTAACTTTTGTAATTCATGGTTTACTTCTTTAGCAAAACTACAAAAATTTTCATATTGAGTAGAACCAAATCCTACTACTGAAAAACGAATTTCTTTAGATGTTTGTGTGTTTTTTAATTTATTTATCAATAAATTGGCATTGCTTGGTGCATCGCCTTTACCATAGGTTGAAGTGAAAATTAAAATTTCTTCTATCGAATTTCCCAGTTGAAAATGATTTGCCTCTTGAATAAAAACTTTTTTTCCAATACTATTTGCTTGATTTTGAAAGTTTTTGGCAAATATCCACGAACTTCCGTTTTCGCTACCAACGAGCAATAGGGAAGTGGCTTCGGCAATTGAAAAAGGATTGTCTTTTTGTTTGTTTTTTGTTCGTTTATAAGTGATTACAAATCCGCTGTAAATAAAAAACAATAATTGAAGAGAGGCAATTCCAATGATCAAAGACCAAATGCTGTTGATTTGACCTGTGTGTAAATCAAAACTCCATTTTCCAAGAATTGTCCATTTAGAATATTGACTTTCAGAAATAATTGTTCCGTCAATTTGATTTACTGTAAATTGACTTGTTTTTGTTTTTACCTTGAAAACTTCATCGGCACTATCGTCAAATGGGAGTTCAATTTTTTCAATATCAGCCAAGTACAAATTTTTGAAAGCAGGATAATCCTTCAAAGGCAATCGTTGTTTTTCATTTGATGAATATTCAACGAAGTCAAATTCTTTTTCTTCTGGTAAATATTCAAAGCGTTGAAGAAAAAGGTAACTTCCTGTAATAGATATTATTAAAATAGGAATTAAGGTCAATCTTCCTGCTAAAATGTGGTAAAATTGTTCCCAAAAATCGGTTTTTATTTTGTCGTACAATCCTCGAAAACCTGTAGAGCGTTTTACCAACAATGCCGTTCCAGAAAGAGCGATGAGTACCAATAAAATAGAGAAAATTCCAACGATAAATCGACCTGTTTCGTGTAAAAATAACGAACGATGCAAATGGGTAATCCACTGCATAAATTCGGATTTTTCAATTGGATTTGCAAGAAATTCGCCCGTGAGGGGATTTGCTATTTTTGTAAAATCATTTTCCTCTTCATCAAAGCCCTTAATCGTTACAAATTGATGATTATCAACAGAAATTTCCAACAATTCTGGGTGAATTTCTTTTAGTTTTGACAAAGAATGAGCTACGGTAATCGTGTCGAAATCCGCTGTTTTGTACGGAAGGTTTTTCTCTTGAATAGGCTCAATAGACAAAATGGCTCCTGTAATAGAAGCCATTACAATAAATAGAAAAGAGACGATTGCTAACGCTAAATGTGTTATTCGCCAGATTTTTAACATAGGTTATATTTTACTCAACTTTACATATCGGATGTATCCTGTACCATCCGTTTTTTTAGTTAAATCGTTGGTTGTTAATGGAATTTCTACATCAGTTGTATAGTAATTTCTTTCCTCAACAGCTGATTCAAATCTCAATTTATATCCTTTGTTTAGTTTTGATTCGTCGATAGTGAGTGTTACTGTGCTACGATCACCCGCTGCAATCGAAGCTTCCGGTGATTCCGTTGAGATTTTCTTTTTTGTTGAACAAGTTTTTGTACCAAACTTTAAATCCGTTGTACCATTCTTTGTCTTTTCCCATCATGTAAACGGTTTTTTCGTATTTACCTTTTGGGTCGATTAACGATACTACAATATACGCTTCCAAGCCTTTGTAGTTGGACATTTGTAGCATACATTTATATTTTGCATTTTGTGCAAAGGCCGATATACTAATTGTAAATAACGCTGTAAATACAGCTGTTTTGATGATTGATTTCATATTTTTTTATTTAAAAAATTACTTTAAAAATGACAAATCTGCTTTTTGTGCTTGTAATAGTTCGTTTTCCATAGCCAAATCATAAGCCGTTTCGTCCATTTCGGTTTTGATTTTTTTATTACTGCCAATCGAAACCAAATATTTCAAAACTTCAACATTTTTGGTCATAGATGCCGCTTTGTGTAAAGCTGTCATTCCGTTGTCGTCTTGCAAATTGAGGTCAATGTTTTTATCTTCCAATAGTTTCAATAAATCCAAATCGTCTTTTACTACAGCTAAATGATACAACGAAATTCCATTGTGTGTTTCGTTGAACGGAACTTTGCTCAAATCCAACACTCTGATTTTATCTTCAAAATCTTTGTTGTTTTCATTAGGGCGAGGTTTTTTATAAGACTGTATCAATGCAAAAGCTAAATTTCCGTTTTTAGAAATAATGTTTTTGTCTGCACCAATGCTCATCAACATTTCTGCAATATGAGTTGTACCGTTTTGAAACGCCGAATACAAAGCCGTTTCTCCTTTTCTATTAGCAGTATTGATATCTTTTACATACGGAACCAATGATTTCACCAAGCCATAATCTTTAGAGTGCATAGCATTGGCAAATACGGTATTACCATTTTTGTCTTGAGCATTTACATCAATTTTTTTATCTAAGAAATACTGTACGATTTCTCGTTGATCTTTCTTTTTTACCAATAGATGCAACACAGTTTCTTGATTGTCGTTTGTAGCCAATGGGTTTAAATTTATTTTTTCTACCAAATATTGATAAGTTTCTATTTTGGGAGAAGCAAATCGAGTACCTTGGGCTGCGAAAAACAAGGCTTGATTGGTAGGTTTTACACCTTTTTCTAAAAGATTGTTCAAAATATCTACATTTCCCATGCGACAAGCATAGTCGAAAACTGTGCGATTTTTGTCGTCAATATCTTTTAATGAAAGTCCTTTGCTTTGCAAATAGTTAGCAACCAAACTGTTTTTGTCAAACGCACTTACCAAATGCAAAAGAGTAGCTCCGTCTTTGTATCGTTGGGTTGGCTTTACCCCAGCATTGAAAAGCATTTCGTAAATTTCAATGTTTAGCTGACCATTTCCAGCGGCAAAGCTAAGTGGAGTTGCCTCTTTATCGTCGGTAGCGTGAATATCCGAACCTTTTTCCAACAAGTATTTTACCAAAGCAACATTACCTTTGTTTGCTGCCCAGTGGATGTACAAACGACCGTCGTGAGTTTGTTTGTCTATGCTATTTCCAGGTTGATCCATTAGATAAGTAATAACCTCTAAAGGAGCATCGTTGTTGATAGCTATACTTACGACATCGTGATTTCCGGCGTTGGCATCTGCAGGATTACTGCCTTTGTTTATCTCAGCTTTTACGGTTTCGATAGACGGTTTTTCTTTCCAAAAGTTACCGTTCAATAAGGTATTTTGCTGAGCATTTGCCCACATAGAAACCCATAATGCCAAAGAGAGAACTATTTTTTTCATGAATAGTATTTTATTTAGAATAATTTTAAGATTGACAAATTTAATTGAAATAATTCTAATTTAAAAAACAAAAGGATACATATATGGAGTATTTAACTATTATTTATCAAAGTAACTAAATTATAATGATTTCAATAAAATATAAAAGTCATTACCTATGTTATCAACAAGTTTTAATGAGCCAAATGTGTTGATATGCCCACGATCGTTATATATCAGTGTATCATTATAATATCCATTTTTTTTCTGAATTAAAAATTTTACTTTTAGAAATATCGAAAGAAAAACATTAGGATGCCTGTTTGTTAATTTTAGTATAGCCTCTCTATTATTATCACATATTGAATAATTATATTTAATACCAGAACTCAGAAATGGATAATTTTTTAAGGGATGTCTATTCAAAACTGGAAATGTTGAAAATAATATCAATTTTTGTTTATTATTTAATTGTTGAGCAAAATAATCTATAGCATTATAAATATTATCATTTGAATAATCATCAATATTCAATCAAATATATCACCAAGTTTTACTATTTTTCCTTCATAATGAGATTATTTACCATTTTGAGGTTTGTCTAATAAAAGAGGAAGTTTTTTATATTCTGTTTATCCCCAGTGCCATAAATATAATGAATATGAAAGCTCACCTTCAAATACTAGTAGTTTATATGAAAATAATTTAGACACGAATGAATCATTGAAAATAAGTAGATTAGCCATTGCAAAACATAGTATTAAAGCAATAACTCCAGGAAAATTTGAATATTCATTTAAAATAAAAAAACAAAAAATAATTAATAATAAATTGACTATAGAAATATATTGTTGTTAAATAATGAATGTGATTTTTTATTTGTGAAAAAATGAAGCATGAAAAACACCTATAAAAAAAATCGGATATTCTGCTTATCAATAAAAAATATACAACTTGTTGTTGATCAAATAATAAAATAATGGATGATGTGGTAATGGAGATGGTGAATATTACAACTAATGAAATTGAATTGAGATGATTTTTGAAAAAGTAAATTGCAAAAGGTGAAATCAAATAAAATTGCATTTCAATCGAAAGAAACCAAGTATGTAAAAAAGGATTTTCTATTGACTGATTTCCAAAATATGAATCCCTCTATTTGCAAAGAAAATATTTGACCCGAAAAAGAAAGCAGAAAGAGAGCTTTTTTTGAGGTTTTCTATATCGGTGTATATAAATATAAGTGAACTAACAAAAGTAAAGACAATCAATTAAAGTAATACGCAGGAAGTATTCGATTGAATCTTTTTTTGAAAAAATCTTTAATAGTGAATGCATTTGAATCTATTCGATTTAAAGTTAAATATGTAATAAAATAACTATAAATTACGAAAAATAAATCAACTCCCATAAAACCTTATGGTAAAATAGTTTTATTCAAGTGAAATACAATACACTAAAAGAAAATCCAATGCTCTATATCCTTGAATACCTTCTCTATATTTCATATTGTATAGTATAAAAAAACGCAACCTCTTTAGAAAGTTGCGTTGGTAGTAGCGGGAACAGGACTCGAACCTGTGACCTTCGGGTTATGAGCCCGACGAGCTGCCTACTGCTCTATCCCGCGATATTCGATTGCAAATATACAACAGTTTTTTCAATTGACAAGAGATATTTGTAAAAAATATTGAAAAAAATATTATTCTTTAGTTTTAATGGTTGAAAAATAAGAAATAACACTAAAAAGAAAGTTTATTTTTAGGTATATAGTGTTGACCATTACTAAATAAAAAAAGCTGAAAATAAAAAAAAACTCCCTCAAACAAAGTAGGAGGGAGGTATTTTGTGGAGTCGCAGGGAATCGAACCCTGGTCCAAACAAGCAATCAAAGAGCTTTCTACATGTTTAGTTGTTATTTAAATTTTCGTCGAATTGCTTGACTAACAACAATCACAACTCGCTTAGTTTCTAAAAATTTCAAAAGATGTTCGAAACACTAATCTTTCTAGATTTACATTTACGGTTCTCCTGTATCGGACGCCATAAATCAAGGCTTCCGAGGAGAATTTAGCTTTCCTATCTTATAGGACGAGGCCAGTTCTTACTATGATTCAGAAATTAGGCAGCCAAAGCGTAATTTTCTTCGCCGTTTAAAAAGTTCCATTCATGAGATTTACGAGCTGTAAATGAGCGCTCGACATGCTTACTGTTCAATTCCACTCGCTGTCAAAACCGATCGACCCCAAGTGATATTGGGTAGTGGGGAGAGCAGGATTCGAACCTGCGAAGGTTTCCCAACGGATTTACAGTCCGTCCTCGTTGGCCGCTTGAGTATCTCCCCATCGCAATTTTGCGGAGGCAAATATAATAATTTTATTTGATTCCTACAAATCGTCTCTTAAAACTTTTATAGGTTTTTTGTTTTCGTCGATAGCTACGAAGGTAAACATTCCTGTAATTGCTGAATATCTCACCTCTGAATACATTTCTTCGATGAATACCTCTATCGAAACTTTCATACTTTTGTTTCCTACTTCGGCTACTTTTCCTACCAATTCTACGATAGTTCCCGCTGGAATTGGATGGTTAAAGTCGATTTTGTTTGACGATACCGTTACCATTCTCTGTCTTGAAAAGCGAGTAGCTGTGATAAAGGCGATTTCGTCCATCATCAACATTACTGCTCCACCAAACATAGTATCGTAGTGGTTGGTGTCGCTCGGAAATACGGCTTTGAATACGCGTGTTTCCGCTTGTGCAATTCTTTCTTCTATTGTCATTAGCTATTTTCTTTTATGCTTCACATGATGAACATACCACCAAGTTGTTTACCATTTCTTTTGATACACTCTGACTGCGTTGATAGTACAATGTTTTTACTCCCAATTTCCATGCTTCAATCAACAATTTGTTTACATCTCTGATTGGTAAACTTGCAGGAATATTGATGTTCAAACTTTGTGCTTGGTCTATGTATTTTTGACGAATCGACGCTTGAAGGATAATTTCGTACTGACTCAATTCTTTGAATGTTTTAAAAATATCTTTTTCCTCTTGTGTCAATTCTTCCAAATGCTGCACCGAACCGTGGTTGAGCATGATACTTCTCCAAGTTTCTTCGTTGTCGATGCCTTTTTCTTCCAACAATTCTTTTAAGTACTTGTTTTTACGCATAAAGTTTCCTTTTGCCAAACCAGCCTTATAGTAGTTGCTACTAAATGGCTCGATACCTGGTGAAGTCTGTCCCAAAATAGCCGAACTCGAAGTAGTAGGGGCTATTGCCATTAAAGTGGTATTTCTGCGTCCGTATCCTTTCAACAATTCTGGTTCACCGTAGATTCTTGCCAAATCTTGAGAGGCTTTCAATGATTTTTCCTGCAATTCTCTAAAGATTTTATTGGTCAAGTTTTTCGCTTCCATACTTTCAAAGGCAATCTTATTTTTTTGCAAGTAAGAATGCCACCCCATTACTCCTAATCCTAATGCACGGTGATTTTTTGCAAAATTGTGTGCAGATGCCAAGTAATAGTTTCCTTCTGTTTTTGCAATGAATTCAGACATTACCGCATCAAGGAAATAAGTAGCCAATTTTACAGCTTCTGTATCTTTCCATTCGTCGTATAATTCCAAGTTCATTGAAGACAAACAACATACAAAAGATTCTTCTTTTGAAGAAGGCAATGCGATTTCGCTACACAAGTTACTTGCATAGATTTGCATTTCTTTGTCTTTGTACACCTCTGGTTTGTTTCGGTTGATATTGTCTGTAAAGAAAATGTAAGGCAAACCTTTTTGTTGTCTCGATTCCAAAACTTTTGCCCATACTTCGCGTTTATCCACATCACCATCAATCATATCTTGCATCCAATAATCTGGCACACAAACTCCGTAGAATAAGTTTTGGATAGGATTTCCTATGTTTTTGATTTCCAAAAACTCTTTAATATCTGGGTGGTCGATGTCGAGATAAGCAGCAAATGCACCTCTACGCACACCACCTTGACTGATGGTATCCATTGCGGTATCAAATAGTTTCATAAACGAAACTGCTCCCGAAGATTTACCATTATCAGTTACGGCACTACCTCTTTCTCTCAATTCTCCAAAATATCCCGAAGTACCGCCACCGATTTTTGTTTGCATGATTACCTCACCCAATTTGTGAGTAATTCCCTCGATGTGGTCTGGTACATACACATTGAAACAAGAAATAGGCAATCCTCTTTCTGTTCCCATATTTGCCCAAATAGGTGATGAAAGGCTCATCCAACCTTTTTCAATCATTTCTATAAACGCATCAGCCAATTCTGGTTTGTACAATCTTTGAGCCGCTGCAGTTGCTACACGCTCGATGGCTTTTTGAGTCGTTTCTCCCTTCAATAGGTAGCCCCTGTTCAATATTTGTTCGCTTTCTTCATTCAGCCACCACAATCTTTCCATAGTCATTTTAGTTTCTTTTTTGGGGTTAAAATAAATCGTTTGCTGTAATACTCTTGTCGTGTTTTGTATATTCCACAGGCCTTTTTGCAAAGAAATCATCTAATGTATTTGAGAAAACTTCTTCTTCAAACCATACCATTGGTTGATATTCTTCGTTGGAAATGTTGTAAATTTTGTCCATTCCAATTTTTGTTAAACTTTCGTCTAAACGGAATTTCATAAAGTTCAACAAATTTGCCTTTGAAACAGTATCCAATTCTCCTAATTCAAAAATCCAATCCAAGATTTCTTCTTCAATTTGGATAGATTCTTTTACAATAGTTTGAATTTCTTCAATCGCCTCTGAATCGAAAAAGTCAGGGAATTCTTCCTTGATTTTATTTACTATATAGATACCAGCGTTTGCATGTAACTGCTCATCAACCGAAGTCCAAGCGATGATATTGCTCACATTTTTCATTGCACCTTTAAAGCGAGTAAATGATAAAATAATTGCAAATTGGCTAAATAAAGAAACATTTTCGATTAATATGGTAAACAAAATCAACGATTTCAAATAATCTTTAGGATCTTCTGCCTTTGCGTGTTTCAATGCGTTTGACAAATAGTCGATACGCTTGCTAATCGCAGGAATTTCAATTACTCTTTCAAATTCGTTGTTGTATCCCAATACTTCCAACAATCGAGAATAAGCCTCTGAGTGTCTAAATTCGCATTCTGCAAAGGTAGAACCCAAGCCGTTGAATTCTGGTTTTGGCAAGTGCAAATACAAATTTCCCCAGAAAGTTTTTACATTCACTTCGATTTGAGCTATTGCCAACAAACATCTCTTTACAATTTCTCTTTGTTCAGGAGTTAGATGTGAGTGAAAATCTTGAATATCGGCTGTAAAATCCACTTCCGAATGTACCCAAAACGATTTGTTGATAGCGTTTACAAAATCCATGATTTCAGGGTATTCAAATGGCTTGTAATTCACGCGTTTTGTAAAAATACTCATAGCTTTTTGTTTCTTTATTTTTTCTTTTAAACTATTGATTTTTATAGTATTAAAAGTTTTTTTGTTAGTAAATCTATTCTTTTCCAATGGAAATAGCCTCGACAAAGCACACCTTATTTCCGAGTGTAAAATTATTAATATTCCTACGATGTTTTCAACAAGAAAACTATTTAATTATAAACAAAATTTGTTGATAATTTTTTCTACTTATTTTTCTCCTTTGATTTCTATTATTTTACAATGGATTGCAGATTTTTTTAGATTGATTTTTTTTTTTTTTTTGAAAAATAAATTTGTTTTTGATGAAAAATTTTTATATAGTTTAAAAAATTTGGGTTGATTCAATATTTAAAAGGAAATTATATAGATTTGTCAAGTATTTTACTCTATTGCTAAACATTTTTCAATAGGTAGGAAATTTTTATTTGGATAAACGTTTTTATTCTAATGATATTTACCAAATTTATGAGAATGAATAGTGCAAATTTCTATCTTGTTGTCATAAGCAAAATCGGGAGGAAATTACGAAGCGAGAGAAAACGAACCGATTTTTTTACAAAGATTTTATCTTATACAGAATAAAATCAACGGAAACTTTTACTAAAAATCTCAGTTTCCATATTTTTTAACTACTTTTGCAGAAAAATAATAATACGAAATGAGTAATAACGATATATTAAAAAAATTGCGAGTTGCTTTGCAATTGCGTGACGAACAAATTGTTGAAATCTTACAATTGGTTGATTTTAGAGTTTCCAAAGGTGAAATTGGAAATTTTTTTAGAAGCGAAGATCATCCGAAATATGTTGTTTGCAAAGATCAAATTTTGAGAAATTTCCTCAATGGTTTGGTGATTTACTTACGAGGAACTAAAGATGAACCCAAAAACCCAATGGAAGTTTTAGTAGCAAACAAAGCTAAAATTTCTCCAACTCCTCAAAAGAAAATAGCACCTTCAACTGCAAAGAAAAAAGAACAAGCAACCAAAGAATTTAATCCTGCTAATGCGATTAGATTTAAAAATGGTAAAAAGAAATAATATTTTTCTGATATTATTTTAATGATTTTATCGTTTTTTAGTAAAAAAGTTGCTATTTTTGAATAAATATACATTAAACTTTGAATTATGGAACTTTCTGATTTTTCTAATTTAATAAAAACGATTGTCATTTTATTGTTTATCTATTATGCAATAAAATTTTTTGCAAAATTTTTTGCAAAATTGTTTGCTCCTTATTTTGTCAATCGCATGTTGAAAAAAATTCAACAAAAGTTTGAAAATCAAATGAATCAACAACAACAACAATATAATAGAGGACAATCTACCAATAATTTTAATAGACAACAGAATACAAACTCTTCTTCTACATCAAAAATCGAGTTTAAGGAAAAGAAAAAAGTAGGGGAGTACATAGATTTTGAAGAAATAAAATAAAAAAAGCTGTCATTACGACAGCTTTTTTATAAACGATTACTTCTTGTTTTTCAAATGTTCGTCGAGGAAGCGTTCTTGTTCCCAAAGCAAGTGCATGATATTTTCTTTTGCAACATAACTATGACTTTCTTTTGGTAAAATCACCATTCTTACAGGTGCTCCCAATCCTTTCAACGCTTGAAAATAACGCTCGGTTTGCAGAGTAAATGTACCAGGATTATTGTCTGCCTCTCCGTGTACCAACAGCATTGGCGTCTTCATTTTTTCTGCATTCATAAATGGCGACATCGTGTTATACACATCAGCTGCTTCCCAATAATTTCTTTGTTCGTATTGGAATCCAAAAGGCGTAAGCGTACGGTTGTAAGCTCCCGAACGAGCAATACCACAAGCAAACAAATCTGTGTGTGTAAGCAAGTTAGCCGTCATAAATGCTCCATAAGAATGCCCTCCAACTCCTACGCGTTTTCTGTCGATGTAGCCCAAATTGTCCAAAGCGTCGATGGCAGCTTCTGCATTAAGTTTCAATTGTTCTACAAACGAATCGTTTGGCTCTTCGTCGCCTTCTCCTACAATTGGGAATGCAGCGTCATCTAAAACCGCATAACCTTTGGCAACCCAATACACAAACGAACCATAATATGGGAATGTAAATTCATTTGGATTTGCCGAACTCTGACCTGCACTGTTTTTGTCTTTGTATTCCGTTGGATACGCCCAAATCAACAATGGCAATTTTTCTTGTGGATTTTTTCTATCAAATCCTGCTGGTAAATACAAAGTTCCCGACAACTCTACACCGTCTTTACGCTTGTATTTGATCACTTCTTTGTGTACATCTTTGATACTTTCAAACGGATTTTTGTTGAAAGTAATCTGTTTCAAACTATTTTTCTTTTTGATATTTCGGAAAAAATAATTTGGATAATCCGTTTTGGATTGAATATTCACCAAAATTTCTCCTTTTTTTGCATCAATTACCTCAGAAATTGATTCAATTTTATCTGAAAAATTTGATTGATACAATCTCTTAGTTTTCAAAGTAGCAAGATTCAATTCGTCAAAAAAAGGAAATTGACCTTTGGCTGTGTGTCCGTCTCCAATCAAATACAAATGATTGTTTTCTTTCATCAAAGTATAAGCACCGTATTGATTTTTCTTAGTTTCAAACGCACCTGGATCGCTGTAAATATCTTGGTAATTTCTATCCCAAATCAATTTAGTTTCCTTGGTTGTTGGGTTTAACAAATAAGTTTTAGAATTACGCGTATCGTACCAACGGTCGTACAAAATAGCCGTTTCTTTGTCTCCCCATGTGATTCCTGAAAATCGTTGCGGTGTTTTTACCAACAATTCTGGTTCTTTGTCAAACGGTGCTTGCCAAGTGTAAACCGCATCTCTGTATTCCACCTGATTTGCTGGATTTCCCTCGTCCAAGGCTTCTACAAAGTACAACGAAGACGCCTCATCACTTCTCCACGCCATGTTGCGTTTTCCTTTGCGAACAGCCATAAATCCTTTCGGCATAATCTCGTTTAGTGGTACTTCGTTTACTACTTTTACTTCTTCACCTTCTGCTGTATAAACTACCGATTTTGAAGGAAAACGGTTGAGTTGCACCAAATATGAATACGGTTTTTGGATAGTTGTTATAATCAAATAATTTCCATCCGGAGAAAACGATTCTCCAGCGTAAGTATCAGCCGATTTAAACAACTTTTTAGTACCGTTTACATCTACAGTGTATAATTCTGAAGTAATGATGTTTTCAAAATTTGCCTCGTCTGTTTTGTTTTTCAACAAATCTTGATAAGTTCTATTTTGAGAAACCACACCTTCTTGAGCTGTTGAAACAATAGGGCCAGTAGGAATATCTGTTTTGGTATCGATGAGTGGTTTTCTGTTGGTTGGCAATGTTTTGATTAACAATCTTTTGCTGTCTTTGTACCAAGTAATAGGATTTCCGAGATTAGCATTTAAAGTAGCTTCTGTCATTTTTTTGGCACTAGCCGTTTGCAAATCGATAATCCATAATTCGTTACCATTTGCCACTGTATTGGTAAACGCCAATTTTGTTTCGTCTGGCGACCAAGACATATTATTGATCAACGCATTTTCTGGAAGACCTTTGATTTGAATTTCGTCATTTCCACCTACTTTTTTTATTTTCAAGTTGTTGATAAAAGTAGCGGTACTCGAAATATTGGTGATAGGATTGATACGCAAACCACCCAAACGCAATTCTTCTTGGTTCAATTCAGGTAAAGATTTGTAAGTTTTTCTGTAAATCAAAATCATCAAATCTTTTTTAGAATTCATCGAAACCGATGGGGCTCTTTCAAAATCAGCCAATTGTAAAATTTCTTGTGAAGGCTGTTGAAAGCTAATGTTTTCTTGTGCTTTCATAGTCGAAGTTGCTAATAATAAAGCCAATACTGTTAGTTTTAGTCTTTTCATTAAATTAAATTTATTTTAAAAATATTAGTTATATTTCATTCATTTCAAAATCCATAAATGGATGTTTTGCATTGATTTGTTGAATATCATTTTTCAAGGTTTCTACAAATTGTACATATTCGTTTGTTTGCTGATTAAACGGTCGATGCATCAAACCACTGTTGATTTTTTGTACCAATTTCATATCCATATAAACGGATGAATCTATACAATTATTTTTAAACTTTTCCCATACAAAATCTATCGCAAAATCTGAAGGATGTATCAAATCATTGGCATAAAATCGATAATCTCTCAACTCGTCCATCAACATTTCATAAGTAGGAAAATAGTAATTTTTGTTACAGTTTTTATCCAAAAAATTGTGTAATGCTGTTATTAAATGTGATTTACTACGCTGATTTTCAATAATTCCGTCTTTGATATGTCGTACTGGTGAAATAGTAAAAATACATTGAAGCTCAGGATTGACTGTTCTTATCAGCTGATTGATTTCTGCTAATTCGCTTTCTATTTCTTCAACACTTAGCAAGTGTTTTGTAAACTGATTTTGAGGAATTTTATGACAATTGGCAACATAGTTTCCACTTTCTTTCCATTGATAAGCCCAAGCCGTACCCAACGTAATAATTAAATGCGTAGCCTCTTTCAATTGATGGTAAAAATCAATTATTTTTTGATTGACTTTTGATAAAAAATCCTCTTTAGTCAATTGATTCAGTGAGGAATGACATTCAAAACTACACCAAATTTCTCTATGTAAAAAAATGTCTTTTTCTTGAAAAAAATCTTTGTGTATTGTTCTGTGAAACAATTGTTTGATAGCCTGTGGATGGAACAATATTCCTGTAGGATTGACCGTATTTCTCCATTTAAAATAAGACAGCTTTTTTGAAATATTTTCAGCAAAACAACTACCAATACTTACAATTTTTGAATCGTAAGTCAATTTTTTTTCGAGAGGCTGTATGTTTATTTCAGTTGAAAATTTCATTTTCAGCAATTATTTTTCAATTTCCTTTAAAGATTCCATTTTTTTCAATGCCAAAAATCCTTGAATATCTTCAAAATGTTCTTTTACTCGTTTGTTTCCAAATTCAAAAACTTTTTCTGCCAGACCATCTAGGAAATCACGGTCGTGTGAAACTAAAATTACCGTTCCTTCAAATTCTTTCAATGCCTTTTTAATAATATCTTTAGTCTTCATATCCAAGTGGTTGGTAGGCTCATCGAGAATCAACACATTGTAGGGTTCTAACAACAATTTAATCATCGCTAAACGCGTTTTTTCTCCACCCGAAAGTACTTTTACTTTTTTGTCGATGTCTTCGCCAGAAAACATAAAGGCTCCCAAAATATTTTTGATTTGAGTGCGAATATCACCTTCGGCAATGCGGTCAATGGTTTCAAAAATCGTGATGTTTTCATCCAATAAAGACGCTTGATTTTGAGCAAAATAACCAATTTTGGCGTTGTGTCCGATTTCCACAGTTCCGTCGTAATCGATTTCGCCCATAATGGCCTTTATCATCGTAGATTTACCCTCACCATTTTTTCCAACCAAGGCTACTTTTTGACCTCTTTCGATGACCATATTGGCATCTTTAAATACGATGTGGTCGCCATAAGATTTGCACAAATCTTTTACAATTACAGGATATTGTCCCGAACGAGCAGCAGGTGGAAAACGCAATTTCAAGGCAGAAGTATCAATTTCATCCACCTGAATTATTTCTAATTTTTCCAACATTTTTACACGAGATTGCACCTGTAAAGTTTTGGAATAAGTTCCTTTGAATCGCTCGATAAACTCCTTGGTTTCGGCAATCATTTTTTGTTGCTCCTCGTATTGTTTTTGTTGCTGTTCGCGTCGTTCTTGTCTCAAAACCAAATAGTCAGAATACCTAGCTTTGTAATCGTAAATGCGTCCCATCGTAACCTCTATCGTTCGGTTGGTGATATTATCTACAAATGCTCGATCGTGCGAAATTACCATTACAGCTTTGGCAGAATTAATCAGAAAATCTTCCAACCATTGAATTGATTCGATGTCTAAGTGATTAGTAGGTTCGTCCAACAAAATCAAATCGGGCTTTTTCAAAAGGATTTTCGCTAATTCGATACGCATACGCCAACCACCTGAAAAGGATGAAGTAGGACGATCGAGGTCTTCTTGTGTAAATCCCATTCCCTTCAAAACTTTTTCAACTTCGGATTCGTAATTTACTTCTTCAATAGAGTAAAATTTTTCGCTTAATTCCGAAACGCGTTCGATGAGTTTCATATAATCGTCACTTTCGTAATCCGTACGACTCACCAACTGCTCGTTGATTTCATCGATTTCTTTTTTCATCGAAAACACTTCGTCAAACGCTTTTGCCGCCTCTTCTCGCACGGTATGTTTGTCTTCAGTAAACAAATGCTGTGGCAAGTAAGCAATGATTGCATCTTTTGGAGCAGCAACACTTCCAGAAGTTGGTTTATTGATACCCGCTACAATTTTGAGTAAAGTTGATTTTCCCGCACCATTCTTCCCCATCAAGGCGATTTTATCGTTTTCATTTATGGCGAAATTGACTCCACTAAATAGGGTAGTTGCACCAAATTGCACGGCTATATCGTTAATTGTAATCATGTTGTTTTGTAAATGTGAAATTTATAAAATATAAGTTGTAAAGGTAGGGAAAATTTGTCAAAGGTGAAAAGGGAAAAATTGATATATGGAAGTTTTGAATAGTTTAAAAATTACTTTAAATATTAGGCTATCATAGTTGAAATATTTTGTATTTTCGTAAACTGTGATTTAAAATAAATGGAATTAAGGAAATGCTTCAACTCTGAACGATTCAATTCAAAAGAATGATATGAAAAATTAATGAAAGACGGAATAATCTATGGTGATTTAGAATATATAAAACCTTATTGGGAAGATGATGATAAAATGTTAGAAGGTTATGGTTGGTTGCTTGAAAAAATGAAAGAAAAATTAGGCAAAAGTCCTATTTCTAATGGTTATCCTATTTGGGCATGGTATTAATATCGTTGTGAAAAACGACGAAAACCTGATTTGCGAAAAAGAGGACACCTTGAAAAGGGGATACATGGAGTTAGAATAGAAATTCGTAAACACGAATCTGAAGTTTTATTATCAGATTTTGATTTTTGGCATTACCCTATTAGTTATCAATCGTATATTTCAGATGGCGAAAAAGATTGTGAACTTTATGAAAAAAGTTAGAAGATTTAGGTTTTGGGAATGCCGATTTGAAAGATTTACCAATTAATTTTCAACAAAAAATCATTAAATCATGGGATAAAGTCTTAGATTTAGATTTTGAAGCCCCTTATTGGACTTATCCTAAAAGTAATAAATCAATCCAAGCAACATTTTGGACGCTTAAGGTTGAAGAAATTGTAAAAGTAGTATATTTTATAGCGAGATAAATTATGTCAACCAAGCAAGAAATACAATTAAAATCCTTAGAAATCCTCTACCAAGATGATTATATTGTAGTGATTAATAAACCGCATGGCTTGCCTGTTCATCCTTCGTATATCACTCGAAATGTGGAGGTTTTTGCTTTGCAATTGCTCCGAAATCAGTTGGGGCAAAAGGTGTATCCTGCTCACAGATTGGATAGTAAAACTTCGGGAGTGCTTTGTTTTTCCCTTGATAAGGAAACCAACCGACTGATGCAACAAAAATTTCAAAATAGGGAAGTGGACAAGAAATATCAGGCTATTGTTCGTGGTTTTACACCAAATGAAATGACTATAGACTATCCGCTTAAACATGAAAATGGCAAAATGCAAGATGCAATAACTCAGTTTTCAACGCTCGAAAGGTTTGAAATAGACTTGCCTTTTGGAAAACATACAACATCTCGTTATTCTTTAGTCGAGGCAAATCCCAAAACAGGAAGAATGCATCAACTTAGAAAGCATTTTGCACATATTTTTCATCCAATTATTGGAGATAGACCGCACGGTTGCAACAAGCAAAACAAACTATGGAAAGATACCTTTCAGATGATGACTATGTTGCTGCACGCTTCGGAATTGTCGTTCACTCATCCTTATAACGAAGAGGAAATTAGGATTAAAGCATTATTGTCAAAGGAATTTTCCGAAGTTTTAGAGTTGTTGAAAGAGAAGGATTTAAAATAAATAGATTAGAAAAATAAAAAACTTGTTTGTTTAATATTTTTTAAAAACTCGTTTCATACAACATTAAATGTTATCCTTTAAATATTATAATTAAATTTTTGATTTTCTTTGATTTTAAACAAATCAACTCTGAGTGAATAAATAAAAAAAGTATAAACCATTAAATTTAAAATAAATGAAAATATTATTTGCATCAAATAATCAAAATAAGGCAAACGAAATCAGAAAACAATTGCCTTCTCACATTAAAATTGTAACTTTACAGGACATTGGATGTACTGAAGACATCCCAGAAACAGGAACTACACTGGAAGAAAATGCTCAGATAAAAGCTGATTATGTTACACAAAATTATCAACTGCCTTGTTTTGCTGATGATACTGGTTTAGAAATTGACGCTTTGAATGGTGAACCAGGAGTGTATTCAGCTCGTTATGCAGGCGAAGACAAAAATGCCGACAAAAATATGGATTTGGTCTTGAAAAGATTAGGTGATTCTACTGAGCGTTCGGCTCAATTCAAAACTGTAATTGCACTAAATATCAATGGAGATAAACATTTGATAACAGGTGTGGTAAAAGGTGAAATTCTTACAGAAAAAATAGGAACAGAAGGTTTTGGTTACGACCCTATTTTCAAACCAGAAGGGAGTAATTTGTCATTTGCCGAAATGTCTATGGATGAAAAAAATCAGTGGAGTCACCGAGGAAAAGCCGTTGCTCAATTGATACAATTTTTAGAGAGAATTTCTTCTGAGGTAAAATAGTTTGTTTAAATAAAGTCTTATATTTTTAATTTAGAGTATGACAAAGTCTCTGTACTTTGCCATACTTTTTTATTTCTAACCACTGAAGCATAGAGTAAATCTAGCTCCCTAATCTCCGAAGGAATAAACTATGAAATATAAGAGCTATGATTTCTTTTAAGCGAAGCGTATCTGATATCTTAAATAATCTCTGTTACTCAATTGTGAAAAAATAAGCCTTTGTGATGATAATCCTACAAATATATCATCGCCAATAAACTTGGTATCAAATATATAACTATCGTTCTGGCTCCGTCAAAATCTTTTGCAAATCGCTGACCTATCAACATCAATAAAAGGCAAAAGATATTGGCAACCATCATCCATTCTATAGAATCATTTTGGTCGAAATAAAATAACGAATGAAAGGCATATATCGACAATAAAAAGGTTATCAATTCGCCTATTAGCAAAACAACCAATCCTATAGGAATCAATGATTTTATGGGCGTTTTTTCAAAATGTACTTTCATCCAACCCAATGTATCTGAAAAATTAAAGATTTTTTCAAAAAATGAAAATCCATAAGTAATCATGATAAACAATACAAATGTAAAGGGAAAAAGAATTTCTTTCATTTTAGAGCCTGTTTAAAATCTTGATATAATTCGACCTAATTTGGTTGAAAAACGATTGGACAATTGAATATAATCCATAATTAATGGTAAAATTTCATGTGTTTTTGCATCGGGAATTGCCATTTTATTTTTCAAATTTTCCACCATGGCATTCAACAAACACCAACGAAAAGTCAATATGGTTTCGTGTACCAATTGAGAAATACTTGCTGATTTTTCTTTCACAAAAATGTTTTTAGACTCCCAATTGTGCAACACCTCTTTTTCATCTTCCATCAAAATGTTTGAAATTTCTTCAACATATTCCTCAGGTGCTTGAGTCAAATATTCCGAAACATTCCAATAGCCATTTTGCTTGTAAAATTGAATAATATCTTGGTAAATTCCGCTGTATAAGGAATGAGTAAGCGAAATTTCATCCTCTTGCAAACTTACCAAAATTTTATCTATAACCAATTGATTTCTTTTAATATATGATGTAACAACCTCATCATCTTGAATGGTATAAACCTCATCTTGAAAGGTTTCTGTTACATTGCCGTACAACAACAAAATTTCAATCAATTTCTTTTCCAAAAATTCCATAGAATTGACTTTTGGAGCAGGGGCAGTCATCGCACGAGAAATTTCCATTTTTCGTTCTTCGACTACTTTTTTATTGGCAGATTGAATTTCTTTTTTTATGTATTGAGACAAACTACTAAACAGTACTTCCTCAGAAACTTGCATCAAAGAAGCACATTCTTTTATATACAATTCCCTTTTGATGGGATCGGAAATTTTTGAAATAGAAACGATGATTTCTCTGACTACTTCAGCTTTTTTAATCGGGTCATTTCCAGAGTCTTTTGTAAGAAAATTAACCTTGAATTTGATAAAATCGGTTTCATTTTCCTTTAAATAGTTTTCCAGTTCCTCCGTTGACAGTTTTTTTGCCATACTATCCGGATCTTCGCCATCTGGAAAGGTACATACACGCACATTCATTCCCGCTTCCAAAATCATATCAATTCCTCGCAACGACGCACGCATACCGGCAGTATCTCCGTCAAATAGCACCGTGATATTGGGAGTCAATCGCTGTATCAAACGGATTTGATCTGTTGTCAAAGCTGTACCCGACGAAGCCACCACATTTTCTATTCCTGCTTGATGAAACTGAATCACATCGGTATATCCTTCTACCAAATAGCATTTATTTACCCTGACGATAGACTGTTTGGCTTGAAAGATTCCGTATAAAATTTTACTCTTGTGATAGATTTCACTTTCGGGCGAATTGAGGTATTTTGCCTGTTTTTTATGATTGGTGAGGATACGACCACCAAAACCTAAAATGCGTCCACCCAAACTCAAAATCGGAAACATCACACGACCTTTGAAACGGTCAAAATACTTTCCATCTTCCTTTTTTATAGTTAAACCTGTTTTTTCGAGGTATTCCATTTTATAGCCTTTTTGCAAGGCATAATCAGAAAAAGCACTCCATTGGTCAGGTGAAAATCCCAATTTGAATTTTTTGATAATTTCTACTCGAAAACCACGCTCTTTAAAATAGGAAAGTCCGATGGCACGACCTTCTTCCTCTTCCCAAATTTGTTTTTCGAAATAATTTGCCGCCACATCATTAACCAAAAACATACTTTCTTTTTCGTTTTGAAGTTTTTTGTCTTCGTCGTTTTGAATGGTTTCTTCGATTTCGATGTTGTATTTTTTTGCTAAATACCTAATGGCTTCAGGATAAGAAAATTGCTCATGCTCCATGATAAAAGAAATCGCATTACCACCTTTTCCAGAAGAAAAATCCTTCCATATTTGTTTGGCTGGTGAAACCATAAACGAAGGAGTTTTTTCACTCACAAACGGACTCAACCCTTTGTAATTGGATCCCGATTTTTTCAAAACGACAAAATCCTGAATTACCTCCTCAACTCTAGCGGTTTCTAAAACAGTTTCTATGGTTTTCTTTGATATCATGAAGAAATATTTGATTGGAGGACAAAAATACTAAGTTTTATCTGAGTAGGACAATTTTTTCGGATTGAATTATTTTATTGATATGAAATAGGAGGGGAGTTAATGTTATTGATAATTTAAAATTGGCAATAGATAATTATTCACACCCATTTCCGTAAAGATTGCTCTAAAGTTTTGCATTGAAATTCAAAGCCTAATTCCTCCAACCGTTGGGCTTCTACGCGACTTCCCTCAAGCATTAACACTGATGCTTCGCCTAAAATTATTTTCAATATAATAGCAGGTAAGGCAGGTAAAACAACCCTTTTTCCTACTATTTTTGCTAGGGTATGAGTAAATTTTTTATTAGTGATATGTTCAGGAGCCACAACATTATATATTCCCGAAGTTAAGTTATGGTGCATTAAAAACAACGTAACACGAACTAAATCATCTAAATCTATCCATGGAATCCACTGTTTGCCATTGCCCATCACCTGAGCAAGTCCCTTGTTAAAAATAGGTAGTAAGGTAGCTAGTATCCCACCTCGATTACTAAGAATTACGCCTAAACGCAATTTCAATACCCGGTCGGAAACCTCTGTAAAAGCATCAGCGGCTTGTTCCCATTGTTGACAGACATCACTTAGGAAATCATTACCTAAAGTCGAATTTTCAGTGTAAATATTCTGAGAAGTTACAGAACCGTAATATCCTACTGCAGAAGCCGAAACAAAAGTTTTGAGCTTTATATTATGCTGTTTTACAGATTGGAATAATAGTTTAGCAGAAGTAATTCTACTGTCCAAAATCTCTTGTTTACGGCTTTTTGTCCAACGTTTCTCACCAATAGAAGCACCCGCCAAATGCACGATATGTTGCACACCGATTAAAGCATTATTAGCAATATATCCTTTGTCAATATCCCATAAAAAATGATTGGGTTTGTCTGCCTTTCGACTCAAAAATCGAACCTGATAGGTTGGAGTCAATGCCTCTGCCAATGCTTGAGCGTACATCCCCGAACCACCTGTAATTAATACTACTTCTTGCGACATTCTCTAATATTTTCCGAGCTTTTAAATTATTTAGAAATACAAATTTAGTAATCATTTGGTGAAATTTATTAGAAAAAGAATTTGAAGTTTTCTTTATTCCTTTTTGAAAAATTTCACCTTTCAATTAGTTTTTATTCCTCTTCTTAGAAGAAATAGAAAAAAATGGTTACAATTTTAGAAATTTACGAAAGAAGTTTTTGGGAACAACTTCTTCTTCAACCTCAAACTATTCCCCACTACACTTACGGAGCTCAGTGCCATAGCGGCTCCTGCAAGCATCGGGTTGAGCAGAAATCCGTTGATAGGGTAGAGGATTCCCGCAGCCACAGGAATACCGATAAGGTTGTAAATAAATGCCCAAAACAGATTCTGACGGACGGTCGTCACCGTGTGTTTTGAAAGGCGAATGGCTTGTGGAATTTTGGTCAAATCTGATGAAATGAGTGTCATTTTGGCAACATCCATCGCAATATCCGAACCTTTGCCCATTGCAATGCTTACATCTGCCGTGGCAAGTGCCGTGCTATCGTTGATGCCATCGCCTACCATGGCCACTACTTTTCCTTGAGATTGCAGTTTTTTTACAAAGTCTGCCTTGTCTTGTGGCAAAACTTCTGCCTGATAATGCTCGATGCCCGTTTGTTGGGCAATAGCTTTTGCAGTAGTCTCGTTATCGCCCGTGAGCATATACAGTTCAATCCCCATTTGTTGCAATTCTTCAATCGCCTGAATGGAAGTTTCCTTGATTTTATCCGAAATTGCCAACACACTCAATGCCTTTTGGCTATCAGCAAACCAAATCACGGTTTTGGCTTGGTGTGTCCATTCATCGGCTTTTTCAATTAGCTTTGCATCAATATTGATGTGATTTTCGAGGAGTAATTTTTGATTTCCTACGAAATACATTTTATCATTAAATATTGCTTTTGCTCCTTTTCCTGTGATACTTTGGAAATCCGATATTTCAACTTT
Source organism: Capnocytophaga sp. ARDL2 (assembly GCF_041530365.1). Taxonomy (NCBI): domain Bacteria; kingdom Pseudomonadati; phylum Bacteroidota; class Flavobacteriia; order Flavobacteriales; family Flavobacteriaceae; genus Capnocytophaga; species Capnocytophaga sp. ARDL2. The sequence goes on from NZ_CP168034.1 coordinate 1,762,305, forward strand.
GTCAAAGTTTTTATTAAAACAACCCACTACCGCTTCTGCCAACGGGTGTTCCGATTGTTTTTCGATGCTTACCAAAATATTTTCAGTAGTATCTTCATCGTTTAACCATTGAATATCGGTAACTTGCGGTTTGCCTTCGGTGATGGTTCCCGTTTTGTCAAGGATAATCGCATTGATTTTATTTGCCGATTCCAAACTTTCAGCATCTTTGATGAGGATTCCGTTTTCAGCACCTTTGCCTACGCCCACCATTATCGCGGTGGGAGTAGCCAATCCCAAGGCACAAGGACAAGCGATAATCAATACCGTAACCGCGGAAATTAATCCTTGCACCCATTGATTTTCAGCACCTAAAATTACCCAAAGTGCGAAAGTCAGCACGGCAATTGCTAAAACCGTAGGCACAAAAATCGCTGCAATTTTATCCACTAACTTTTGTACGGGGGCTTTACTTCCCTGAGCGTCTTGCACGGTTTTAATGATTTGAGCAAGGAGTGTCTCTTTGCCTACCTTTTTAGCTTGAAACTGAAAACTTCCCTTTTGGTTAATCGTTCCTGCATAGACTTTTTCGCCTTTGGATTTCTGTACAGGCACAGGTTCTCCACTGAGCATACTTTCGTCCACAAAGGAAGTTCCCAAAGTCACCACACCGTCTACGGCAATCTTTTCACCGGGTTTTACAAGAATAATATCCCCTGCATTTACCTCGCCTATCGGAGTAATTTTTTCAGTATTTTCATCAAGTACCACCACGGTTTTGGGCTGTAATCCCATTAGCTTTTTTATGGCTGTGGAAGTATTTCCTTTGGCTTTTTCTTCTAAATATCGTCCCAATAAAATAAAGGCAATAATCACCGAAGCAGCCTCAAAATAAATATGCGGATGAATGCCCATTCGATGCAAAGATTCGGCGAAAACCATCATCGCTACACTGAAAATGTAGGCGATTCCTGTGCTGAGTGCCACGAGTGTATCCATATTGGCAGTGCGATGTTGGGCTTGTTTCCACGCATTTACGAAAAAATCTTTTCCTAACCAAAATACGACAGGCGTAGCAAATAACCACGAAGTTTCGTTGCCATAGGGCATATTCATAAAAAACATTCCGATAATCACCACAGGAAGCGAAAAGATAATTGCCCAAGTGGTTTTGAATTTCAGTTTTTTAAGTTTCTCTTCGTGAATGTTTTCGAGGGTTTGTTGTTGTTCTTCTTCATTTTCGATAAGTAGGTCGTACCCGCCTTTTTGTACGGCTTTTTTTATTTCGGCAATGCTTGTTGCACTCGGAAAATATTCCACCGTAAGGTTGCCCGTGGCAAAATTTACCGAAGCCGATACGATGCCCTGGGTTTGCTTTACAATGTTTTCTGCCCCGCTGGCACAAGCCGCACAGCTCATTCCAAGGATGGGAAAAGTTTGTGTGATGGTATTTTTATTTTTTGACATTTTTCTTGATTTTTATAATGCGAATTTCGTGAATTTTTTGCTAAGGATTGTTGTGGAATTTTTTTGAAGGATTGTAAGATTGCTTGTTAAGTGTTTTTTATTAAAGCTCATTTCTTAAGCATAATTTTATTCCAAGTGGTTAGAATAATCAAAAAAACAATAACACAAATTAATGTTACAATATTCGTTTTAATCAATAAAGTATGAATAGTAGCGGGAACAATTAGTGATTTTGTTTTTAAAACTGAAAAAGTAAGCAAAATTGAAAAAACAATGCAAAATATGAGAAATAGATAAAATCCACCATATTGTTCAAAATCATTGAATATGAATACATGCCATACAGCCCAAAATATTCCTGATATTAAGCTTTTTATAATTAGATTTAACTTTCCTAAATTTTCAATTAGATATCCTCGCCAAGTGTATTCTTCCATAATATTATAAATAAATGTTATGAAACAAAATATAAATGCCCAAATATGTTCATCAACTCCTTGGTTGTTTTTGAATCCATAAATAGTATAGCCTGTAAATAGAATAATTGGAAAAAGCAATGCTTTTACTTTTTGATTTCCTAAGAAAGAAATTTTGGATTTTTCATCTGTATAAAATTTATAAAAAAGGATTGAAACAATTAAAATTGCAAATCCGTGATTGAAATTCCACGGTAAGTGTACCTCTGTAAAAAGAGTCACAATTATTTGAAAGAGATTTGGTAGTTTTCTTGATAAAAAAGTTATTATTAGAATAGAAAAATAGAAGATGATAATTTTATACCAATTTACTTTTTGTAATTCTTTCATTTTTCAAGTAATTTTAGTGAGTGTTTAAGGGGGGATTCATTTATTTTGTCATTAAATCAAAAATGTTCTGTAAATCAGTGTAATTCTGAATATGCTGAAATCTGTTTTTACATTTTATTATTTGTAATATGTGAACTAAAATAATTTAAAAGAGCTTTTTGTTTTCCTATGATTCTTTTTTCATTACAAAGGTAGAAAATTCTCTTAAAATGGGAGTGCCTATTTTGCTCAAAATATTTTCTGATTGATGTTCAAATTTGTGAATTACAAAGCGTGAATTGTCAACTAACTCTTTGATTGAATGGTTATTATAGGGAATGAATCCAAACTTTGTAAAAGGTAAATTTTTAAATGATTTTTCTTGGATAAAAGTTATAATTAATTTTCCTTTGGGCTTCAACACTCGATACAATTCTTGAATAAAATGAATAGGATTTTGCCAAAAATAAAGTGTATTTACCGTAAAAACAGCATCAAAAGAATCATCTTTAAACGGAATGTTTTCTCCGTCATATAGTTGAAAATGAATTGATTGAGAAAGTGAAAGATGGGTGGTGTTTTCAATTGCTTGTTTATACATTAATTCCGAAATTTCTAAACCGAAATAAGCTAATTTGGGCTTATTTTTAAATAGATATTCCAAATGTTTTGCATTTCCGTGACCGATTTCTAATACTTTTGAATTCTCAAAAATTTCCAAAAAATCAATCGCGTGTTTGATCATTGAGAAATTTGATTGATGCATCATATTGCCAATTTCAACACCTTTTTCTCCAGAAGGCAATCGGAGTTGCTCTGCTAACTCTTTATATTTTTGTTGGCACATAGGCTAAATTTGAGTTTTTTAGATTTTAAACCTGTTTAAACTTTTAAAAGAGTAAAAGTTCCAAGAAAAATAAGTATTTTTGTTTTGCATAAAAAATTAAAATTCAAGGAACTTTGGGCAAAGATACGATAAAAAAATGGATTCTTCCTTATTTGAGTACAGGAAAAAGAGGATTTAAAACAAAATTTGATTTATCATTGATTTCTCTTCTGATAATCAAACGATTAAAAACAGGCTGTCAATGGAGAGAACTTCCAGTAGAAATGTATTTTAAAGACCAAAAAATAAGCTATCAAACGGTTTATTATTACTTCAACAAATGGAGTAAAAATGGTGATTTCCAGAGAATTTGGCTTAATTTATTGCTTCATAACAAACGAAAATTAGATATGTCTTGCGTGCAATTGGATGGAAGTCATACACGATGCAGAATGGGCGGTCAATCCGTTGGTTATCAAGCAAGAAAGAAGTCAAAAATGACCAATTCTATTTTTTTGTGTGATAATTTGGGGCAAATTTTAGCAATGGGCAGTCCGAAATCTGGTAATCATCACGATTTGAAAGATATAGAATCGGTTTTAAAAGAAATTTTGAGGCTTTTGAAAGAAGCAAAAATAGAACATAAAGGTCTGTTTCTCAATGCATATTCAGGTTTTGATAGCCGAGATTTAAGGCGATTTTTAGAGAAAAAAGAAATTATTGCCAATATCAAACAAAATCCGAGAAATGGGCAGGATGAAGATGTTTATTTTGATGAAAAATTGTATAAAAATCGTTTTAAAATAGAGCGGACTTTTGCGTGGTTAGATGGATTTAAAGGATTGGTAATGAGATACGAAACCCTAAATACAACTTGGGTTGCAATGTTGTATTTAGGGTTTATAATGAGGTTTATTAGAAAAGTTTAAACAGTTTTTTTTTGTAAATATTTTCGAGGGTTTGTTGTTACTTTTCTTCATTTTCGATAAGTAGGTCGTAGCCGCCTTTTTGCACCGCTTTTTGGATTTCGTGAATGTTGGTAACATTGGGCAGATACTCCACCATAAGGTTGCCCGTCCCGAAATTTACCGATACCGACACGATGCCATCCAACTGACTGACAATGTTTTCTGCTCCACTGACACCAAGTGGCACAGCTCATTCCAAGCACGGGAAATGTTTGTATTATAGCGTTTTTATTTTTTGACATTTTTTTGATATTGATAGTACAAAGGTCGTGAATTTTTTGTTGAGAATGGGAGGGATGTTGAAATAACTTTACATTCGATAAACCAATGATAAATTGTGAAGAACTCCCGCGTGAGTGGCGGAAGCGACATCCTTTTTATGGAACCGCAGTGGAATAAAAAGATACAGTGGACGACGCGACCCAAAGGGGCACGCTCATAGTATAAAAGAATCATAAATCCCCTTCTGAAAAATGTCAAAAGGGGATTTATATCTTATTGAAAGAATTACTTTCTCTTCAAAACTTTCAAAGATTTTTCTACGATGCTTTGAGCGTTCAATCCGTATTTGTTCATCAAATCTTCTGGTGTTCCTGATTCTCCAAACACATCATTTACCGCTACAAACTCTTGTGGTACAGGATTTTTCAACGCCAATACTCTGGCAACACTTTCGCCCAATCCTCCCAACATATTGTGCTCTTCAGCAGTTACCACACATTTTGTTTTCGCTACAGATTTCAAAATTGCTTCTTCATCCAATGGTTTGATGGTATGGATGTTGATAACTTCGGCAGAAATTCCTTGAGCTTCCAAAGTTTCAGCTGCTTGGAGAGCTTCCCATACCAAATGTCCTGTTGCTATAACCGTTACATCTGTTCCTTCTGAAAGTACAATGGCTTTTCCGATTTCAAACGGCATATCCTCAGGGATAAAATTTGGAACTACTGGACGACCAAATCTCAAATAAACCGGTCCTTGGTGTTCGGCAATTGCAATGGTAGCTGCTTTGGTTTGGTTGTAATCACAAGTGTTGATAACCGTCATTCCTGGCAACATTTTCATCAATCCGATGTCTTCCAAAATTTGGTGCGTTGCACCATCTTCTCCCAAAGTAAGTCCTGCGTGTGAAGCACAGATTTTTACATTTTTCTCAGAATACGCCACCGATTGACGAATTTGGTCATATACGCGACCCGTAGAAAAGTTGGCAAATGTACCTGTAAATGGAATTTTTCCACCAATGGTCATACCTGCCGCCAAACCAATCATATTTGCCTCGGCAATTCCCACTTGGAAAAATCTTTCTGGGTGATTTTTGTTGAATTCGTCCATTTTCAACGAACCAATCAAATCAGCACAAAGTGCTACTACATTTTCATTTGTTTTTCCCAATTCAGCCAATCCCGCTCCAAATCCAGAACGTGTATCTTTTTGACCTAATACTGTATATTTTTTCATTTTGTTTACTTCTAAAATTTTTAAATTATTGGTTATTCTAAAATTTTTGTGAAACTATTAATCAATTTTTCACCACATAGTCACATAGTTTATTACCTCTGAGAAACTGAGATTTCTATAAAAATCAGAAATGCTACGCTTTTAGAGAAATCATAAGTTACAACAACTGTAAAACATTGAAGTCATCTTGATTTTTTCCTCACGCAGCCCCTCTACAGAAAAGGAAGTTTCTCACGCAGATTTTACAGATTGGCACAGATTTTTTGAAATGATAAAAAAAATGTATTTAAAAACGATTAAACTTTCAGTTTAAAGCTGATTACCAGAGATTTTTTTTGATAAATCAAAAAAAATAATCATCATAATTTATATATCTGCTCCCGTTAGTTATCAGGAATCGCTAAAATATAGCGTAAGGATGATAAAATTGATAATCTGTGTGAAACCATTTGAAATACATTTCACAAAAATTTTATCTATGACTATTTAATTCAAAGCCATCCTCTAAAATAGAAAATAGTTTCAATAAACACTCATTTCCAATTGCTTATAGCCCAATTTATCCCACCAAATACGGGATGCCAATAGCTAAAGGTGTATTAATAATCTTGTAATGTAGAAATGTTTTGAGCCAAAGCCGTTTCCAATTGCTCATCATTTGGAAGCTTTTCCGTGCCAAGCATGTGTGTGCATCATAAAGTCCACACCGTAACCCATTTCTGTTTTTAGCAAAACCATCACTGGTTTTCCTTTTCCTGTTCTTGTTTTTGCTTCTGACAATCCGTTGATTACAGTTTCGATGTCATTTCCTTTTTCTATTTCCAACACATCCCAACCAAAAGCTTCGAATTTGTTTTTCAAACTTCCCATATTCAAAACTTCGTCTGTAGGTCCGTCGATTTGTTTACCATTCAAATCTACTGTCGCGATGATATTGTCCACATTTTTTGCAGAAGCATACATAGCTGCTTCCCAATTTTGTCCTTCTTGCAATTCACCGTCTCCCAACAATACATAAACTAATTTTGAATCGTTGTTCATTTTTTTAGCTTGAGCCGTTCCTATAGCCACCGACAAACCTTGTCCTAACGACCCCGATGCCATACGTACACCTGGCAAATGCGAGTGAGTAGTAGGGTGTCCTTGTAATCTCGAGTCGATTTTTCTAAAAGTAGCTAATTCGCTCACTGGAAAGTATCCGCTACGAGCTAATACACTGTAAAATACAGGTGATATATGACCATTTGAAAGGAAAAACACATCCTCATTGATTCCATCCATTGAGAAATCTTTGTTGTTTTCCATCAATACTTGATAAAGAGCTACGAAATATTCTACACAGCCCAAAGAACCACCTGGATGCCCTGAGTTTACTGCATGTACCATGCGTAAAATATCTCTTCTTACCTGAACGATTAAATCTTGTAATTGTTGCGTGTTTGGTTTCATTTAGAAATTGAATTATTTGTGGGTACAAATATACTTTATTTTATTTTTTTAGTTAATGATATTTAGTAGAAAAAATGAGTTTTATTGTTTATTTAACTTAAAACTATAAATGTATTGATACTACGGTCAAACGTTAACAGACTATTCAACATTGGTTTGTAGCAGAAAATTTGATAATTAATTAGTAAAGAAATGAAATATTCTGATATAAAATTGTTTCTTTATCGAAAGAAATTATATCTTTGTAGTTGGATTAAAAATAAAATATATTAATTGAAACATTTAAATAAAAAAACAAGATGAAAGATTTGTTGAAAAAATTTGAGAATAAAAAGCCTGAAGTTGTATTTCATTGGTCTGATAGCGAAACAGAAGCTGAAGGATGGGCTGTAATTAATTCATTGCGTGGTGGTGCTGCAGGTGGTGGCACTCGTATGCGTAAAGGGTTGGATATGAACGAAGTACTTTCGTTAGCAAAAACAATGGAAGTGAAGTTTACAGTTGCAGGACCAGCAATCGGTGGTGCAAAATCAGGTATCAATTTTGATCCAACAGATCCACGAAAAGAGGGAGTATTGAAAAGATGGTACAAAGCGGTTTTCCCATTGTTGAAAAACTATTATGGTACAGGTGGAGATTTAAATGTGGACGAAATCCACGAAGTAATCCCTATGACTGAAGATTGCGGTTTGTGGCATCCACAAGAGGGGGTTTTCAACGGACACTTCAAACCAACGGAAGCAGAAAAAATAAACCGTATTGGTCAATTGCGTCAAGGAGTAGTAAAAGAAGTTACAGATGCTGCGTATTCTCCATCGGTTGAGAAAAAAATCAAAGTAGCTGATTTGATTACTGGATACGGAGTAGCAGAGGCAGTGCGTCATTTCTACAATACTTTTGGAGGTGATATTAAAGGAAAACGCGTAATTGTTCAAGGATTTGGAAATGTAGGAGCTGCGGCTGCTTACTATTTCGCAGAAATGGGAGCTAAAATCGTAGGAATCATCGACAGAGACGGTGGTATTATGAATCCAAATGGATATTTGTTTGAAGAAGTAAAAGAATTGTTCTTGAACAAAAACGGAAATACTTTGGTAGCTGATAATATGGTGCCTTTTGCAGAAATCAACGAGAAAATCTGGTCTATGGGTGCAGAAATTTTCGCTCCATGTGCGGCATCGCGTTTGGTACAACAATCTCAAGTTGACGCAATGATTGCTTCAGGATTGGAAGTGATTACTTGTGGTGCCAATGTGCCTTTTGCTGACAAAGAAATTTTCTTTGGCCAATTATGGAATACACAGATTCAAAAGTAGCATTGATTCCAGATTTTATTTCAAACTGTGGTATGGCAAGAGTTTTTGCTTATTTTATGGAGAAAAAAGTTTCTTTAAACGACAAAGAAATTTTCGAAGACGCATCAAATACAATCAAAAAAGCTATCGAGGCTATTTACGCTACTCACAAAGAGAAAACAAATATCTCGGCTAAAGCTTTTGAAATTGCATTGGCTCAATTAGTATAATAAAATTCAAGTATAAAAAATGTTTACGATTTTACAAGTACCTGCAACCGATACTTTAAATCAAGTTACCCAAGTTGCAGAAAATCAAACACAAGAACCGATTGTAAAAGAAACTTCATTGTATGAATTGATTTTCAGCGGTGGAATTATTGGGCAATCTATTATGGTATTGTTGTTTGTAATGTTGTTTGCTGTTCTTTTTATCTATATCGAAAGATGGTTAACGCTAAAATCAACAACCAAAGTAGATGCTAACTTTATGCCTCAAATCAAAACGATGTTGTCGCAAGGAAAGTTAAGCGAAGCTCGTTCGTTTTGTAAAGCAGCCAACACTCCTGTTGCTCGTGTCATAGAAAAAGGAATTTCTCGTATCGGAAAACCTATCGAACACATCAATATGGCAATGGAAAACGCTGGTAAAGCAGAGGTGTATCATTTAGAGAAAAATACACATTATTTAGCTACTCTTTCGGGTATTGGACCTATGACAGGATTTTTAGGCACTGTAGTAGGTATGGTATTGGCTTTTAGAGAAATGGCTGAAGCAAAATCATCGAGAATTGATATGAGTATGTTGTCTGAAGGGGTTTATACCGCAATGATGACAACGGTTTTCGGATTGATTGTAGGAATTATCGCATATTTGGGATACAACCACATCATCGGAAAAATTGATAGATTTTCTCATAAATTAGAAGCGGAAGGAGCAGACTTTTTTGATTTGTTAAACGAACCTGCATAATTTATGAATATCAAAGGTAAAAGAAGAGTTTCTACGCAGTTCAATATGTCTTCGATGACGGATATTATCTTTCTGTTGTTGATATTTTTCATTGTTGCATTGACGACAATGACTTCTACCAACGCATTGGATTTGGTATTGCCTACATCCGAAGGAAAATCTGACGAAGTAGAAACCGTAGCTGTAAGTATCGATGACCAATTGAACTTCTTTGTGGATCAAGACCAAACATCTACCGAAGTGATAGAGGAAGTCCTTGCAGAAAAGTTGAAAGATCAGCCTCAGAAAAACATTGTTTTGCACGTAGCAAAAGGTGTAGCAATCGAAGAGGCGGTGTTTATTATGGATATTGCCTATCGCAACAATTATAATGTGGTATTGGCTGTAGAACCTAAGTAAAATATGACTTTTTTAAACACAACATCTGAAAAAAAATCATTTTTGATAACCACAATAGTATTTTTGATACTATTGTTGGTTATCTTTTTGTATAAATTCCAGACTATAGAACAAAACTTTTTGCAACAAGGTGGTGAAATAGCTATTCGCTTTGGTCAGCATAATGCTGGACAAACTCCTAAAAGTGAAAAAGAAAGACCTGCGGCTCCTGTAGAAACACCTTCGCAACCTACGGAAACACCTAAACAACCAACTCCAACAAAAGTAGTTGATAAAAAGGTAGTTACTCAAGATAAAGTGGCAACAAAACCCATAGTCGCAGCGGAGAAAGTTCAAAAAAAAGAGGTAAGAAAACCAACGAATCAACCAACGAACCGTACATCTACTCAAACGCAAACGAAACCAACGCAAAACACGACAAGAAAACCATCAAATTCGGCTTTAGACAATATCTTAGCAGGAAGGAATTCGGGGAGTGGTAATCAAGCAGGTACGGGAGATGATGGAGTTCCTGGAAACAAAGGAAGAATCGACGGTGATCCGTATGCCAATAGTTATTATGGGGCGGGTAGAGGACAAGGAATTGGTTCTGGAAACAGTTGGGGATTGAGCGGTCGCAGTTTGGTAAGTCACAATATTTTCAAAGCAGATTGTAACGAAACAGGTACGGTAGTCATCCAAGTAACTGTAAACAAACAAGGACAAGTAACCAACGCAAAACAAGTGATGAGTGGTACGACAAATAGTGCCCCATGTTTGGTAGAACCTGCATTGAAAACCGCACGAACCTTTCGCTGGAAAGCAGATAGCAATGCACCAGCAAGTCAAATAGGATTTGTAGCGATTACATTTAGAAATTAATAAAAAAACAAAGTGTCAAAACTATCGATTTCTGATAAACTTATAAGATGTTCTAATTTAAAATTTTTATAATTGGTTTGAAACATTTCATCACAGTCATCACAAGGGACACTATCCCCCAAAGTGTGTGAGTTAAAAAAGTTATTTCTGAAATTTTTTAACTTACACAGATTATTAAATACTACCTATTTAGATGGTGTATGATTTTCCCAGTCAAAGTTACCAAATTTTCTTAACCAATTCAATACTGTATTTCGACCTTGAATTCCGTATTTTTTAGTAGCTGCTGTAACGGAGATTTGTCCAGATTCAACTTCTTTTACCACACTGAGTTTAAAACTCATATTGTAATCCTTTTGGGTACGTTTTACATACTTTTCCATAATAACGATTCTTTTTGTGTATCGCTATTTCAGGACTAGACATACATTTTTAATAAAAAAATCTGTTCGATAGTTCGAACAGATTTTTTTGTATTGTATGAAATTATGAATTCTTATAATTGAGGTCCAGCTACTACCAAAGATTTACCTTCCTCGTTGTCTGTATAATTTTTGAAGTTTTCTACAAACAATTTCGCTAAATCAGTAGCTTTCGTTTCCCATTCTTTTGCATCAGCGTAAGTGTTTCTTGGGTCTAAAATGTTGGTATCTACACCTTCCAAAGTCGTTGGAACCTCAAAGTTGAAGATTGGAACAATAGTTGTTTCGCAGTTTTCGATAGAACCATCCAAGATACGGTCGATGATTGCACGAGTATCTTTGATAGAAATACGCTTACCTGTACCGTTCCATCCTGTGTTTACCATATATGCAGTAGCGTTGTGTTCTTCCATTTTCTTTACCAACTCTTCACCGTATTTTGTAGGGTGCAAGCTAAGAAAGCTTTTCCGAAACAAGCAGAGAAAGTAGGTTCTGGTTGTGTAACACCTCTTTCCGTTCCAGCCAATTTTGCTGTAAATCCAGAAAGGAAGTAGTATTTCGTTTGTTCTGGCGTCAATTTAGAAACTGGTGGCATTACTCCAAAAGCATCTGCTGTCAAGAAGATTACTTTTTTTGCATGACCTGCTTTAGACACTGGTTTTACGATGTTTTCAATGTGTTCGATTGGGTATGAAACACGTGTGTTTTGTGTAACCGAACCATCTGTAAAGTCGATTTTTCCGTTGGCATCAACGGTAACATTTTCCAATAAAGCGTCACGCTTGATAGCTGCGAAAATTTCAGGTTCGTTTTCTTTTGACAAGTCGATTGTTTTTGCATAACAACCACCTTCAAAGTTGAATACACCGTCGTTATCCCAACCGTGCTCATCGTCTCCGATTAATTCACGTTTAGGGTCTGTTGACAAAGTTGTTTTTCCTGTACCAGACAATCCAAAGAATACAGCCACATCACCGTCTTTTCCTTTGTTTGCCGAACAGTGCATTGAAGCGATTCCTTTCAATGGTAAATAATAGTTCATCACTGAGAACAATCCTTTTTTCATCTCACCACCGTACCAAGTACCACCGATTAGCTGTATTTTTTCAGTAAGATTGAACGCAATATATACTTCAGAATTTAATCCGTGAGCTTTGTAATCTTTAAATGAAGTTTTAGAGGCGTTGATTACCACGAAATCTGGTTCTCCAAACGATTTCAATTCCTCCTCTGTAGGACGGATAAACATATTTTTTACAAAGTGTGCTTGCCAAGCTACTTCAGTGATAAAGCGAACTTTTAAGCGAGTATCTTCGTTTGCACCACAATATGCGTCGATGATGTATAATTTTTTTCCGGACAATTGTTCTGCTACGTTTGTTTTTAGAGCATTCCAAGTGTCTTGAGAAATTGGTTTGTTGTCGTTTTTAGCATGCTCAGAAGTCCACCAAATTGTATTTTCTGTAACAGCGTCTTTTACGATGTATTTATCTTTAGGTGAACGACCAGTAAATACTCCAGTCATTACATTTACAGCACCTAATTCGGTAACTTGTCCTTTTTCGTATCCTTGTAAATTTGCATCAGTTTCTGCAATAAACAACTCTTCGTATGTTGGATTGTAAGCCACTTCGCTTACATCTTTGATTCCATACTTATCTAATTGTAATGTATCCACAAGACTCATATTGTAATTTTAAATCTTTTGTTAATATTAATTTTGGGCAAACTTAGTAAATAAAAACCATACAAAAGCTATTATTTGTCAGTTTTTTGAGAAAAAGTATAAAAACATAGAAATATCCATGCAATAATCAATAATGTTCCTCCAATTGGAGTTACAGGCCAAAGAAATTTTAGGTTCATTCCCATCAAATCTTGAGTTGCTAATAAGTAAATCGAACCTGAAAACATAATCGTTCCTAATAATGTCAGAATATGCAATGTTTTTCGTTGTTTATCCGAAAGAAAATTTATCAATCCGACAAACAATAAAAAGATGGCATGATACATTTGATAGCGAACCCCCGATTCAAAACTTGTCAATTGATCTATAGTTAATATTTCTTTTAAACTATGAGCACCAAACGCTCCCAAAATGATACTTATTGCTCCTAAAATAGCACCTGATAAGATGATGTTTTTGTTCATGTTTTGTAGTTTTTATGCAAAGGTAAGGTTTTGTGATTAAAAATTCAATGACATTTTTTGAATATAATGGCACAGTGATTGACCAATATACCATCTTATAATTAGAAGTATGTTTTTTAGTTAAAAAATATGCTTTTTTCTGACATTTTGACAATATTTACCGATGAAAAAAGAAAATATTATTACTATTGACAATTTGACACTTCCCGAATTGGACAGTAATGCAGAATTTATTCCATTATTGACTCCTGAAGAAGAAGAGGAAATGTCATTGATTGAAATTCCTGATACTTTATGTATTTTGCCTTTGAGAAATTTGGTGTTGTTTCCTGGTGTTGTGATTCCGATTACAGCTGGGAGAAGCAAATCTATGAAGGCGATTGAATATGCTCAACAAAACAATCAAATGATTGGGGTAGTTGCACAGAAAAATGAAAAAATAGACGACCCTACTAAAAATGATTTGTATGAAATAGGTACCATTGCAAAAATCTTGAAAGTTGTAAAATTACCCAATGGAAATTATACCGTATTATTACAAGGTCAAAGAAGATTTCATTTGGAAGAAATTTTCGAAGATAAACCATTTATAAAAGCTATTGCAAAACCAGTTTCAGAGTCATTTGAAGGGGTAGAAGAGTCAGAGTTTCCTTTGATTATAGAGTCTATCAAAGATGTGGCAACGGATATGATTCACAGCAATGAAAATATTCCGTCGGAAATGTCTTTTATCATCAAGAATATTGAAAGCGGACAGTTTTTAATCAATTTCGTTTCGTCAAATATGCAGATTTCTGTTGAAGAAAAGCAATCTTTGTTGGAAAGATTCGACCTTAGAGATCGTGCATTGGCTACTTTGCAATTGATGCAAACCGAATTGCAAAAATTGAAGTTGAAAAACGATATTCAACACAAGACTCGAATGGAAATGGACAATCAGCAAAAGGAATATTTCCTAAATCAGCAGATTAAAACCATTCAAGAGGAATTGGGCGGAGGAACGCACGAGGCAGAAATCGAAGATATGAAAAAGCGTGGCAAACAAATGAAATGGAATGCCAAAACAAACGAACACTTCGAAAAAGAGTTGAGCAAAATGCAACGCTTGCATCATCAATCTCCAGATTTTGCTTTGATGAGAAATTACTTGGAATTGATGTTGGAATTGCCGTGGAATGTGTATTCTGAAGATGTTTTTGACTTGAAAAAGGCAAAAGAGCTTTTAGATAAAGAGCATTACGGATTGGAAGATGTGAAAAAACGCATTTTAGAACATATGGCTGTTTTGAAATTGCGAAACGATATGAAATCGCCTATTTTGTGTTTGTACGGTTCCTCCTGGTGTAGGAAAAACTTCTATTGGAAAATCAATAGCTGATGCGTTGGGTAGGGAATATGTGCGATTTTCTTTAGGAGGATTGCGTGATGAAGCCGAAATTCGCGGACATAGAAAAACCTATATCGGTGCAATGCCAGGTCGTATTTTGCAAAATTTGAAAAAAGCCAAAACATCAAATCCTGTTTTTGTATTAGACGAAATTGATAAATTGTCAAATTCGCACAATGGAGACCCATCGTCTGCTTTGTTAGAAGTGCTTGATCCAGAACAAAATAAAGAGTTTTACGACAACTTTTTAGAGATAGGTTACGACTTGTCTAAAGTAATGTTTGTGGCTACATCTAATAGTTTGAATACCATTCAACCCGCTTTGCTCGATCGTATGGAAATTATCGAAATGAATGGATATACCATCGAGGAAAAGGTAGAAATTACCAAACAACATTTGTTGCCCAATCAGTTGAAAGAACACGGATTGGACAAAAAAGTCATTCAATTGGGTAAAAAACAATTGGAATTTATCATTTCTCGCTATACAAGAGAATCAGGTGTTCGCTCATTAAATAAATTAATGGCTCAAATTGCTCGATTTATAGCCAAATCATTGGTGATGGAAGAGGAATTTAATTCAAAACCTACTGAAGAGGATATAATCACTATTTTAGGAGTGCCAAAATTTGACAATGATATGTACGAAAATAACGAAACTTCGGGGGTTGTTACAGGATTGGCTTGGACACGAGTAGGAGGTGATATTTTATACATTGAGTCTATTTTGTCAGAAGGTAAAGGCGGACTGACTATGACGGGAAATTTGGGTACAGTAATGAAAGAATCTGCTACGATTGCTTTGGAATACATCAAGGCGTATGCGGAAGATTTTGGAATAAAACCCGAATTATTTGAAAAATACAAAGTGCATGTGCATGTACCCGAAGGAGCTACACCAAAAGACGGACCAAGTGCTGGTATAGCAATGCTTACCGCTATGGTTTCGGCATTTACACAAAAACGAGTAAAGAAAAACCTGGCTATGACAGGAGAAATTACCTTGAGAGGAAAAGTATTGCCAGTAGGTGGTATCAAAGAAAAAATATTAGCAGCTAAAAGAGCCAATATCAAAGAAATCATTTTGTGTAAGCAAAACCAACGCGATGTAGAAAAAATCAATCCAGATTATATCAAAGGATTGACTTTCCATTATGTAGATCATATGGAAGAAGTACTCAACATTGCGATTACCAACCAAAAGGTGAAAAATTATCGAAAGAAGTTGGAAAATTAAAATAGTAAGTAAATAATCCAGCCATATTAAAAAATGGCTGGAATTTTTTATGAAAAAATAGAGATACAACCAATAGTTTGATATATTTGTAAATTATTAAAAGCTAAAAAGATGAAACAAGTCGTTCAAGCACTGTTATTGGGGGTATCATTAACTTCATTTTCTCAAAAATATACAGAATGGAAAGATTATTATTCTTATAACCAGATTGTAGAGATTGATGCAGAATATTCCAAGACATTTTATGCTACAGAAAATAGTGTAATTATTCACAACGATATAACCAATGAAAAAGAAATTTTCAATTCAATAAATGGATTGAAAATAGCAGATATAACTACAATGGCTTATAGTCCTACAAACAAAAAAATTATAGTAGGAAATGCAAAAGGAGAAATAGCACTTATTTCTGTTTCAAATGGCAATGTTCAATATATCAATGATATTGTAAATAAATCAAATTTGCTATCAGAACAGAAGAAAATCACTAAAATAGTTGTACGAAGTGGCAATGCATATATTGCGACAGGATATGGGGTTTCAAAGTTTTTGTTGAATAGTAATACATTTGGAGATACGTATTATTTAGGTGAAAATGGGACTGAAATATTGATTAAAGACGTTGCTGTAAGCAATCAGTATCTATTTGTAATAGATGAGAATGGGCATTTGAGAAGAGGAAAAATTTCTGAAAATTTGGTCAATGTAAACAAATGGGCTACATTGAGTAATGAAGTTTGGGATAATATTGAAATTTTAGGTAATGAGTTGTATGCATATAGAAATAATGCTTTGTTCAAATACAATGGAAGTACGTTTGTAGATGTAAAACTATTTGATGCAACAGTAAAAGAGATGACTGTTTTTGGAAACAATCTTACATTGATATTTGAGGATAAAATGTTTGTGTTGAATACTTCAAATACAATGCAATACAATTTTCAATCGGTTGAAAATTTGACTAATTTTACAACAGGAATTTACAAAAATCCAACATACTCATTTGTAGGAACAAATGAAAATGGATTGTACAATAGCATTTCGAAGCAAAAAATTTCACCAGAAGGGCCATATAGCAATAAGGTAATCAAAGTGAGAAATTCTCCGAACAACGAATTGTGGTTTTTATATGGAGGACATAGGAATTATAATCCATATCCATTAATCAAAGCACCAATTTCTTTTTTGAGAAATAATAAATGGGAATTTATCCCTACAGAGCAACATAATATTCCGGCGGTTTCTGATGTAGCTTTTCCTCCGTTTGATGATAGTATTATGTATATCACAAGTTTTTATACAGGGATTATTGAAGTAAAAAATTATAAACAATCTGTAAATGATTTTGAATATAAATTTTATAACGCTTTCAATGGATATCCAATTTCCGCAATGCATATAGATAATTCAGTAAGGGTAAATGGTATTTCATTTGATTCTGAAGGAAATGGTTGGTTTATGTCTTCTCTTGCACCTAATGAGTTGCATAAATTTGATAAAAATCACAACTTTACATCCTATCATTTATCCTCAGATTTTTCAGATTCCTTTAAACCTGTTGTTGATAAAAATGGTACTGTGTGGGCGCCTACTAGAGGTAAAGGTTTGTTTGGATTTAATGAAAAGCAATCAAATAAGTTGTATGTTATTACAACAGAAAATGGTTTAGTATTTAATTTTATAGAAAGTATAGCTGTAGATAAAAATAATCAATTGTGGATAGGAGGATTTAGTAGTTTAAGAATATTACCAAATGTAAATCAATTTTTAACTTCCAACAATTTAACGGTTACTCCTATAATCTTCGAAGAAAATGGAATTGGATCAGAATTGTTTGAAGATCAAAATATTTCACAAATCAAAGTTGACGGAGCAAACAATAAATGGATTGCAGTAGCAGATGCTGGGGTATTTTGTGTTTCATATAATGGACAAGAAACATTACATCATTTCGACACAACCAATTCACCTTTGTTGAGCAATAATATTCATTCTATCGAAATAAATGAGTTGACAGGAGAGGTAATTTTTGGTACGGAAAAAGGAGTTGTTTCCTTTTTCAATCCTACTTCATCTACAACCAGAGACAATTTAGATGAGTTGTACGCCTTTCCAAATCCAATGCGACCAGAATTTGTAGGTGATGTAAAAATTGTAGGATTGACGGAACGTTCAAATGTAAAAATTGCTGACGTAGCAGGAAATTTAGTCTATGAAATAGTTGCTAATAGTGGTACAATCACATGGGATACAAGGGATTTCTTTGGAAATAAAGTTCCTTCTGGAGTTTATACTGTTTTTGTAAGTGATAACCAAGGTGCTCAAATAGGAACTACAAAAATTGCAATCGTAAGATAAACAATGGTCACAACTCAAGCTATAGTGTTGAATGTAGTAAAGTATCAAGAGAAAAATCTGATTGTAAAATGCTTTACTGAAACAGATGGAATTAAAACATTTTTTGTGAGAGGAGCGGTCAAAAAATCTTATTTTCAACCGCTCAATCTTTTGCAAATTTCTTTTCAATCTCGCAATAAAAGTGAATTGTTTCATTTTAAAACAGTTGAAATTCTTCACCCCTATCAATCTTTGCAATTGGACTATAAAAAAAGTGTAGTTGTTTTTTTTCTTAGTGAATTTCTATATAAAATATTACGAGAAGAATACGCACAAAAGGAATTGTTTCATTTTATAAAAAACACTTTGTTGTTTTATGATTCTGTACATTGGAATCCTGATTTTCATATTTGTTTTTTGATGAAAATTACTAAATATTTAGGATTTTATCCAGATGATTCTACAGTTGAAAATCCCTATTTCAATGTAAAAGAAGGTGGATTTGAATCAGTATTTTCATATAATTGTTTGCCAATAGAGGAAAGTGATTATATTAAAAAAGCTATGCTTACACAATGGGATAAAGTTACTATTTTTAATGGAAACGAACGAAAAAAAATAGTAAAGACCTTATTGAATTATATTCAACTGCACAGTCATTCTAAAAACGAATTTCAATCTCTACAAATTGTAGATGAATTAATGTAAAAAAAAATGACTAAGGAAAATAATTTGCAATTCTTACGATTGCTGTTAGCATTTATGGTTTTTGTAACTCATTTTATAGAGTTGTCGGGTTTTACATCGCTTACTTTTGCAAGAAATTTTCATTATGCTATTTATGCATTTTTTGTTGTGAGTGGTATGTTGATATATGCTAGTGTTGAAAAAAATGATAAAAAAACTTATTTCAAAAATAGATTTTTACGTATATATCCCGCATATGCTTTTGTAATTTTGTTTTTTTCGGTTCTTTTGTTTTTTGTATCAAAACTTACTTTAAAAGAATACTTTTCTAATGAATATTTATCTTATTTAGTTAATAATTTATCTTTCCTAAATTTTTTAAAACCTTGCATTCATGATGTCTTTGCTTTAAATCCAGATAATTGTGCCGTGAATGGTTCGCTTTGGACGATAAAAATCGAAGTAATGTTTTATATATTTGTTCCTGTATTATTCTTTTTGATTAAAAATAAAAGTAGAATTACAGCAAATATTTGTTTGGCATCTCTATATTTAATGTCATTTATTTATTTTTATTATTTTAATGAAATTCAACAAAATAATTTGTATGCTAAACAATTTCCAGGAGTGTTAACTTATTTTGTATCAGGAATATTGCTTTATAAAAATTTTCATTATTTTAAGAGAAATATAATATGGTTTATATTTCCTGCTTTGTTTTTTTTACAATATAAAACGTCATTGTTATTTCCGTTTAGCATTGCAATGATAGTGTTTTTTGTTGCATTCAAACTTCCATATTTTTCAAAATTAGATTTTAAAAATGATTATAGTTATGGATTGTATTTAGTACATTATCCAATAATTCAAACGATAGCATCATTCGATTTTCAAAATGAAAATCCTATATTTTATAATGTAATAGTAGTTGTATTAGCTTGTTTATTTTCTTATTTTCTATGGCATTTTATTGAAAAGCCAGTATTGAAATTAAGATAAAAATTGTGATTTAACTTATTTGATTTTTTTTACTTAATTAATCCTGTTCTATTTATGGAATTATTTTGAATAAGTATGAATATTATTTTTTTAATAAATACGAATTGAACATTTTTTTATAAATTTTCACACATTCTACTGCTTCTTTCACATCGTGGACTCTCAAGATTTTAGCTCCTTTTAGTAGAGAAATGGTGTGGAGTGCTGTCGTTCCGTTGAGGGCATCTTCTGGATTGTTATCGAGTAATTTATAAATCATTGATTTTCGAGATAAAGCCGAAAGTAAAGGGACTTCCAATAATTGAAAAACTTCTAATTTTGAAAGGATTTCATAATTTTGGTCAAGTGTTTTTGCAAATCCAAATCCAGGGTCGATAATGATATCTTTGATACCTGTTTGACGAGCTTTGGAGATTTGTTGCGAAAAATAATACATCATTTCTTTTACAATATCCTCGTAATTAGTAAGGTGTTGCATGGTTTTCGGTGTCCCTTTGGAATGCATCAAAATATAAGGAACGTTGTATTTTGCAACTGTTTCAAACATTTTTACATCTGCTATTCCTCCCGAAACATCATTGATGATATGAGCACCAGTTTTTAGACATTCTTCAGCTACATTTACACGAAATGTATCAATAGAAAATAGTGTGTTCGGAAATTGTTTTACAGCTTCTTTTACAATCGGTAAAATTCTATCAATTTCTTCTTTTTCAGAAACTTCTGGTGCATTTGGTCGAGTTGAGTAGCCTCCAATGTCGATAATAGAAACACCGTCATTGATCATTTTTTCTATCTGTGAAAGTGCATTTGACAAATGGTTAAATTTTCCTCCATCAAAAAAAGAATCGGGAGTTGCATTTAAAATTCCCATTACGATAGGTGCCTCTAAGGATAGTAATTTTCCATTGCAATTAATGGTATGGCTCATAAAAGTAATTGAATAGTTAATTAGTGAATTTTCATTTTTTATTTGGTTATTTACTTTCCAAATATTAAACCCATTTAAACTTTTAAAAGAGTAAAAGTTCCAAGAATTTTTAGCATTTTTGCTGTTGGATAACAACATGAAAATCAAGGAAATTTGAGCAAATATACGATAAAAAAATGGATTCTTCCTTATTTGAGTACAGGAAAAAGAGGATTTAAAGCAAAATTTGATTTATCATTGATTTTTCTTCTGATAATCAAACGATTAAAAAAAGGCTGTTAATGGAGAAAACTTCCAGTAGAAATGTATTTTAAAGACCAAAAAATAAGCTATCAAACGGTTTATTATTTACTCAAATATCTATCAGCTCCCATTAATCCTCCTAATCGCAAAATGTTTAATTTTGATAAATTTTCTTTTAACTGATTTTCAAAGTAAAATAAAGTTTTATCTAAATTTTTAATTGAATTATTTTCTTCTGTAAAAATACATTCTTTTTCGGAGTAAATTCCCACTGAACTCATCAAAAAACTTTGTCCATTATACCCGTTGATAAAATGCTTTAAATTGTTTAATCGATGGAAAAGCTACCTTTCTTCCATTTTTTTTGAAAAGGGAATTGCTAATATTAAAATGTCCAATTGGTCGAGTTGTTCCCATCGGTTGATGGTAATTTTTTCATCAAAATTTATTTTTTTTGTTGTAAACCCAATAGAAAAAAGTTCGAATTCTTTGGAAGTTGTAGTAGCAAAAATTTCAAACTTATCTTGCAATACAAACCCTATTTTTTTACCCAACCATCCACATCCAATTATTCCTAATTTTTTCATAGAGCAAAAATACGAAAAATTGCGATTTTTTGTATTTAAAATAAAAGAAATTAACACTATATTACGAATATTTATTTTCATATATTCGTTTTATACTATTGGATTTTCTTACTTTTGTACTCAAAATTTTTATCATGAAAAAAGTAGGCTTGTTTGTAGCACTGTTTGTTTTACCCATACTTACATATTTGTTTTTTGCTTTGGGGATTAATGACTTTATGAAACTTCCTATCGTTACGGAGCAGGTAAGAGAACTTCCACAATGGAAAACTCTTTCAGAGGAAAACGAAAATCCTCAATTGAAAAATAAAATTACTATTTTGGGATTTACAGGTTCAGATATTTCGTCTATAAAAGGAAATTTGACCAATTTGGCTCATAAAATCTATTCAAAAAACAAAGATTTTGTAGATTTCCAGGTAGTTTATGTAGCACCCAATGGTTTGCAAAGTGAAATTTTAGACTTACTAAATGAAATGCAACGTACCATTGATATGAAAAATTGGTATTTTGTCTTTGCTACAAACGAAGAAATTCTATCGTATTATAATCAATTGCATTTGGTTGGAAATCTTTCTGAAAATACTGGTACAACGCAAGTTTATATCATTGATAAAGAGTTGAATTTGCGAGGAAGAAAAGGTAAAAACAAAAAAGGCGAGGAGGAGTATCGCGAAGGATATAACACGGCATCGGCCGCTGATTTGCACAACGAAATGGCAGACGATGTCAAGGTGATTTTAGCGGAATATCGTGCGGCTTTGAAGAAAAACAATCGTAAAGATAATATCACGGAATAGATTTTTATGTTTTTTAATGCTGATTAGATTTTCGCTGATATTTTTTTGATTTATCAAAAAAAAATAAAATCTAGGGTAATCTGCTTTAAACCGTAGGTTTAATCGTTTTAAGTATAGTTTTCTTAAACCATTTTAGAAAAAATCTGTGATTATCTGCGAAATCTGCGTAAAAAAAAGTCAAGATAATTTCATCTGCTAAAATCGAAGTAACCACGATGAAAATTAATTTATTTTCTACGTGAAATAAAAAAATAAAACTATGTCAGAATCAAACAATCACAAAAAGAATTATTCGTATGTATGGATTTCGTTTATCGTGTTGATATTCGGAATATTGGTCGTGCCAAAAATCATTAAAAGATTTACTAGCGAATCGGTGGTGGACAATAAGCGAATTGTTTCAAAAACCAACGAAAATGCACCTTTGGAAAAGATTGGAACAATGCCCAAGTTTTCGTTTACCAATCAAGATGGACAGGTATTGACACAAGATTATTACAAAGGAAAAGTGTTTGTTGTTGAGTTTTTCTTTGTCAATTGTCCTACTATTTGTCCGATTATGAACAAAAATATGAGAGTGTTGGACGAACATTTTTATACCTATGCAGATTTTGGAATTGCTTCATTTTCAATAGATGAAGAAAACGATACGCCTGAAGTTCTGAAACATCACGCCGAAGAATTGGGAGTGCAATCACCACATTGGCAGTTTTTTACAGGAAATGAAGACGAAATTTTTGCATTTGCCAATAAATTTAATTTATACGCAGCTGCCAATCCGAATGCCCCAGGTGGATTTGAACATTCGGGAATGTTTGCCTTAATCGACAAAAATGGTAAAATCCGTTGTAGAGCAGATGAATACGGAAATCCTATCGTGTTTTATGATGGCACAGAAGAAGCAGGCATCGAAATGCTAAAACAAGATATTGAAAAATTGTTGAAGGAATAGAAGGGATTTGGATCCCATATAAGAGGTGACAGGAATGAGATGATTTGGAAATTTCGAAATTTCTGTATAGTCTCTAATACGAAATGTCATTTCGACGAAAGAAGAAATCTCTCATAAATTAAGCAAGTAAACACACGAAGGCATCCCGCATTTGACGGGAAAGGTAAACGAGCGAAGCTATTAAACGTCGAAAGCAAATAAACGCCCACAGGGGATTAATAAACTATCAATGGAACAAAACAAACAATTAGAAAAGACTTACAAAAAATGGATTATCGCGTTGTCGGTAATAATTCCAGTTGCGGTAGCAGCGTTATTTGGTATCAATTTGAAAAAAATGGGGTACGATGTAGACCCCTTGACATTTTTACCTCCCATTTATGCAGCCATCAACGGATTGACAGCAATTTTGTTGTTTTTGGCTGTAAATGCAATCAAAAAAGGAAATCGTTTGTTGCATGAAAAATTAATCAAATTTGCAATGGCGTGTTCAGTTGCGTTTTTGGTTATGTATGTGGCTTATCATATGACTTCGGAATCAACACCTTATGGAGGTGATGGAATGTTGAGATACATTTATTTCTTTATTTTGATTACACACATCGTGTTGTCGATTGTAATCATTCCGATTGTTTTGATAACTTACATGAGAGGAATTTTGAGCGACTATACCAAGCATAAAAAAATCGCACGAACTGCGTATCCTTTGTGGATGTATGTAGCCGTTTCGGGAGTAATTGTTTATTTGATGATTTCGCCGTATTATGCAAGTTAAACGATTTTTACCCTATATTTTTGGAATATTTTTTCTATTCCAAAACACAGCATCGGCACAATGTGCAATGTGTAGAGCGGTGCTCGAAAGCGAGGGCAGTGGCAACACAGCTCAGGCGGTAAATGACGGTATCGTATATTTGATGGTAGTTCCCTATTTACTGCTGATTGTAGTAGGGTGGGGGATTTACCGAGTGATGAAAAACAAAAAGCCAAAAACCGATGAATAATTGGATTTTACACATTGAAACCGCAACAAAAAAATGTTCGGTTGCCTTGGCAAAAAATGGAGAATTGATTGTACTTCGAGAGATTTTGGAGGAAAAATTCAACCATGCTGAAAAACTACATGTATTGTTTGAAGAATTGTTCCAAGAAGCACAGATTAGTTGGAAAGAATTATCAGCAATATCGGTTAGCAAAGGTCCAGGTTCTTACACAGGTTTGCGAATAGGCGTTTCATCGGCAAAAGGATTGTGTTATGCGTTGAACATTCCGTTGATTAGTGTCAATACATTGGAAATCATTGCCCGACAATTGCAAGTAGCAGAGGGGGAACAAATCGTTTCGATGATAGATGCTCGAAGAATGGAAGTATTCGCAGCAATTTATGACAATCAATATAATGAAATCAAGCCAACCTACGCTTGGATTGTAGAAGAAAATCCATTTTCAGAGGGAATCTATCATTTGGTAGGAGATGGAGCTATGAAATGTCAGAATATTTTAAAAGGAGAAAATATTCACTATTACCTAGAAATTCAACATCCATCAGCCAAAGAAATGGTACAGATAAGTTATCAAAAATATTTAAATAAAATATTTGAAGATGTTGCCTATTTTGAACCGTTTTATTTAAAAGATTTTCATTTAACCCAAAAACCGTAGGGGTTAATGACAATTAATCCAAATGAAAAAATAAATAATTGATGTTTATAGGTTTATAAAATTCTCAATTTTAATAATTAATGAAATAATATTATATTATGGAAGGGATTATACTTTTTGAAAAAAAATAAGAAGTTATTATTATGTAGAAAAGGAAGAATGGTATTTTTCATTGGTAGATATTGTAGAAGTATTGACAGGTTCTATAAATCCAAGAGATTATTTAAAGAAAATTAGAAAAAGGGATTTAGAGTTAAATTCTTTCCTGGGGACAAATTGTCCCCAGGTACCAATGGTTACAGAATCAGGTAATAAAAGAAAAACATTAGCAGGAACTGTTGAGTAAATTATTCGTCTAATTCAATTAATACCAAGTCCTAAAGCAAAACCTTTTAAGCAATGGTTAGCAAAAGTTGGTTATGAAGGATTACAGGAAATTCAAGATCCAAGTCAAAGTTTAGATCGTGCAAGAGAAAACTGGCAAAAAATGGGGCGTTCTGAAAAATGGATTCAACAAAGAATGACAGGACAAGAAACGAGAAATAAACTCACGGATTATTGGTAAACTTCAGGAATCACAGAACAAAATCAATTTGCAATTTTGACAAATATTATTCATCAGGAATGGAGTGGCTTAACGGTGAAAGAGCATAAAGAGTTAAAAGGATTGAAAAGTCAAAATCTGAGAGACCACATAACTGAGGTAGAGCTTCTTTTTACAACTTTGGCAGAACTTTCTATAAGACAAATAGCAGAATCAGATAATGCAAAAGGAATGAAAGAAAATGCAAAAGCTAGTAAAAAAGGAGGAGAAGTTGCCAAAAATGCAAGAATAGAATTAGAACAAAAGACAGGAAAAAATGTAGTAACAGGAGAAATTTTTTTACCTCCAAAAAAGAAAAATATAAAATAAATTTTAAACCCTGTTTCCTCCTAACAGGTATTCTCCCCTTTGGGGATAGGGGGCTGATATGAAAAACCTACAAATGGTGGACTTAAAAAGTCAGTACCAACATATTAAAGAAGAAATCAATCAAGGAATACAAGAAGTATTAGAAACGACAGCATTTATTAACGGCCCAAAGTACACGAATTTCAAAAGTCATTGGAAGACTACTTAGGAGTAAAACATGTGATTCCGTGTGCCAATGGTACCGATGCATTGCAAATCGCTATGATGGGATTGGGATTGAAACCAGAAGATGAAGTCATCACAGCCGATTTTACATTTGCTGCTACGGTAGAGGTAATTGCCTTGTTACAGTTGACACCAGTTTTGGTAGATGTGGATATGGATACGATGAATATTTCGGTAGAGGCAATCAAAAAAGCGATTACGCCAAAAACCAAAGCCATTGTACCAGTTCATTTGTTTGGTCGAGTTGCCAATATGGACGAAATTATGGCAATTGCCAAAGAACACAATTTGTTTGTTATCGAAGACAACGCTCAAGGAATCGGTGCGGATTATGAAACCAACGGAATAACTGTAAAAACAGGAGCAATTGCACATGTGGGAGCTACTTCGTTTTTTCCGTCAAAAAATTTGGGATGTTACGGAGATGGAGGAGCTATTTTTACCAATGATGACGAATTGGCTCATACGATTAGAGGAATTGTTAATCACGGAATGTATGTGAGATATCATCACGATGTAATAGGGGTAAATTCGCGTTTAGACAGTATTCAAGCGGTGGTGTTACAAGCAAAATTACCACATCTGGATAGTTACAATCAAGCGAGAAGAACGGCAGCGAAAAAATACAACGAGGCCTTGAAAAATCATGCTGCGATTGTAGTTCCACAATTTGATGAAAGCAAAAACGACCACGTTTTTCATCAGTATGTTTTGAGAATTACCAATGGAAAACGCGATGCATTATTGGCACATTTGCAAGAAAAACAAATTCCATGTGCGATTTATTATCCGATACCATTGCATAAGCAAAAAGCCTATTTAGCCCCAAGATACAAAGAAGAAAACTTTGTAATAACCAATCAGTTGAGTAATGAAGTAATTGCCTTACCAATGCACACCGAATTGACGGATGAACAAATTCAATACATTACTCAAACGATATTGGAGTTTTTGGGATAAATTTTTATTTTCCCTAAAAATGTCCTATTTTTGAATCTTAAAACAAGAAAATTAGAATATGAAATTACTTCGAATAAAAAATATGGTGAGTTCACGATGTATTTTAGTCATCGAGCGATTGATGGAAGATATGGGGTTTGAACTCAATGATGTGGATTTAGGTGTGATAGAGTTTCACGAAGCAATTACATTAGAAGACCGTAATAAAATTGAAAAGGCCATTCAATCTTTGGGATTTGAAATATTGGATGAAAAAAAAAGTTTGTTAGTAGAAAGAATAAAAAATCAAATCATCGAATTGGTTTCAAAAGATCTCAATGATTTACAAATTACCTTACCCGAATATTTGCAAAGTAAATTGCAGATTGAATACGATGTTTTGGAAGAATTATTTTCACAGCAAGAGTCGCAATCTATTGAACAGTTTTACACTTTACAAGAAATAGAAAAGGTAAAAGAATTGTTGGTGTATGAAGATTTTACACTTTCAGAAATAGCTTTTAAACTCAATTACAATTCTTCGGCAAGTTTGAGTGCACAGTTCAAAAAAATAACAGGATTGCCCCCTTCTCATTTTATGGAAATTAAAAAACAAAAACAAAATATTATTAATCAAATCAATTGATAAAAATGAAATTATTAGAAAATAAAGTAGCGATTATCACAGGAGCTACACGCGGAATTGGTAGAGGAATTGCTATCGAGTTTGCAAAGCAAGGAGCAGATGTTGCCTTTACTTACAGCTCGTCTGTACAAGCAGCTACAGAATTGGAAAACGAATTGATTGCTTTGGGAGTAAAAGCAAAAGGATACCAATCAAATGCAGCAGATTTTGAACAATCACAAAAATTGGTAGATGAAATTTTGGAATATTTTGGTACCATCGATGTATTGATCAACAATGCAGGAATTACCAAAGACAATTTGTTGATGAGAATGTCTGAAGCTGATTATGACGAAGTAATTGCAGTGAACTTGAAATCAGTTTTCAACATGACCAAAGCTGTACAACGTACTTTATTGAAAAACCGCAAAGGTTCGATTATCAATATGAGTTCCGTTGTAGGTGTAAAAGGAAATGCAGGTCAAGCAAATTACGCAGCATCAAAAGCTGGAATTATTGGTTTTTCTAAATCTGTAGCTTTGGAATTAGGTTCGAGAAATATTCGTTGTAACGTAATTGCACCAGGATTTATTGAAACAGAAATGACTGCAAAATTAGGTGAAAATGTAGTAAAAGGTTGGATAGACGCCATTCCTTTGAAAAGAGGAGGGAAGCCAGAAGATATTGCAAATGCATGTGTTTTCTTAGCATCAGATTTGTCAATCTATATCACAGGACAAGTATTGAATGTTGACGGAGGAATGTTGACATAATTAATTATAAATAAAAAACGGTTTTTCAATTGAAAAACCGTTTTTTATGGATATCATTCAGATTATTTATTTGCTTCAAAATGTAAGTAACCTGCTTTTTTGATGCGTTTGCTTACATCGTTTGTTTTGATAGTATATTCAACAATGTAGTAATAAGTACCTGTTGGAACTTTTTCACCTGGATTGATTACACCTTTACCTTCGGCATATCCTCTAAACACATTACCGTTGCTGTCATAATTTTCAGTGTGGTAAATTTCTCTACCCCATCTGTTGAAGATACGTACTGTGTTTTCAGGATATCTTTGAATGTTTTTGATGTAGAAATAATCGTTGTTTCCGTCGTTGTTGTCAGTTACAACATTATGAATAACCACATCTCCTTCTTCAATCCAATCTTTTTTGATTCTACCCAAAGTAAATACGCCGTAGTTTTCCATTTTTACAGGTGTAGTAACTGTTTTACTTGCAAAATCTACTACCCCTCCTTCGTCAATCCACAATTTTTCAGCTTCATCCCAACGAACCACGCGTAACAATTCTGTTTTGTTCCCTAATAATTCAGTTGGAGTTGTACGCTCGTCCCAAGATAAAGTTACTAAAACTTGGCTGTCAGTAGGGTGGTCTTTTTTGATAATCCAATATTCTTTGTTGTCTATCAATTCGATACTACCTTCTTTATCTTTATGAGGATATTGAGTATTAGAATTAATGAGGAAATATTCGCCTGTAAAACTATCAGCTTCTAAAGCAGGAGCAGAAATACTTGCAAAACGGTAGTATCTACCATCACCAATTGGATATTTGAATTGTTCGTTTCCTATTTTTTCAACCTCTCCATCTACGTGTGATTTATCAGCTGTATTAATGTGATTGGCACCTTTTAGAAATACAAACGCACCACCGTTTTCATGATCCATATATACAATACCATCCGAAAAATTTACCAAACCTTTGTAAACAGTTTCGTTTGATATGGTAAATTGAGAAGCATTGTTGAAAATAGCATTGTAGAAATAGCTAGGAGCATTTCCACTAATTTTTTGAATATTGGATTTTTTTCCTTCAAAAACTACATAACCAGTTGTTTTGTTTTGAGTGAAAGAAACGTCACCTTCGTTGTTGTAATCAGCGTAAAAATAAAATTCACCATCATTGATCATTTTTCCACTTGTATGATTTTCGAAATCAAAATAGGTAGAAACAATGGTATGTGGCTCTACAGAAAGCATACCTTTGTTTACGGTTTTAGCCTCTTGAGAAAATACAGAAATATTTGCCAATGCTAAAAAGCTAATTACTATATTCTTTTTCTTCATTATTATTCGATTTGAAGTTAAATTACTAATTTATAATATACCAGTGTACTTTACATACACTGGTATTTTATTGTCATAAATTAGTCGTTGAAATATTCCAAGATGATATAGTATTCACCTGCTGGATGTCCTACACTCATTACCCCATGTCCTAAAGTCATCACTCCAGTAGAAGGATTGTATGAAGAATAGTCACTTGTAAATTTATTAGTTGTTTTACCGATAAATCTAAATCCGATGATGTTTGTTGGTCTTGAATCTGCTGGTAATATAATTTGAGTACCACCTGTGTGGTTGTACGTCAAAGTTTTTTCATATACTGTTTTACCATCAACCCATTTTTTACCCGTAGCTTTTTCAGTAGATGAATAAGTAGGTTCAAATGTTTTTACAACACCGTTAGCATCTACTACAACAAATTTATCATTTTCGATTTCAGTAGTAGGTTGTAATCCCTCTAAAGCTATAGTATTAGTAGCGTCTGTTGTAATTTTAGTAGGCTTGATTAATGTACCACCAAGGTGAACGGTATTTGCATCAGGTTTGTTTAATCCATTTGCAGCTGTCCAGTTCAATCCTGGAATTGTAACTTCAGATGTTGTATTATCAGTGTAATTTACTGTCAACTTAGCCGGATCTGTTGTATCTTGAACAATACTTGTTATACCTCTACCGTCTTTGCCATCGTAAACTGTGTATGTATTTACAACAATACCATCGATTTTGTATGTAATCTTTTTACCTTTAGGTGTATTAGCAGTTGCAGCTACATCTTCAATTTCAATAGTTGGAGTTTTACCGTTTTCACCATCTACACCATTTTTCACTTGAATTGGCAATGTATTACCATTTGACAATGTAACTGTCATTGTAGTAAATCCTGGTACATTTTGACTAGCATCAACAGCTACATTAGTAATACTTACACCGTCATCCCCTTTGTTTACGGTAATTTCAGTTTCAGCACCATCCGTAGTTTTAACTTTAACTATAGAATTTCCGTCCGAATCTTTAGTTTCTGTAATAGCTGAAATTCCTACACCATCGTAAACTGTGTATGTATTTACAACAATACCATCGATTTTGTATGTAATCTTTTTACCTTTAGGTGTATTAGCAGTTGCAGCTATATCTTCAATTTCGATAGTTGGAGTTTTACCGTTTTCACCATCTACACCATTTTTCACTTGAATTGGCAATGTATTACCATTTGACAATGTAACTGTCATTGTAGTAAATCCTGGTACATTTTGACTAGCATCAACAGCTACATTAGTAATGCTTACACCGTCATCCCCTTTGTTTACGGTAATTTCAGTTTCAGCACCATCCGTAGTTTTAACTTTAACTATAGAATTTCCGTCTGAATCTTTAGTTTCTGTAATAGCTGAAATTCCTACACCATCGTAAACTGTGTATGTATTTACAACAATACCATCGATTTTGTATGTAATCTTTTTACCTTTAGGTGTATTAGCAGTTGCAGCTACATCTTCAATTTCAATAGTTGGAGTTTTACCGTTTTCACCATCTACACCATTTTTCACTTGAATTGGCAATGTATTACCATTTGACAATGTAACTGTCATTGTAGTAAATCCTGGTACATTTTGACTAGCATCAACAGCTACATTAGTAATGCTTACACCGTCATCCCCTTTGTTTACGGTAATTTCAGTTTCAGCACCATCCGTAGTTTTAACTTTAACTATAGAATTTCCGTCCGAATCTTTAGTTTCTGTAATAGCTGAAATTCCTACACCATCGTAAACTGTGTATGTATTTACAACAATACCATCGATTTTGTATGTAATCTTTTTACCTTTAGGTGTATTAGCAGTTGCAGCTATATCTTCAATTTCAATAGTTGGAGTTTTACCGTTTTCACCATCTACACCATTTTTCACTTGAATTGGCAATGTATTACCATTTGACAATGTAACTGTCATTGTAGTAAATCCTGGTACATTTTGACTAGCATCAACTGTGATTGTATCAATTCCTACACCATCATTGATTGTAAAAGGAGTAGCTGAAGTACCGTCTGTATAGTTTACAGTAACAGTTGTAATTCCAGTAGTAGGGTCTTTTACAGTATTAATAGATTCTATACCTCTACCGTTCAATGAATCCCCAGTGTTTGTCCAAGTACCATTATCTTTTACCCAAACATCACCTGTAGTGGTGTCAACATAAGAGTCACCGTTTTTACCATCAATATTCTCAGGATTTCCACTTCCCGAAAGGAAAGAAGCTCCATCGTTGATTGGGAATGGAGTAGCGGAAGTACCATTCGTATAGTTTACTGTAGCGCTAGTAATTCCAGTTACAGGATCTTTGACCGTTGCAATAGAAGCGATACCTACACCGTCTTCACCATCATCTCCTTTAGGACCTTGAATACCTTGAATACCCTGAGGACCTTGAGGCAAAGGCAATTCAGCCATTGTACCGTTTGTATAAGTAATGATTGCAATTGATGGGTTCGAAGGATTTACTGTGATATTCGCAATACCATTTCCAGTAGGACCTTCTAATAAATTGATTGTAACTGCTTCACCCAATTCGTTTGTGTAAGTAAATGAAGTACCGTTGTCAACGATAGTTGTAGGGATGTTTAAGTCTGAAATATTTACTTGAGTTATATTTCCAACAGAGTCAATCAATTTCAATACACCATTTTCTACAATCATAGAAGCGTTTGTAGTATCAGTATCCAAATCAGCAATGTCGTTTGCATTTATGATTCTATGCCATTTGTCCACATACCAATAGTAGTAACCTGGTGTAATTAAGTTACTGTTTGTAGTATTAAATACTAATAAAGAGTTAACGTTTCCATTTGTAATAGTTGTAGCATCAGTAATGTTTTGCAATGCTACTCTTGGTATCAAAATACCTTTATCTGCTGCTACTACATCAAGTTGTGCAGAGTTGTTTGGTGTCAAGGTACCTATACCAACCTGTGCATTTGAAACAAAGCCTATCATTATAAGCGATATAGGTAAAAGTCTTTTTTTCATTTTTTATTTTTTGACTGTTTTAAACTTGTAAAGTTACCTATTTTAAATGAATTAGAAGTTTTTTTTGTCAAAAGAATAGCTTTGTAGGTGTGTTAAATATTAATTAATTTTTCTAATAAACTAAAATGTAAATTTTGCAATAATTTCACGGATATTGTCAATTATCGTGTCGAATATCTTAAATCGATTTTAATCCCAACACTCCATCATTAATAAGTGTCCTCGTTCATAGGTGATTTCTACGATTCCATCTTCCAATACACTGTTGCTATTACCTGTACGAACGCCCAATTCTAAACTGTCGTTTTGCAAGGGATATACTAAATTTTTTGTAGTAATTCCTTCAACTTTTCCAATAGGCATTAGGGAAATCACCGTGTCTTTTGTGTACCATTTTTTGTATGTTTTGGGCAAAACAAATATTTTGGAATAATCGTCAAATAAAACAATTTCCAACTGCTGAGAAAATTTTGCAATACAGGTAATATTATTTAGTGTATGATCCATTCTTTTGCCTGTTGCCCAAATTACATTTGCCATTTTGTGTCCTCGTTCGATAAGAAAGTGAAATGCCTTTTCCAAATCGGTAGAATTTTGACATGAATAAGGGATAATTTCCAATGGATATTGAAGTTCTTTGTATTTTTCGGAATTGAAACCACGGTCGAAATCTCCCAATAGCACATCAATTTTGATACCCAATTCCAACACTCGGTCGATGGCAGAATCCAATACCACTACCAGCGGACTCCATTCTAATAATTGATGCATAAGGTCGATGTTACAAGCCTCGCCATTGGCAATGATTAAGGCAGGTTCTTGGTCGTCGCGTACAATATGATGTGATGACATGTTTTTTTGTATTGTAATATGCTAATTGTTGCAAAAATAGGTAATTTTGTTTAGAGAGGTAAAGTATAGTAGTAATAAATGTTTCATCTGTATATTTAGCTAATTTTGTGAGAGAAAATAAAATAATATTTACTATTTTTGTAAATTATTAATCAAATAAAAGATATGGATTTAGCACAAGAACAATGGTGGCAAGAGGTTCAAAATGATAGCAATGCTGTGATTTTGGATGTTCGTACATTAGAAGAAATTGAAGAAGGGAAAATCCCTGGATCAATCAATCACGATTTTTATCAAGGTCAAGATTTTTTAAATGCTTTAGAAGCATTGGACAAAACTAAAAACTACTATGTATATTGTCGTTCGGGCAATAGAAGTGGACAAGCTTGTATGTTAATGAATCAATTAGGAATCAACAATACTTTCAATTTGGTTGGTGGAACAAACGAGTGGAACGGCCACTTGAATAATTTTTGTGAAAAAGGTGTCGAAAAACCTACTTTTCAGACACCTTTTTCATTTTTACCACATAGACACATAGTTTTTTTACAACTGAGAACCTGAGATTTTATTAAATTGCAGATACGCTACGATTTAAAACATAAGATACAACGGGTATAAAACTACACTTGTGGATGAATTGAAAAAAAACACTAATTTATATGAAAAAACATTGTTTGTAAGCTAAATATCATTTAAAATCATGATAGAACTAATAGACTTTATACTACATATCGATCAATATTTATTCGAGTTTGTCAATCAATACGACACTTGGATTTATGTCATTCTTTTTGCAATCATTTTTATAGAAACAGGCTTGGTTATCATGCCGTTTTTACCAGGAGACTCCTTGTTGTTTGCCACGGGAATGTTGGCAGCACAACCTAATAGTATGAATATTTATATCGTAACCTTGGTGATGTTGGTAGCGGCTATTTTGGGCGATACACTCAATTATACCATAGGAAAACATTTAGGAGATAAAATGGTGAATTTCAAACTATTTGGAAAACAACCCGTAAAACCTGAATATTTGGAAAAAACGCAACAATTTTATGAAAAATATGGAAGTAAAACCATAGTAATTGCTCGTTTTGTACCGATCGTGCGTACATTGGCTCCGTTTGTTGCAGGAATAGGAAAAATGCATTATCCTACATTTTTGTCTTACAATATTATTGGAGGTTGTATTTGGGTGATCGGCGTTACATTCGCAGGGTATTTCTTAGGTGAAATCCCTTTGATCAAGAACAATTTTTCTAAAGTGGTGTTGATTATTATTTTGCTATCTATATTGCCGATTGTTTTTTCATATTTCAAAGAGAGAAGAAAATTAGGCGTTAAATAAAGTTTTAACACCAAGAAAAGTAGAGAAAAACAAAATGAAGTAGAAAGAATTCAAGGTTTATCTTAATCTACACATTAGTCTTCCTTATTTCTAAAAGCGAAGCGTCTCTGTTTCTCCGTTGTGAAAACAAAAAACTATATGGTAAAAAAATAAAATGATAAAAATGAATTCCTTAATTCAAAAATACAATATACCAGGACCAAGATACACCAGCTATCCCACAGTACCTTTTTGGAAAACAGAAGAATTTTCCGAAGAGCAATGGAAACTACGAGTGAAAAAAACATTTCAAGCGACCAACTCTACAGAAGGGATTTCGTTGTACATTCACCTGCCGTTTTGTGAGAGTTTATGTACCTTTTGTGGATGTCATAAACGCATTACCAAACGCCACGAACTCGAAAATCCGTATATCGAAACTTTGCTTAAAGAATGGCAATTGTACTTAAATCTCTTTGATGAAAAACCTGTGCTGAAAGAATTACACCTTGGCGGTGGTACGCCCACTTTTTTCAGTCCAGAGAGTTTAAAAGAGTTGTTAGAAACCATATTTTCGACTTCGATAGTTCCAGTAGATGCTATTTATAGTTTTGAAGGACATCCTAATAATACCTTGTTTGAGCATTTAAAAACATTGAGAGATTTAGGTTTTACTCGTGTAAGTTTTGGTGTACAGGATTACGACCCAAAAGTGCAAAAAGCCATTCATCGCATACAATCTTTTGAAAAAGTACAAGAGGTAACGGAGTGGGCGAGAGCGTTGGGCTATACTTCGGTGTCGCACGATATTATTTATGGATTGCCTTTTCAGACAGTGGAAAGCATAGAGCAGACCATTGCCAATACCAAAAAATTACAACCTGATAGAATTTCGTTTTACAGTTACGCCCATGTGCCGTGGATAAAGGGCAACGGACAGCGAGGTTTCAAAGACGAAGACCTACCCAAAGACGAAGAAAAACGCAATTTGTACGAATTGGGAAAACAGCGATTGCAAGAAGCAGGATATTACGAAATAGGAATGGATCATTTTGCATTGGAAAGCGATAGTTTGTATCAATCGTTTAAAAATGCAACGATGCACCGCAATTTTATGGGGTATAGCTCATCAAAAACTTCGCTAATGATAGGGTTGGGTATGTCGTCGATAGGGGATACCCAGGATAGTTTTTATCAGAATGAAAAAGAATTGGAGAAATATACTGCATTGGTTGCAGAAGGAAAATTCCCACTTTTGAAAGGGCATTTACATTCCGATGAAGATTTGATTTTGCGTCAGACGATTTTGGATATTATCTGTCATTTTCAAACCGATTTGTCAAAGGTGTATTTGATCATTTCTCAAGAAGAAATCGAAAAAAAATTGGAAGAATTGATAAAAGATCAATTGTTGACTATTGAAAACCATCAATTGACTGTAACTGAATTAGGAAAAACCTTTGTGAGAAATATCTGTATGGCGTTTGATGATTATTTGATAAAAAATCAACCCAAAACACAATTGTTTTCTATGACGATATAGTATGTATTAGGGGCTGAAAAGTAGGTTTTGTGTCATTCAGACGAAGGAAGAATCTTTTTATATTGTTTATTTTCATAAATTTCTCCTTTCGTCGAAATGATAAATATTTTAAATAATTGAATTTTCGGACACCTTTTGATTCTCCATTGTGGAAAAAAATCGATGTGGGTATATATCAATGACAAAATGTTTCACATAATCCATTTAACATGAAAAAAGAAACTAAAAATTATTTATTGAATGTATTTTTTATATCGTGGTTGTTATTCGGAATATTTTATTTCGACCGTGAAGATACTTCCTTTGCTAAAAATTGGTTTTCCTATATAGGATTTGTAGCCTTTGCAGGATATTTTTTGTATTCATTGAACAAAGCAGCAAAAGAACAGGAAAAAAATAGAAAATAACGCATTAGTAGGTGCAAATTGCAATTTGCACCAATAGTTATTTGCCCCAAAATAGATTCAATCATTTATTCAATCGCAATTAGCCATTTTCAAAGTCGATTTGCCCTATTTTTATATTTTTTTTACATCAAAATCAGAGGTAGTATCATACCAAAGAAAGCCGTTTTTTACCACCAAAGGGGAGTCGATGTTGTTGGTATAAAGGCTGCCTGTTCCCAAACCTTGTGGCATAGGGTTATTGAGGCTGAATGTCCATTGAGCAATGGCATTAAGACCGATGTTGCTTTCCAGTGCAGAGGTAATCCACCATGGAATGTTGAATGAATTGGCAATGTCTATCCATTCTTGTGAACCTTTAAATCCGCCTACTAAACTTGGCTTTAGGATGATGTACTGCGGACGAATTTTTTCAATCACTTGTTTTTTATCTTCATAATTTACAACGCCAATCAATTCTTCGTCCAACGCAATTGGGAGGGGAGTTTTGCTACACAATGATCTCATTTCGTTGATTTGACCAGCTTTGATCGGTTGTTCGATACTGTGAATAGAAAATTTTGATAAAATATTTAATTTTTCCTCAACAGTTTCTAACGAAAAAGCACCATTTGCATCCACGCGTATTTCTATACGGTCAGCAGAGAAGTGTTCTCTGATATAAGAGAGCAATCGACATTCTTCATTAAAATCGATAGCTCCAATTTTTAGTTTGATACAGTTGAAACCTTGAGCGATTTTTTCATCTATTTGTAGTTTCATGTTTTCAGCAGATTCCATCCATACCAAACCGTTGATAGGAATTCCTTTTGTTCCATCGGAAAATTCATGGAGAAATAATTGAAAAGGATGGTTGCTTTCCAAAGATAAAAATGCCTGTTCTACTCCAAATTGTATAGAAGGCCAATCGCGTAATTGCTCCCATAAAACATCTTTTCCTAAGTGAATGTTTTGACATACCCAAGACAATTTTTCCTCATAATTTGGACGATCGTCTATAGATAAACCTTGTAATAAACTGCATTCTCCATAACCTATTTTTCCATTGTTTTCAATCATGAGAAACCACGTGTTTTTGTCTAATAATATTCCTCTGGAAGTTCCTGCTGGTTTTTTGAACTGTAATGTATATTTTTTGAAATAAGCTTTCATTTTTCTTATATTATTTTCACAAAAATAAAAAAAACGCCTCTAAATTGAGACGTTTTTGATTAAAGAATATGATATAAAATTATGCTTCGAATTCGTATTCATCTTCATACTCATCATAAGTATAAGTAGGTTTTTGACTGTATTCGATGTACTTTTGAGCTTTAGAATCATAGATTACAGAGAGTTTTCCATGTGGATTTTGTAAAATGATACCGTCATGCGGAGCTTTTACCAATTCGCGAGTATTCATATAGATCAAAGATCCTTTTTTATACGAATTGATAATCAAACGGTCGTTGTAGTATTCTGTATAAGATACGTAGGCTTCGTTAGAGACTTTGTTTACACTCACAATCACCAATCTACTTTCTTGGCTACCTTCTACATTGTCCATTATTACGGCATAATCGGTAGAGCCATCACTGTCAAAATCGCCAATTGCCAATGAAGATTTGGCACGTTGAGCATTTTGTGTCATAATATAGGTAGCGTTGTTTTTGTATTTATTGTTTTCGTTTAGCAATACTTTTTTTACAGACGCTGGCAATTCTGAATAAGGAGCTATGGAGAAATATTTTTTATAATCCTCAAAACTGTATTCATTCATTAAATTAGAAGCATTGATTTTGATAGGGTGCTCCAAAGTTCCTGGATTTTTGTAGGGATTATTGAGATACACCACTTTTTCGTTTGTAGTAGATTTTTGATAATCTACAAAAACGCGATCGCCAAACTTTAATTTTTGCCCCGTAGGAAATGTGATTTCTTTAGCGATAATCACTTGCTCTTCGTAGGACATATATTCGTCTTCATAGTCCATCGGCATATTTAACGAATCTTTTTTTTCTGCCAGTTTGATTGAATCTCTTTTCATTTTTAGTGAGTCCAATCTCGAATTCAAATCTACTTTTTCCGCTTTATTGAATACTAAAAAATATCCTCCAACTCCCAAAGCCAATGCACCAACTATACTACCAATAATCAATGGCGTTTTGTTTGACGATTTGGGTTGATGGTTTGGGTCTACAGGGTTGTTTGTTTCTTCCATATTTGATAGTGTTTTTATTACAAATATAACTAAAAATTATTTCCAATCAATAGGTAAATTGCGGAAGTCGAAATTAATTTTAGAATCAATTAATGTATCTTTAAATTTTCCACTTAAATCAAAACCAAAAGATTTAATGAATTGAGTTTTTTCAGATTCTATATACTTTATCGCAATTTTTCTTTTAATGGGCACATCATTTATTAATGGTAAACTTTCAACTTCAAATTTATTAAAATCAATTTTCAATAAATTACCTTCATTATCAATAATGCTATTTAAGAAACTCAAATAACCATTTATTTTCTTTCCATTATTCTCAATCAACATCGTCACATACACCAATTTTTCCTTTGTATCTCCTTCAACTTTAGTGATTTTGATATTTACATTTTCCTTTTCGATTTCTGCAATGGACTTGCGAATGTCAAGTACTCGTTTTAGATAAATATTTTCTGTTTTTACCTGATTGATATCTCTTTGCAAAGAGGCAATGTTGGTTTGCAATTGTGAAAAATTTGTTTTCAATTGGTCAACTTCTTTTTACAGATTTTCTACATTTTGTGCAAATAAGGCATTTCTATCAATAAAAAGGTACCTACCATTTTTTCATATTTCTTCTTTTTATTTATTGCAAAAATAAAGTTTTACCAATCAAATGCAATTTTTTTTTATGATAAATGCTCTTTTATTTCGCAAAAAATCATCTCTCTTATTGTATTTTGAAAAATTGATTAGTAATTTTGAAAAATTTTCACAATCATAATAAAAAGATGAGTTCAACTTCTAAACAATATGATGCAATTGTTTCTAATTGTAGAAATCTCTATGCAAAAAAACTAAAAGATTACGGTACGGCGTGGCGTATTTTTCGTCTGACTTCGCTTACTGATCAAATTTATATTAAGGCTATGCGTATCCGCACCTTGCAAGAAACAGATATACGCAAGGTGGATGAAGACGAGATTGGCGAATTTATTGCAATCATCAATTATTGTGTCATGGCATTGATTCAGATAGACAAAGGTGTGGCAAAATACCCCGATTTGACTGAAAAAGAAGCAATAGAATTGTACGACAAACACGCAAAAATCACTAAAGATTTGATGTTGAATAAAAATCACGACTACGGCGAGGCATGGCGTGATATTCGTATCAGTTCGCTCACCGATATCATTCTACAAAAACTATTGCGTATCAAACAAATCGAAGACAACAAAGGCAAAACTTTAGTCTCTGAAGGAGTAGATGCCAACTATCAAGACATCATCAATTACGCAGTGTTTTCGTTAATTTTAACTGAAGAAAATAAAAAATAAAATACATACATCATGAAATATTTAGTACATATCATCCGAGTTTTCGTTGGTATTTTATTCATCATTTCTGGATTAATAAAGTTAAATGACCCAGTAGGATTGGCGTTTAAACTGGAAGAATATTTTTCTGAAGTAGTATTAAACCTTCCGTTTTTACAACCCTATGCACTATACATTGCTCTTTTTGTAGTAATCGGTGAAGTGATTTTAGGGGTATTGTTGTTATTGGGTTACAAACGCACCTTTACTCTAACCAATTTGTATTTGCTGATTTTATTTTTTACGTTTTTGACGTTTTATTCAGCGTATTACAACAAAGTTACAGACTGCGGATGCTTTGGAGATGCCATAAAACTCACTCCTTGGCAATCTTTTGCAAAAGACGTAGTGCTTTTAGTGATGATACTCTTTTTAATCGTAGGACGCAATCACATCAAGCCCTTGTTTAAAAATAGTTCGATATCCTCATTTATCGTTGCGTTTTCATTGGTTTTGAGTATCTTTTTAGGATATTATGTAGTCAATCATTTGCCTGTCATAGATTTTAGACCATACAAAGTAGGTGTAAATATTCCTAAAGGTATGGAAATTCCAGAAGACCAGCCCAAACCAATTTACGATATCAAATTTGTGTATAAGGTAAATGGTCAAAACAAAGAATATGGCATGAACGAGTTGACTCAAATCCCAGAAGGTGCAGAGTTTGTAGAGCGTATCGAAAAATTGGTTCAAAAAGGATACGAACCTCCGATTTACAATTTTACAATAGAAAAAGACGGTTCTGATTATATCGATGAGGTGTTTTCGCATCCAAAAGTATTGTTGATTACGGCTTATGATTTGAATAAATCGGATGAAAACAGCTGGCTTCCTGTAAAAAATTTGGCTGAAACTGCCGAAGCTAAAGGATATAAAATTGTGGGATTGACCTCATCAAGCAATGTAGAAATTGAAGAATTGAGAGAAAAATACAATTTACCATTCGATTTCTTTTTCTGTGATGGTACTACGGTTAAAACTATCGAAAGAGCCAATCCAAGTATCGTAAAATTGGAATTTGGTACTATAAAAGAAAAGAAACACTGGAAAGATATTGAGAAATTGTCTTTATAGGTACAGTGTATGAAGTAT
Organism: Capnocytophaga sp. ARDL2; assembly: GCF_041530365.1. Lineage (NCBI taxonomy): Bacteria > Pseudomonadati > Bacteroidota > Flavobacteriia > Flavobacteriales > Flavobacteriaceae > Capnocytophaga > Capnocytophaga sp. ARDL2. The sequence goes on from NZ_CP168034.1 coordinate 1,803,758, forward strand.
TAAGTACAAAGTATTAAGTAAAAATGACAATTTCATTAAAATCTGATTATTTTTACTATATAGCATATACAAAATACCATTTACCATTTACGAATTACTATTCTTTACTCCCTATAAAAAAACTTCGCAAAAGCGAAGTTTTTTATTGATTTGATAGGAAGAAATAAAAAAAAGTTTGATTCGTTTTTAATTCCAATAGAGAAAGAGTATTTTTGAAAAAAATAATGAAAATGAAAAAAATAGTTATTGCACTGGCAATATTACCGTTGAGTATGTGTGCTCAACCCAAAAAGTTTTCTACCACTTCTGAGCAATGGGCAGATTCTTTATACCAAACCATGACACTACGTGAAAAAATAGGTCAGTTGTTTATGGTGGCAGCCTATTCAAACAAAGATCAAAAGCATGTCAATCAAATAGAAAAACTCATTTCTGAGCAACATATTGGAGGGGTAATATTCTTTCAAGGTGGGCCGTACCGCCAAGCAAAAATTACCAATACATTACAAAATAAATCTAAAATACCTTTGTTAGTAGGAATTGATGCCGAATGGGGATTGGCGATGCGATTAGATTCTACTTATCGCTACCCATACAATATGTCATTAGGTGCCATTCAAAATAATGAATTGCTCTACAAAATGGGACAACAAATGGGACATCAAGCCAAAAGACTGGGCGTACATTTTATGTTTGCTCCTGTAGTAGATGTCAATACCAATCCAAAAAACCCTGTTATCGGAGGGAGAAGTTTTGGAGAAAGCAAAGAAAATGTAGCCGAAAAATCGTTGAAACTCATCAAAGGAATGCAGTCAACTGGGGTATATGCCACAGCGAAACATTTTCCAGGGCATGGTGATACTTCTACCGATTCGCATCATACGTTGCCTATCTTAAAATTTGACAAAAATCGTTTGCATGACATCGAATTGTACCCCTACAAACGTATCATCCCTGAAGGTTTGGCGTCAATTATGGTGGCACATTTAGAAGTTCCTGTATTAGAATCAGAAAAGGGACGTCCTACATCGATTTCGTACAAAACGGTAACAAAACTGTTGAAAGAAGATTTAAATTTCGACGGATTGATATTTACAGATGCCCTCAATATGAAAGGAGCATCCAATTATAAAACACCTGGACAAATCGACTTGGAGGCTTTTTTAGCAGGGAATGACGTTTTGTTGTTTCCTGAAAATGTTCCTTTGGCTGTAGATTTGTTTGTAAAAGCCATCGAACAAGGAAAATTGAAAGAAGAACGTTTGGCAGAATCTGTAAAAAAGATTTTAAAACACAAACATCAAGCAAATTTACACAGAACTAAGACGGTAGATTTGTACAATCTTACAAAAGATTTAAACCCAAGTATTGCCGATGATTTGAGTTTTTTGTTGTACAAAAATATGCTCACAGCATTGAAAAACAACAATTTGGTTATTCCACTCAAGGCTACTGAAAAAATTGCCTATATTGCTTTGGGAAATGCTACCTCAAAAAACTTTGAAAAAGCATTGAAAAAATTTGGCAACATCACTGTTGTTGATGCTGACGATGTTCGAGAAGATTTGTCAGAAATCGAAGGATTCGACCGTGTGATTATTGGTTATCACAAAGAGGATAATGTATGGAAAAATCACTCATTTAGCAATAAAGAAAAACAAATCATCAGCGATGTAGCCAAACAAAAGTCAACTGTATTGGTATCATTTGCAAAACCTTATGTTTTGGGCGAATTATCATCAATTAATCATTTAGATGGATTGTTACTTGCGTATCAAAACAACGATTTTACCTTTGAAGCCGTAGCCAATGCACTATTTGGATACTCCGAAATCAATGGAAAGACACCAGTTTCTATAGGAAATCACTTTCCAGAACATGCAGGTTTGTGGATTGATAAGTCGCACAGTATCGAAATAAGCCGTGCGTCTTTAGAAGGAGTAGATGCCGACCGACTCAATGACATAAAACGATATACAGACAAAGTATTGAGAGATAAAATCGCTCCAGGAGGACAGATTCTCGTAATCAAAGATGACAAAATCATTTACGATCAAGTATTTGGTACACTTGATTATGAAAATCGTCAAGAAGTTAGCCAAAAAACCGTCTATGATTTAGCATCTCTATCAAAAATATTGGGAACATTGCCTGTAGTAATGAAAATGTATGAAGAAGGAGCTTTAAAACTCGAGGCACCTATTTCACAATATTTATCCGAATTTAAAGAAACTGACAAGGCAAATATTACCATAAAAGAACTCCTTACACACCAGTCGGGTTTGATAGCATGGATTCCTTTTTATAAACAAACATTAGACGACAATAAACGTCCAGACAAGGAATTGTATTCTACAGTTCCAACTAAAAACAATTCGTTAAAAGTTTTTGAAAATTTGTACCTCACAAACGAATACAAAAAAGAAATGCTTCAACGAATTTTGGACAGCAAAATGGGAGCAAAAAAATACGTATATAGCGATTTAAATTTCATTTTATTGCAGCAAATCGTAGAAAGACACTATCAGCAGCCATTAGACGTGTTGTTACAACGATACTTTTTAGACCCAATGGAGTTGACAACTATTTCGTACAATCCGCTTAGTAAAATGGACATCAATACTATCGCACCAACTGAGAAAGACACTTATTATCGATATGCGACTATTCAAGGTTATGTACACGATATGGGAGCAGCCATGCTCGGAGGTGTAGGCGGTCATGCGGGATTGTTTGGAAATGCGTACGAAGTAGGACAGATGATGCAAATGTTTCTCAATGGAGGAAAATTTAAAGACAAGCAATTGCTCAAAACCTCTACCATCAATACATTCAACACTTGTTTTTATTGTCAAAAAGGAAATAGGAGAGGAGCGGGTTTTGACAAACCACAATTGACAGCCAGTGGCCCTACTTGCGGATGTACATCGCCCGATAGTTTTGGACACACAGGATTTACAGGAACGATGGCGTGGGCAGATCCACAGCAAAAATTGATTTATGTGTTTTTGTCAAATCGTACGTACCCTTCGGCAAATGAAAACAAACTTTCAAAAGCCAACATTAGAGAAGATATACAACAGGTCATCTACGACTCATTGTAATACTATGAAAAACGGATTAATTTCATTTAGTCCGTTTTTTTTATTTTAAATTTATAATTTTTGTTTAATTATTATAAATTATTGAAAATCAAAATTTAATAAAACAAAAATATTTAATAGTAAAATTTAATTTTACATAAAAATAATCAGTAAAAATTTTGTTTATTAAATAAAAGGTCGTATTTTAGCGAAGGTTAGCATTAAAATATAAGAAATATGGGAATTATTAGTTGGCTCGTATTCGGGCTTATCGCAGGTGCTTTAGCAAAAGTTATTATGCCAGGGAAGCAAGGAGGAGGAATTATTGTAACTATTATTTTAGGAATCATCGGTGCCTTTGTAGGCGGATTTATCGGAAGTAATATTTTTGGTACTGGAGATATCGATGGATTCAATATGGGTAGTATGGCATTGGCAGTAGTTGGTGCATTGATTGTGTTATTCATTTACGGAAAAGTTTCTGGAAAATAATAAGTTATCTTTTTTTGCTGAATACTAAAAATAACCGCCAATTTTGACGGTTATTTTAGCTTTTAAGTAGCTCTTATTTTTTCTTATACAGTCGTCTGTATTGTACAAAGGAAATGGCTCCTAAAGTAAACACCAATCCTACTGACCACCAAATAAATGACGGGGTTACCACTTGATCTCCTTTGGCATAGGAATGCAAACCACTGAGGTAGAAATTTACTCCAAAATAGGTCATCAAAATAGAGTAAAAGGCAATCACGGAAATAAAATTATAAATCCAAGTGCCTCGCAAACTCGGTACAAATCGCATGTGAATTACAAAGGCATATACCATAATCGAAATTAATGCCCAAGTCTCCTTAGGATCCCATCCCCAGTAGCGTCCCCAACTTTCGTTTGCCCATTGTCCTCCAAGAAAGTTTCCAATGGTCAACAACACCAAACCTACTGTCAAAGCCATTTCGTTGATATATGTTAGTTCTTTGATGGTGAGTTCCATTCTCGCTTTGTTTTTCTTTGTACTCAACGCCATCAATATCATCGACACGACACCCAAAATCATTCCCAATGCAAATGGACCATAACTCGCAACGATTACTGCCACATGTATCATCAACCAATACGAATTCAATACAGGTTGTAAATTGGCAATCGATGGATCCATCCAGTTCCAATGGGCTACCATCAAAATCATTCCCGATACAAATGCGGTAGATGCGATGGTCAATTCTGATTTTCTACCGAATATCAATCCAAACAACATCGTCGCCCATCCTACATATATCATCGATTCATAAGCGTCAGACCATGGTGCGTGTCCCGAAATATAGCAACGAGCAGCCAATCCAGCAGTGTGTAAAATAAACAACAACGCAATGATGCTGATAAATATTTTATCTATAATCCTGAGAACGAAATTGTCTTTAAAAATGCGTACAATACACAAAACAAACAACAATACTGCGGCGTACAAATACCATGAAAACAATTTTTTGAAAATGTCGTATTTGTTATACAATATTTCAGAATTTACTTTGTCTTTGCTTGGCAATACTTCGTAACCAAATTTTTCTTGATTCGATTGCAAATAGCTCAACCATTTGTTAGACTCTTCATATTCTTTTTTCAACAAATGCGAAACATACATCGGAAGGGCATTTTTAGCAAAAGCAAATGCTTCTTCATTTTTTGCAATATCCGAATCGTTTAACTCAGGATACGAAACCCATTTGTTGTTGGCATCGTTTGGCACGGGAAAAATCGTCAATATTTTACCCGAGAGAGCTGTGTGCAACAAGTTTACGCGTTCGTCTGCTGCAATCACATCTTTTTGAAATTGACTTTTGATTTGTGTACGATAGGCTTCGTCGAGAAACTGTGATAATTTATAAGTTCCTCTATCGTCAAAAAAGTCTGCCATGGCAATATGTTTTCCACCTTTGGCTACACCTAATAGTGTACGAATACTGTCGTTTTCCTTTTTCACATTGATGATAGGTACATGATACCAAGCTTGAGGAAACATCGTCATAGACAAAAACACCTGATCTGCATTGAGCGATTTATAAGTATCTGCTTTGCTCAATTTTCTGATCAATTCCGAAGCAAAAGTGTTGACTGGCTTCATACGACCACCCGCATCTTGAACGACCAAACGACCAAATTTGTCGGCTTGTTCGGCTGGAATAGCGTTATCAATGATGATTTTTTCAACTTGTTCGGGAGTTGGTTTGTTGTGAGCATGAGGTGCTTGTGCAAACCCAGAAAAAGATAGTAATCCCAACAATAGCGTAACAACGCTCAAATTTGCCTTTTTATTTCGTACTTTATCCAACATTTTCTTTAAATCGTAAAAACGAGTTCCTTTCAAAAACAATATCAAAATCATGCTGATGTACAATAATGTATATCCGATATAGGTAATCCATGTTCCCCACCAATCGTGATTTACAGACAAAATCGTTCCTGATAAATCTGGAAAATACGATGCTTGAAAAAATCTATAGCCTTTGTAATCCAATATATTGTTCATATAAATATGATAATCAAAGGTTTCCTCTGGCGAAGAAATGGTTACTTTACTTTCAAAAGACGAGAAACTTTGTTCCGTACCTGGATATTTTGTCGCAATAAATTTGTTGAGTTTTACATCAAAAGGTGTTTCGTAAATCTTAGAACCAAACATGAAAGTAAAATCAAGATTTCCTAAAGTAAACGACTGAGGAATACCCACTTGACCTTTTTTACCTTTTAGGGTTACTTCTTGGGTTTGTCCTTCTGTTTCAACTTCTACCACTACGATATCCGCAGTTTCTTGGTCTTTGAAATTACCATTGGATTTCATCACTTTACTACCTCTGATAGGTGTATCTCCCACAAATTGCAATTGCCCCAAACGGTACATTGAGCGGTAGTGAAATGCTGTTTTTTCACCAGCTTTTACGGTTCCATCGGGCTGCATGTTCATTGGATTTTTACCCGCTTGGTTTTTCATAATCATATAGTCTCCGTCAAAAGGCGAGTTGATGTACATTTCGCCGTTTTCGAGCCAAAATTCCACAGCTCCTTCTTGAGTTCTATTGAATGCATACAATTGACCGTGAATCATTTCCACCGAACCTTCTTTTAAGAAATGTTCGTGTCTCTCACCATGGTCAGATTCAACAATTTTTAAGTGTAAATCACCGTTTGGATCTTCCTCAAACGATTCTACCCCCGACATGATGAATTTTTTCAAACGGATAGTAAACGGCGTTTGATTGAATTTTTCCTTGTGAATAAAATAGTTGGAACCAAAGTTTGAAATAAAATTGTCTTGATCAAAAGCACCAGAAAACAATTTTGGATATTCAAAAGTTTTTCTTCGTTCTTGTCCATCCACATCACCGTCCACCCATGCGGTAAGGTATGTTTTTTCAGAGCGAATCTGATTGCTACTTTGTCCTTCGGCAATAGGCATTACCCCTTCAAAGCTGATGTAACGCGTGATTGCAGCACCCACCAAGATAAAAATAAAGGCAAGGTGCAATACCAAAGTAGGCCATTTTTCTCTTTTGTACAATTGGTATCTTTTGATGTTGAACAAAAAGTTGATTAAAAACACCAACATAATCGCTTCGAACCATTTTGCGTTGTAAACCAAGATTTTAGCTGTGTCTGTGTTGTAATCATTTTCGATAAAAGTAGCAACACCCATAGCGATTGAAAATACGATAAAAAGTACCGCCATCAGTCGAGTGGATGCTAAAAAGGATATCAATTTCTTCATGATTTTGTGTTTGAAGTGAACTGTTTAAAAAATTGCTCAAAGTTAAGGTTTTATTAGTTAAGTAATGACTAAAGATTATAAAAAATTAACAAAGAATAAGTAGTGATTTTTTTAACAGAAAACAGACAATTGTCATAAAAAGAATCAATTGTTTTTAATAAATATGCAAGAAATTATTCACATAAAAAAAATTAACCCGTTGTGCATTTTAAATTATACTTGCTTTAATTTTATTTATTTATTTCCTTTTTTAATACAAATTTGTTAATGTATCGAATTAAGGTTAAAGCATTTATTTTACTGATAATTCGTGTTTTAAAATCGTTGAATGATTTTACATAATTCCTTTTAATCATAAATTGATCACATAACTGCGAAATCGAAGATTCGACGAAGTCAAAATAATATTTCGATTCTTTTCCTCTTTTTCTTGAATAAGTAAAGTTTTCCCCTAATCTGATTTATATGATAAAAAAGATTTCGTTTTCTTTTGTTGTAAACACTCCTTTCTGTTTTGGTTTTCAAAGCTGATGGCTTGGGGAGCAGGAGCTGGAATGTTGGTGCCTTTCAACGAAAGAGTAGGAATGAATTTAGGATTAGTTTATATTGAGCAAATTTACGATAGAGAGAGTACAAAAGGATATAAAGATTCAAACCTTGGTTTTGCTGTAGTTTTTTCTTTCTTCTTAGGACAATAAATTTAAAAAAAGATAGTTCGCATAATTTTGCGAACTTTTTTTCTATTTTACAATTTGAAAATTTAAAACTTAAACCGAAAACTCTTAAATAAAGCGTAGCGTATGATTTTATCATTGATAATCTTTAAACAAAAAAATTACTTCCTCTTCAAAAAATACTCCTTCACGATATCTTTGATTTGAAAATAATCGGTACGATATTGAGAAGATGTTCGTTTTCTTTTCAATTTTGGAATATGAGCATAATACGCAAAATGTGAAAAAACTACCGCAAAACAATGCCTCGGTTTTCCTTGCAATATCATGCGTACACCTGCAATGCCATCATAGCAAAGGCGTTTGAAAATTGTAGAAAATCGACCTTTCAAGGGTAGATTTTTGTACAACATATATAAGGAATTTCGAAAATTTAGATAAGTTTTCTTTGGCGAAGATTTATGTAAAGTTGCTCCACCAACATGATAAACAGTAGATTCGGCACAGCAATACGCATCGATATTTTCATTAAAAGCTCGCCAACACAAATCGATTTCTTCTTGATGTGCAAAAAAGTCGTCGTCAAAACCGCCTAATTGTTCAAAAACCGATTTTCGGATAAAAAAACAAGCTCCCGAAGCCCAAAATATTTTTTCTGTTTTGTATTGTTGCTCGTCTTTTTCGAGCGTATCAAACACGCGACCTCTGCAATACGGAAATCCCAATTGGTCAATATATCCACCAGCGGCACCTGCGTATTCAAAGTGCGTTTTTTTCTTAAAATCTAAAATTTTAGGTTGTGCAATTCCGATATTTGGATGTTTTTGAAACAATTCTTCAATAGGATTAAGCCAATGTTTCGTTGTTTCAATATCAGTATTCATCAAACAATATAAAGGTTCGCTTACTTGTTGCAATGCCAAATTGTACCCTTGAGCATATCCATAATTTTTATCCAATGCAACCCATTGTACTTCTGGATATTGCGTTGCAACCCATTCTCTTGATTGATCGGTCGAGGCATTGTCGGCTACATAAATTTTTGCCTGTGGTGAGTGTTGTACCACTTTGGGCAAAAACTGTTGTAGCAGTTGCAATCCGTTGTAATTTAATAATACTATTGCGGTCAAAATTAAATTGGTTTAATGCCCTTTGGGCGTTTGTTTGCCTACAGCGTTAACAAGGCGTTAGCCTAAAAGGACGAAGTCCTCAAACAAGTGAAGCCTTAGAAAGATTTCGTTATTTGTTCTGATACTAACTCGTTGATTCTCTTATAAAAATCTTTATTTGAGGTAGTTTGTTGTGTTGAATAGAAAAACTGTAAAAACTCTTTAGTAATTTTTGCTGTTTGAGTTTTGGGTTGATCTTTTATGAATTTCATCAACTCTGGCTCTGCAATTGTTGTCAATTTTTTAGTTTCCCAATCTACATTTGATTTATATATTCGACCAAAAAGATAATTTTTTATAACCTCTTGATAATATCTCAATGCAACTTCTTTTTGTGGCGAATTTTTATGTTTTAGAAGATAGTCTTCCCATTGTAGTGCTATTTTTCTGTACTCAACCATCGAATATTCTTGATTTTTGATCTGAATATTATAGTTCAATCGGTTGGTATTTCCAATCAATTCCAAATAATCTTGTAAATCATTTGAAACTTTGTTTTTAAATAATCTGTGATAATATCCTGGGGTAAATTTCAACTCAAAGTGATTGGAATCTCTGTGTTTTACAAAAATGTCCAATTCTGTAAAGCGTTTTTCTTTTAGCAATACGCTATCGGGTTTTTGATTATCTGACCATTTAGCATAGTTTTTCAAAGTAGAAGATTCTGCAATGTTTAATGAATCCATAATAGAGCTAAAGGATTTGTAGTATTCAGAAAAAAGGGCATCACCTTCTTCTTTTGTTTTGATTTTAGAAAGTTTTTGTTTCAATTCCCCTTGCTTTGTTTCGATTATATCAAGCAAAGCATCTGTGTTTTTATTGAGTAATTCATTTGATGGGTCGGTAGTGTAGGTAATTTCTGTAATACCATTGTCATCTCCAATTTTTGGTGCTTTTTTTTCATTTTTACACGACCAAATACCTAAAACAGCAACTAAAACTAAACTATATTTTCGCATAATTTCTACAAATTTTTTGTGATATCTGGTAAAAATAGATATCGATTGTTTTCAAAATCCAACTGACAAAAAATATGTTTCAATCCATTGGTTACCATCAAGTATTGAGCTCTTAACTGTAAATTATATCTAGCTATTTGGTCAAATACCTCTTGTGTGATAGCTACTTGTGGTTGTTTGCATTCAACTAACAGATACACACTACCATCAGGATTGAAAGCTGCCAAATCGTATCGTTTGGTTATTCCATTGATTGTCAGTTTTTTTTCAACACTCAGCAACGATGCCCTAAAGCCCTTATCGTCTATCAGATAGCGAACTACATGTTGTCGAACCCATTCTTCTGGAGTAAGGACTACGAATTTTTTCCTAATACAATCAAAGATGTAAAGATTATTTTCAGTACTTTTGAATCTGAATTGATATGTAGGAAAGGCTAACTGTTGCATAAGCGTCAAAGTTAGTGTTTTTTTCTAATTGCTCGAATAAATTTTATGGAAGAAATTCAAAAAATCATCAAACAGATTGAAAATAAATCGTTTGCACCTATCTATATTTTGATGGGTGAAGAACCTTATTATATCGACAAAATCACCAATTCTTTGTTGGAACATGTATTGACAGAGGACGAAAAAGCCTTTAATCTCGATATTGTTTATGGAAAAGATGCTGATATGAATCAAGTTGTTGGTATGGCTAAACAGTTTCCAATGATGGCAGACTACCGTATGGTTTTGGTAAAGGAAGCTCAAGATGTAAAAGAACTGGATCCTTTGACTTCTTACCTCGAACAAGTACAGCCTCAAACGATTTTGGTGATCAATCACAAATACAAAAATATCGATTCTCGTACGGAGTTGGGAAAAAAAATAGGAAAACATCCTGATGTAGTCATTGTAAAAAGTGAAAAAATTCGCGATTATCAAGTGCCAAATGTCATCAAAAAAATAGTGGAAGCTCAAAATAGAACCATTGGTACGAAGGCTACAGCAATGTTGGATGAATTTTTGGGAAATGACCTTGGAAAAATCGAAAATGAAATTGGAAAATTGTGCATTTTAGTACCCGAAGGTCAAGAAATTACCGATGAAGTCATAGAGAAAAATATTGGTATCAGCAAGGATTTCAACAATTTTGAATTTATCAAAGCCATTGCACAAAAAGACCAAGTAAAGGCGTATAAAATTGCAAAATATTTTTACAATAATCCAAAAAACAATCCGCCTATTTTGACGATTTCGCTTTTGTATAATTTCTTTTCTACTTTGGTACAATTTCAAGGTATAAAACACAAAGAACCTTATAAAACCTCACAAGAAATTGCGACAAAAATCGGAAAGAGGTCGGCGTATGCCCTCAAAGATCAAGAAACGGCAAGTAAATATTATACTTTGAAACAAACCAGTCGCAACCTCGATTATCTCAAAGAATTGGATTTAAGAATAAAAGGGGTCAATTCGAGTGGAGGAGTAGGGTATTATGATTTGTTGTCAGAATTTTTAGCAAAGGTTTTTAATTAGAAAATATGATAAAAATTGTAATAGATAGTGGTTCTACAAAATCGGATTGGTTGGTATTTATCAACGGAAGTTACTCGCATTGTTTTCAAACATTGGGCTTGAATCCCGAAACCATTTCTGATCAAGTATTTGCCGAACGATTAAATACCGCAAATGTGTATTTGGATGAATACGAATCCTTTGAACTTTACTTTTTAGGTTCTGGCTGTGGTACACAAAGAGCCAAAGAACGAGTAATTGCACTGTTGAAAAACAAATTCAATGTACGTTTGTCCTTATTGGAAGTACGCGAAGATACTTATGCAGCCATTTATGCTACTTGCAACAAAGGCGAAGCGGGCATCGTTTGCATCAACGGAACGGGGTCAAATTGTACCTATTTTGATGGAGAAAATGTTTTTCAAGCGGTAGAATCTTTGGGGTATTTGGCAATGGACGATTTTTCAGGCGTTTCATTGGGTAGAAAAATCATTCGTTCGTATTATTTCAATACCATGCCTGCCGAATTGAAAAGTAAAATGAGTAATTTCAACATGACGGCAGATTATATCAAAGAAAATTTTTACAAAAAAGAAAATCCCAATGCCTATTTGGGTTCGCATTTGCCTTTTTTGATTGAAAACAAACACCATCCTTTTTTTCAAGAAATGGTAAAAGAAGAAGTGAAATTTTTCGTTGAAAACTACATCATGCAATACGAAAATTACAAAGAAGTGCCGATTCATTTTATTGGATCGACTGCATTTTTGTTGAAAGACGAGGTAGTAAGTGTATTGAAAGAATACAATCTGAAAATTGGTAAATTTTATCAAAAACCATTGGACGGTTTGGTGGAATATTTTACTAAATAATACAATATTTATATGTATTTTGCTAATCAATTGATTGAATGGTACCAGCAAAACGGTAGAATTCTCCCATGGAGAGAAACCAAAAACCCCTACCATATTTGGCTTTCGGAAATCATTTTACAACAGACTCGTGTTGCTCAAGGTATGGATTACTACTTGCGATTTGTAGATAAATATCCTACACTTACGGATTTGGCTTCGGCTGATTTACAAGAGGTTTTGAAGTTATGGCAAGGTTTGGGTTATTATTCCAGAGCGAGAAATTTGCATCATACAGCAATAGATATCAAGGAAAATTACAACGAAAAATTTCCTGCTACATTCAATGAAATTCAAAAATTGAAAGGCATTGGACCGTACACAGCCGCTGCGATTGCTTCTTTTGCATTTGATGAAAAAGTTGCCGTGGTTGATGGAAATGTTTTTAGAGTATTGGCGAGATTTTTTGGAATTTTTGATGATATTTCATTGGCTAAAACGAGAAAAATCTTTCAAGAATTAGGCAATGATTTAATACAAAATGTAAATCCAGCATTGTTTAATCAAGCTATCATGGATTTTGGTGCTACAGTTTGCAAACCTCAAAATCCACTTTGTAACGAATGTGTATTTACTGAAAAATGTTTTGCCTATAGAAAAAACAAAATCGAACATTTACCCGTAAAAAATAAGAAAATTTCAATAAAAAATCGTCATTTTCACTATTTAATCAACGAAGATTTCAATGAAATTTCTATTTCGGAACGAAAAGAAAATGACATTTGGAAAGGATTGTACGAATTTCCAAAAATAGAAGAGGCTGATTTTCGCTCAAAAGAAGAGATATTGTCTTTATTTCAAGAAAAATTTCAAATTCCAGCTGAAAATATTGTTTTATTTAAAGAAAATGTCAAACATAAATTGTCTCATCAACTATTGATGATTAGTTTTTGGAAAACAACAAAGTTGATGAATTTACCCTTTAAAAAAATCAATAAAAACAAGTTGAACGAATATCCTTTTCCCATAATACTTTGGAAAGAAGTGATTGAAAAAATGTAATTTATGAATCAAACATTAAATAAAGTAACACTGATTGGTTTTCTCGGAAATAAGTTTAAAATTCATTATTTCGAGCAAAAAAAAAGTGTAGCAAGAGGTGATTTGGCTACACATGATATCCATTTCAATGCTCAAAATGAAAAGATTACACATACACAGTGGCATCAATTGGTGTGTACTAATGATTGGGCAATATGGGCAGATAAATATTTGGAAAAAGGTGATAAACTCTATGTAGAAGGACGAATTTATACCAAACATTGGCAAAACGAACAGGGAGTACATTTGCAATCCACGGAAATTATGGTGGAAAAAATTATTCCATTGGAACGAACTCAACCAAATGTTGTCAATGAACAAAATACGAGAAACGAACAAATCAAAAATTTTGATGTTAAAAAATCTATTGAAAATCACGATGAAGAAAAAGCACCTTTTTAATAGTTTGAAAGTTCTACTATTTTCGCTTACTATATTCGGTTGTAAACAAGAAGCAAAACCAAAACCCGAAGGCTATTTACGATTGGAATACCCTGAAAATTCATATCATATCCAAAAAACAGATTGCAACTTTCAATTTGAAAAAAATGCGATTGCTCAATTTCAAAAAGAAAGAGAAAACTGTCAATATACTGTGTTGTATCCATCAATGAAAGCGAGTATTTATCTCAATTATAAGCAGATAACTAACAATTTGGATTATTTGCTAAAAGATGCTCAAAAGTTGACCTACAATCATACAGTAAAAGCAGAAGAAATCATCGAAACTCCGTTTATCAATCCCAATAAAAGGGTATATGGAATGTTTTATAATGTGACAGGAAATGCTGCGACCAATATTCAGTTTTATGCCACCGATAGTGTAAAAAACTTTGTTGTAGGTACGTTGTATTTTTATGCAAAACCGCATTATGACTCTATTTATCCAGCTACAAAATACATCGAAAAAGATATGAAACAACTATTGGAAACTATTGAATGGCAATAAGAGTCCGTTTAAAATTTATCCTTATATTTGCAACTTTAAAAAAATAAACAAAACTCACTATGCAGATTTCATACAATTGGTTGAAACAATTTTTAAAAATAGACATTCCTGCTGAGGATGCGGCAGAAACATTGACAAATTTAGGTCTTGAAGTAGAAGGAATTACAGCTTATGAAAGCGTAAAAGGTGGATTGAAAGGTGTGGTAGTTGGTCATGTAATCAGCTGCGAAAAACACCCAAATGCAGACAAACTAAAAGTTACGAAAGTAGATCTTGGCGATGGAAATCCTGTACAAATCGTATGTGGTGCTCCCAATGTAGATGCTGGTCAAAAAGTGCCTGTAGCTACGATTGGCACTGTACTTTATACTTCAGAAGGTGAGGAGTTTACAATAAAAAAAGGAAAAATCAGAGGAGAGGAAAGTTTTGGGATGATTTGTGCCGAAGACGAATTGGGTATTGGTACTTCGCACGACGGAATCATGGTTTTGGATGCTGATTTGAAAGCAGGAACGCCTGTTGCCGAAATTTTTGATATTTACAACGATACGGTTTTTGAAATAGGTTTGACTCCAAACAGAGCAGATGCAATGAGCCACTGGGGAGTTGCTCGTGATTTGAGAGCAGGATTAATGCAACAAAATCCGCAAAGTTCACCAACAGAAATCATTACACCTTCGGTATCGAAATTCAAGGTGGAAAAACGCACATTGAAATACGATATTCAAGTTGAGGATGCTAAATTGACTCCGAGATATTGTGGATTGACCATCAGTGGAGTAGAGGTAAAAGAATCTCCAAACTGGTTGAAAAACAAATTGAAAGCTATCGGTATCACTCCTAAAAACAATGTAGTAGATGCTACAAATTATGTGTTGCACGAATTAGGACAACCACTACACGCATTTGATGCTGCAAAAATCAAAGGAACTAAAATCTATGTAAAAACGGCAGAAGAAAACACACCGTTTGTAATGCTCGATGGTACAGAGGTAAAATTGACTGCCAATGACATCGTGATTGCAGACGAGTCAAAACCTTTGTGTATTGCCGGAGTAATCGGTGGACAAAATAGCGGAGTGAGCGAAACAACTACGGATATTTTCTTGGAAAGTGCGTATTTCAATTCAATAAGCATTCGTAAAACTGCCAAAAGATTGGGGGTTTCTACCGATGCATCGTTCCGCTTTGAAAGAGGAATCGATCCGACGATTACAGATTACGCATTGAAATATGCTGCGATTTTGATTTGTGAAATTTCTGGAGGAGAAATCACTTCAGATTTGACAGAAATTTATCCTAAAAAAGTGGAAGATTTCTCTATCTTCTTGAATTTTGATAATGTACATAAAATATTGGGTATCAATATTCCACACGAAGCGATTAAGAAAATTTTGGTTTCACTGGACATCAAAGTAAATAGTATTACCAACCAAGGATTGGGATTGACAATTCCTGCGTATCGCGTCGATGTACAAAGAGAAATCGATGTGATTGAGGAAATCTTGAGAGTGTATGGATACAACAATATCGAGATTCCATCAAAAATCAATGCGACAGTTGCTCATACCAAGCGTACAGAGGACTACAAAGTACAAAATATTGTAGCCGATCAATTGGTGAGTCAAGGTTTTTACGAAATCATGGCAAACTCATTGACCGCTCCTCAATACAATGATTTGGTAGCTACTATAAACAAAAACGAAACGGTACAAATACTAAATCCGTTGAGTTCGGAGCTTTCGATAATGCGTCAAACTTTATTGTTTGGTGGATTGGAATCGATTGCCTACAACATCAATAGAAAAAATAGCGATTTAAAGTATTTTGAATTTGGAAATGTGTATGCCAAAACATTGACAGGCTATGAGGAATACAAAAGACTGGCATTGTTTGCTACGGGAAATAAATACACAGCCAACTGGACAACACCTGCTCAATCTGTGTCGTTTTTTGATTTCAAAGGAATCATCGAGGCTATTTTCCAACGCTTAGGTATTTTGAAATACAATACGCAAACGGTTGAAGATGAGATTTTCAACGAGTCGATGGCATTTGTATTGGGTGATAGAGAAATTGTGCGTTTTGGTACGGTGAAAAAATCGATTTTAAAACATTTTGACATCAAACAAGAGGTGTTTTATGCAGAATTTAATTGGAAAAACATTTTAAATGTGGTTTCTTCAAAAATTAAATTTACCGAAATTACAAAATATCCAGTGGTAAAAAGAGATTTGTCATTGTTGATTGATGAAAATGTATCTTTCAATGATATTTACAACACTGTAAAAATGGTGGACAAATCTACGATTACCGATGTGTCGTTGTTTGATGTGTATCAAGGAGATAAATTGCCCAAAAACAAAAAATCGTATGCCATCAGCGTAAAATTGCAAGATGCTGAGAAGACATTGACAGATAATCAAATCGAAAAGATTATGTCAAAAATTCAAACAGCATTGGAAAAAGAATATCAAGCCAATTTGAGATAATAAAGCAGAGACAAGGAACTCCTTGTCTCTTTTATTCCTTATAGATAAAAACGTAAAATTATGTTTATCAGAATCGTAAAATTAAGTATAGCTCCTGAGCGATTGCCGGAGTTTTTAGAAACATTTGACCAATCAAAGGAGAAAATCAGAAATTTTCCAGGAAATACTTTTTTAGAATTGTATCAAGACAAAGCCAATCCTTCTATTGTGTTTACTTATTCCTTATGGGAAGACGAACAAGATTTGGAAAACTACCGCCATTCGGATGTTTTTCGTGGAATTTGGTCGGTAATCAAACCGATGTTTAATGCGGCTCCTGAGGCTTGGAGTGTAGATAAATTAATTTCTTTGCCTTAATGAAAGCATTAATAATTAGAGAATTACAATCGTTTTTTGGTTCGGTTGTTGGATATTTAGTAATTGGAATTTTCCTATTACTCAACGGATTGTTTTTGTGGTATATCGATTCGCCTTACAATGTTTTACAATCGGGATACAACGATCTATCTCCTTATTTTTCATTGGCTCCATGGTTGTTATTGTTTCTGATTCCAGCAGTTACCATGCGTATTTTTTCCGATGAAATGAGATTGGGAACGATAGAATTGTTGATGACCAAACCGTTGTCGTTGTTTCAAATCGTGTTAGGAAAATATTTAGGAGCAGTTTTGTTGTTTGTTATCGCATTGATTCCTACATTTTTATACACTAGCATCAACGGCTATGCCTTAGACGGCACTTCGATTGATTGGTCGAGTACGATTGGTTCGTTTGTAGGTTTGTTTTTATTGGCAGCAGCTTATACATCGATTGGAGTTTGTACTTCGGCATTGTCAGAAAATCAAATTGTTTGCTTTTTATTGGCAGTTGTTGGTTGTGCATTGTTTTACTTCGGATTTGATGTGTTGTCCAATCTAAGCGGACTCTCATTTATCGAACGATTGGGAATGCAATCACATTTTGAAAGTTTGAGCAAAGGAGTGATAGACTCACGAGATGTAGTATATTTTGCTTCGTTTATCGCTGTGTTTTTGTTGGGAACAACTTATTTGCTCAATAAAAAGAGAAATTAGGCATTAGTAATATTTTGTGAAATGACTTTTGAGGTTTCACACAGATTTTTTATATCATTATCGTTACGCTTACTTTAATTTTAGCAGATTAAACAGATAAAATGATTGCTTTGAGATTGTGTTTTTGATTTATTAAAAAAATATCTGCGAAAATCAAATCGGTTCATATCAAATAAAAATCTGTCTCAATCAGCGTTAAAAAAAATGTTTTCATAAGGATTTTTTAAATAAGTAAAAAATCAATTTGCTTATGTGGTTTAAAAGATAGAAAAAATGAATACCAAAAAATTTATATCCCTTGTTTTAGGAATCATCGCTTTGAATGTATTCAGCGAATTTGCCTTTGTTCGTTTCGATTTGACCAAAGACAAACGCTATACACTTTCACAGGTGTCAAAAGACTTGGTAAAACAGGTAGATGAACCGATGACAGTTACGCTATTTTTGGACGGAAAATTACCGCATTCATTCAAAAAAATGCAAACTGAGGTTAAACATTTAGTGAAAGAATACCAATCCAATAATAGTAATATCAAATTGGAATTATTGGATTTAATCGCTAATGACACCCCAGAAAACGCTTCAAAAATCAATGGATTGTACGAAAAAGGTATGCGTCCGTTGTCAGTTTCTATTTCGGAAAAAGGAAAGCAGTCTCAGGAAATGATTTTTCCTTGGGGGACAATTTCGTACAAAGGAAAAGAGATTTTATTTCCCCTGTTGAAAAACACGATGGCGATGAGTACAGAAGAAACCATCAATTCGTCTGTACAGCATTTGGAGTATGCTATTTCTGATGCCATCAAAAAAGCGGTTTGGGACAAAGACAAAAAAATCGCAATTATCAAAGGAATAGGGGAGCCGCACGATATAGAAATTGCCGATTTGTTGATGTCATTGAGAGAATCGTACTATATCGCACCATTTGTTTTGGACAGTGTTGCCAAAAAACAGTTGGAAACGCAAGAACATTTGAAAGAATTTGATGCGATTTTGGTCAATAAACCCAATAAGGATTTTTCAGAGGCCGAATTGCAAGTCCTTGATCAATATATCGTAAACGGTGGAAAAGCCTTGTTTTTTATCGATCAAGTTCAAGCGGATAAAGACAGTTTGAGCAATACAGGAAATCTATTGGCATATCCTAAAGACAATTCTTTGGGTAATTTGTTCTTTAAATACGGTGTGCGTATCAATCCTGTTTTGGTAAAAGACGAGGTTGGTACGCCTATAAAATTGGCAGTCGGAAAACAAGGAAGTCAAACCCAATACGAGGAATTTGTTTGGAAATTTTCGCCGTATAGCTATCCCACAAGTTTGCATCCGATTGTAAAAAATATCGAAGGAGTAAAATTTGATTTTACGAGTACCATCGATACTTTAAAAAACGATGTAAAAAAGACAATTTTGTTGCATTCTTCTCCCTATTCAAAAACGGTAGGAACGCCAACGATGATTTCGTTGCAAATGATTGATGAAGAGGTAAATCCTGAGGAATATCAAGGAAAAGGAAATTTACCTTTGGCAGTTTTGCTCGAAGGAGATTTTACCTCGATGTATCACAATCGTATCAAGGCATTTGAAGATAAAAATTTCAAGGATAAAGGTCAGAACAATCAAATCATAGTGGTTGCAGATGGAGATGTCGTACGTAATCAGTTAGACCAAAATTTGGCACCTTTGGAGTTGGGATACGACAAATGGACAAACAAATTGTATGGAAATAAAGACTTTGTCTTGAATAGTATCAATTATCTTTTGGACGATTTCGGAATTTTGAATTTGCGAACTAAAGAAGTACAATTGGCATTGTTGGACAAAAACAAAGTATCAGAAAATTATTCATTTATACAATTGAAAATGACTGTATTGCCTTTGGTGGTGATTTCGATATTTGGAGGAATTTTTGTATATTTGAGAAAAAAGAAGTACGGAAAAATTGTAACTAACTAAAATTTAATACATTATGATTAAATTTTTTTTATTAGCAATGGCAATTGCCACAGCAACAATGACCGTTTCATGTAAAAATGATGACGGCACAGTAGTAGTAGAAAAAGATTATCCTAACACAATAAACGCTACTACTTGGTTTACCAATGATTACAAACATCCAATGTTGCAAGATGAAGCAAATGTAAAGCTTAAGTTGGATTTTATATCAGCTACAAAAGTTGAGGCCACTATGTCTATGTCAAATGAAGAGGTAGGAAATATCGAATTGGTTATGAGTGATGTTCCTTATACTTATAGTGAAGGAAAGGGAAAAATCGAAACAACTTCTGTAGATAAAATTGTTTTGAAAATGATGAATGTAGAAGTATCGTATGATCAAGTCTTACAATTTATAACTTTATATTCAAATCAATCAGGAGAAGAAGCAGCTGATTTGCTTGAAGATTTTGAACAATTGAAAAGCATTTTTGATTATTTGGCTTCAAATCCAATAGGAAACTACACAGTAGTAAAAACTACTATGACTTTGGAGGAAACAACAATCCTCAATCAACAACAATCCTTTTGAAAATACTGTCCGAAAGGGCAGTTTTTTTTATATTAAACCAAAAAGGTTGCCCAAATAAGGCAACCTTTTTGTAGAAAATAATGCCAATGCACTTCCTACTACCATTTTCTTAATTTGTAATTTTCTTTTCATATCTGTAAGGTATTATGTTTTACTAAAAAATGTTTTCAATTTTAGAAAAGTACTTTGATAGAAAATTTTACCAAAGTACTTTTTAAAAGTAAAAAGCATGATAAATTCATTCTTTTGCGTTGAAACGATTAGAGTTTCTCGATTAATTTTTCTCAAAGTTAGAAGGAAACCTTACTGAAAAAAAATACCATTTCACCAATGGTAGGTTTCAGTTTACGAATGGTAAGATTTTGCCTATGAACGGTAATTTTGGGTTAAAAATCGTATCTTTGTCAAAATTTCATCACAATGAATACATTCAATCAATTCAATTTACCGAAATCATTGCAAAAAGCCTTGGACGAACTCGGCTTTGAAACTCCAACACCTATTCAAGAAAAATCGTTCTCGGTAATCTTATCGGGAAGAGATGTGATGGGGATTGCTCAAACGGGTACGGGAAAAACTTTAGCCTATCTGTTGCCAATCTTGAAACAATGGAAATTTTCGGAAACGCTTTCTCCAAAGGTGGTAATCATAGTGCCTGTACGCGAATTGGTGGTACAAGTGGTAGAGGAAATCGAAAAACTTACCAAATACATGTCGGTTCGCTCATTGGGAGTTTATGGTGGTGTAAATATCAACACACAAAAAAACTCTATTTACGAAGGGGTGGACATTATCGTGGGTACACCAGGGCGTATTATGGACTTGGCATTGGACAATGTGTTGAAATTTGACGCTGTACAAAAATTGGTGATTGATGAATTTGATGAAATTTTGAATTTAGGATTCCGAGTGCAATTGGTTTCTATTTTGAGTATGATGCGTGAAAAACGCCAGAATATCTTGTTTTCGGCTACTATGACAGAAGAGGTGGACGAATTGATCGATGACTATTTCAATTTTCCAGAAGAAGTATCGTTGAGTCCATCGGGAACACCATTGGAACAAATCGAACAAAAAGCCATTCACGCTCCCAATTTTTTGACAAAAATCAATTTGTTGAAACATTATTTAAACGAAGACGAAACTATGACTCGATTGATTGTGTTTGTCAATTCCAAACGATTGGTCGATTTTGTGTTGGAGCAATTGGAAGAAGATTTCCCAGAGCAATTTGGAGCAATTCACTCCAACAAAACACAAAATTACCGTTTAAATACCTTAGAAGCCTTTCAAAAAAGTGAATTGAGAGGGTTGGTTACAACCGATATTATGGCTCGTGGATTGGATATTTCTGACGTAACGCATGTGGTAAACCTGCAATTGCCAGAAATATCCGAGCAGTACATTCACCGTATTGGTCGTACGGGTAGGGCAGATAAAAACGGTGTAGCGTGGAGTTTTATTTCTCCAAAAGAAGAAGAACTACAGTTGGAAATAGAGGAGTTGATGGATTATGAAATTCCAATATACGAAATTCCAGACGAAGTAGAAATCGAAGTAAAAAAACTCGAGTTTGAAAAAGACCGTGTAAAAATGAAAAAATCTGTGAAAAGAGCTGAAGTAGAAAGAGGAGCCGCTTTTCATGAGAAAAAAGACAAAAACAAAAAGGTAAATTTAGGAGGACCAGGTAAGCGAAACCCTAAAAAATCAGCACCACGCAACCGAGCAGTCGAACGCAAAAGAGCCGCAAAGAGGAAGAGAGGATAATTATCAATGGTTAATTATCAATGAAGATATCTCGACTAATAAATTTTGTTTTATTTCACGCTGATGAAGATAGATTTTTATTTTTTTCTATTGATTTTATTTTCACTAATTTTTTTTGATTTATCAAAAAAACAAAATCTGCGGTAATCTGCTTTAAATCGTAGGTTTAATCGTTTTTAAGTGTTGTTTTCTTAAATCATTTTAAAAAATCTGTGAGTATCTGCGTGAGACACAACCTGGTCTGCGACTACTCCTCTTTATAGAGGGGAAAGCGTGAGAAAAAAATCAAGATGATTTCAATGATTCATTATGGACAGACCAAGAATAAATATTGAAAAATTAGAGAAAAGACCTACACAGTAAATGAAAGGTTAGATCAGAGTATGGAAAAGAAGGTTCTGCTGAAAGAGAGCAATTTGAAAATGAAGCCATGGATTTTTATGCTTCTCAAATTTTTTATTTTAGCAGAAAAGAAGCAAAACTTACTCAAAAAGATTTATCAGAAAAAAACAGGAATAGACAAAAGTTATATTTCTATAATTGAAAACGGATTGGTTCAACCTACAGTTGGTACTTTTTTAAAACTACTCAACGCAATGGGATTGAGATTTGATGTTGGTAAAATAGCATAAATTCCTTATTTTTGGATATTTTTAAAATAAAAATTAAATAATGAAAATACTTATTACAGGAGGATTGGGATTTATAGGATCACATACTGTGGTTTCGTTAGTTGAAAACGGTTTTACTCCTATTATTATAGACAATTGTAGCAATTCTTCAGAAGAGGTTTTAATGCAAATCGAAACCATCATAGGCAAACCTTTGACATTTTATAAAGAAGATGTAACCGATGGATTGGCATTAGACAGAATTTTTACTACCGAAAAAGACATCAAAGGCGTAATTCACTTTGCTGCGGCAAAAGCGGTGGGAGAGAGTGTGGAAAATCCTTTGAAATACTATCATAACAACATTACAGGATTGGTGCAATTGCTTACCATAATGCAAAATCACCAAGTAAACAATATGATTTTCAGTTCATCTTGTACGGTTTATGGTCAGGTAGAAAAAATGCCGATTACCGAAGATGCACCTGTACAAGCTCCGATATCGCCGTATGGAAACACCAAAAAAGTAGGAGAGGAGATTATACAAGATGTGGCAAAGAGCAGTGATTTACAAGCTATTTTGTTGAGGTATTTCAATCCGATTGGAGCTCATCCCTCTGCATTGATAGGGGAATTGCCTTTGGGAGTTCCGCAAAATTTATTACCTTTTATTACGCAAACTGCGGTAGGAATTAGAGAAAAACTCTCTGTTTTTGGTAGTGATTATCCAACGCCAGATGGTACATGTATTCGCGATTATATCCATGTGTTGGACTTGGCAGATGCTCATGTGATTGCCCTAAAACGATTGATGAATCAACAACAAGAATCGAATATAGAAATTTACAACATAGGCACAGGAAAAGGAACTTCGGTGTTGGAAATGATTACTGCTTTTGAAGAAGTTACTCAACAATCCTTGCCTTATGAAATGGCACCAAGACGCGAAGGCGACACCACGATTGCATTTGCCGATACCACTTTGGTAAACGAAAAATTGGGTTGGAAAGCACAGCGAACATTGGAAGAATCACTGGACAGTGCTTGGAAATGGCAGTTAAATATCAGTAATAAAACGCTATAAATGAAAACTTTTGTACAAAAAATAGTTTCAACAGATAAGATTTTCACATTAAACCATCAGGAAGAAGTCGCATTTGTAGGTTCCAATTTGTTTACCATGAATGATGGTTCACCAGTGCCTGTATGGTGTTTTTGGTCGGATGAAAATTTAGCAAGAAAACACAAACAAGCCGATTGGTCATCATTTGAAGTTATGGAAATTCCGTTGGGAAATTTTTTAGAAGATATATTGGTATCGATTACCAACGAAGGATATATTGTAGGATTTGATTTTAACGAAGAATTAATCGGAACCGAAGTCGATCCCATAGATTTGCTATTGGAAATCATTACCCAATTGAAAGCCAACCATCAATCGGTAGAATTTGAATATTTCAAAGACCTAAATGATTTAGAAACCCAAGCGAGGAAATTGTTGTAAAATTCATCAATATAATATTGAGACTGTCGAATTTCAGATAGTCTCATTTTTTATGTAAATATGAAATTAAAGGTAAACAATATGATTCATTCACACATAGCTCAACTTTTTATTAAAATTATTTTGAATGATAATTACTATTATGTAAAATAGAACATTTTGAAACCGAAAGTTTATGTTATTTACATAGCTCCTTTAGATAAAGTTTTTATTTTTACGACCTAAGATTTAATTTTGCAGAAATATTGATATTATGGAATTATTAGTCGTAAGTATTTTGTGTAGTGTTTCGGTTGGAGTGTTGTTTAAATTTGCTAAACTCAATTTTTCACAATTGCTTTGGGTTTTGTTTTTTGGATATATCGTTTGTTTTTTGGCTGGATATTTTTTGTTAGTTGATACGTCAGTTATTGAGTTTTTAAATAGTTTTTCTAACCTTAAATGGCAAGAATATTCTTTTATATTTATTCTCTCACTTATATTACCTTATGTTTTTATTTCTCTGCAAAAATCTATAGTTACACAAGGTGTTGCAAAAACTGATTTGGTACAACGAATGTCATTGTTGATTCCGATTTTGGCGAGTTTTAGGATTTTTAAAGAACAATTTTCATGGAATAAATTGGTTGCAATACTATTCGGTTTTGTCAGTATTTTTTTAATTCTCAACAAACAAGGTTCAGACGTTAAAAACAATGATTTTAAACCTCTTATTATCGTATTTTTAGGTTATGGAATCGTTGATGTTCTCTTTAAATTTTTGACTACACTTCCTTTCAAGACTTTGTTAACATTTATCTTTTTAGGTTGTCTTATATCAACTCTATTTTATATAATATTGAAAAAACTAACATTTTCTTGGAAATCTTTACCTATTGGTTTCGCTTTAGGAATATTAAATTTTACTAATATATTTACTTATTTATCAGCTCATAAAGCTATGAAAGATGCCCCTACTATCGTATTTACTAGTATGAATTTAGGTGTTATCTGCTTGGGTGCATTGGTGGGAGTTTTAATTTTTAAAGAAAAACTTTCAAAATTGAATTTTATTGGAATTATTTCTGCAATTTTTGCGATTATCATTTTGAATTTTAAATTATTGTTTAGCTAAACGTTCAGTTTTGAATAAACTTTTTTCAATTAAAATGATTAAATTTGCGTTTTATACTTATTCATGAAAAAATCAATCGATTCTTTAGATACTAAGAAATTTATCCTTATTAAAGGAGCTCATATTCACAATCTTAAAAATGTTGATGTTGCCATTCCACGCAATCAGTTTGTGGTGGTTACGGGGCTTTCGGGTTCGGGAAAATCGAGTTTGGCGTTTGATACGCTTTATGCCGAAGGACAAAGACGCTATGTGGAAAGCTTGTCTTCTTATGCAAGACAGTTTTTAGGTCGTATCGACAAACCCAAAGTAGAATACATCAAGGGAATTTCTCCAGCAATTGCTATCGAACAGAAAGTCAATACGGTAAATGCTCGTTCGACTGTGGGAACTTCAACGGAAATTTACGATTATCTAAAATTGTTGTATGCCAGAATTGGCAAAACCTACTCCCCTATTTCTGGTCAGGAGGTGAAAAAACACACGGTTTCTGATGTCATTGATGTGGTAAAATCATTGGATTTAGAGTCGAAATGGTTGCTCCTTGCTCCTATTGTTCCTCACACTGATCGTACATTCGAAAAACAATTACAATTAGCTCTACAACAGGGATATGCAAGAGTTTTGTATCAGAATGAAATGTTGAGATTAGATGATTTTTTGGAAAATCTTCCGAAAAATATAACTAAAAACGACATTTTTCTCATCATCGACCGATTGATTATCAAAAACGACGAAGATTTTTTCAACCGATTGTCCGATGCAGTGCAAACGGCTTTTCACGAAGGAAAAGGACAATTGTATTTACAAGAATTAAATGGAAATAAAAAACTGTCATTCAATAATTTATTTGAATTAGACGGCATTTCCTTTTTAGAGCCTTCGACCCATTTATTTTCGTTCAACAATCCCTACGGAGCTTGTCCTTCGTGCAATGGTTTTGGAAATATCGTGGGTATCGACAAAGATTTGGTAGTTCCAAATACCTCATTATCAATCTATGAAAATGCAATTTTTCCTTGGCGAGGCGAATCTATGAGTCAATTTAGAGATCAATTGGTTCGCAATGCAAATAAATTCGATTTTCCTATACATCGTCCGTTTTACGAATTGACTGAAGAGCAAAAGCAATTGCTATGGACTGGAAATAAACACTTTACAGGTTTGAATGCGTTTTTCAAAGAATTGGAAGACAATATTTACAAAATTCAATACCGTGTGATGCTTTCTCGATACAGAGGAAAAACCACTTGTACAGAATGTAATGGAAAACGATTGAGAAAAGAGGCAAATTATGTGAAAATCAATGGGAAAAGTATCTCAGAATTGGTCGATTTGCCGATTATTGATTTGATAACATTTTTCAAAAACATTCAATTAAACCTTTACGAACAAAAAGTTGCTAAAAGGCTATTGCTCGAAATCAACAATCGATTGGAATATTTATCGTCGGTTGGTTTGGATTATTTAACCTTGAATAGAAATTCCTCTACCCTTTCAGGTGGTGAATCTCAACGAATTAACTTAGCAACTTCATTGGGAAGTTCACTTGTGGGTTCGATGTATATTTTAGATGAACCAAGTATTGGATTGCATTCCAAAGATTCTGAAAAATTAATCAAAGTGTTAAGAAATCTTCAAATATTGGGCAACACGGTGATTGTGGTAGAGCATGATGAAGATGTGATGAAAGCAGCAGACCAAATCATTGATATTGGACCAGAAGCTGGTGCTTTGGGAGGCGAATTGGTGGCTCAAGGTACTTTTGAAGAATTGCTAAAAACCAATACTTTGACAGCTGAATATCTCAATGGAAAAAGAGAAATTGCTGTTCCAAAAATCAGAAGAAAATCTATTAATTATGTAGAAATACTCGGTACGAGAGAAAACAATTTGAAAAACATCGATGTAAAAATTCCTTTGGATTGTTTGACGGTGATTTCGGGAGTTTCTGGAAGTGGAAAAAGTACGCTCATCAAAAAAATAGCCTACCCTGCCCTACAGAAAAAAATCCTCAATACAGGAGAAAAACCTGGAGAATTCAATCAATTGAAAGGTTCGTTTTCGCATATCAAACAATTGGAATTTGTCGATCAAAATCCCATAGGAAAAAGTTCGCGCTCCAATCCTATTTCATACATCAAAGCCTATGATGAAATTCGTGATTTGTATGCCAAATTGCCTTTGTCTAAAAACAGAAATTACCAACCAAAACATTTTTCTTTCAATGTAGATGGCGGAAGATGTGAGGTTTGTAAAGGCGATGGGGAAATCACGGTAGAAATGCAATTTATGGCAGATGTACACCTCGAATGCGAGGCATGTGCAGGAAAAAGATTCAAGCGAGAAGTGTTGGAAGTGCAGTTTGAAGGAAAAAATATATTCGACATCTTGCAAATGACGGTGGACGAAGCGGTGCAATTCTTTTCAACCCACAATCAACAAAAAATTGCCGATAAAATCTTGACTTTGCAAGAAGTAGGATTGGGATATATCCAATTAGGACAATCCTCTTCTACCCTTTCAGGCGGTGAAGCACAGCGAATTAAGTTGGCTTCGTTTCTCGGAAAGGGAAATGCCAAAGAAAAAATATTGTTCATTTTTGACGAACCTACCACTGGATTGCATTTTCACGATGTAAACAAGTTATTGACAAGTTTTCAAGCCCTGATAGAAAAAGGACATTCTATTTGGGTCATCGAACACAATTTGGATTTAATCAAATGTGCCGATTATCTCATCGACATGGGACCAGAAGGCGGAAACAAAGGCGGTGAAGTGGTAGCCTGTGGCACTCCAGAAGAAGTAGCCAATAATCCTAAATCTGTAACGGGAAGGTATTTGAAAGATAAATTGGTTTAATGCTTTTGGTGTTTACCTGTCCTGCCAAATATGGGAGACACTTTGTGTGTTTATAAGTATCAAAAATTTCATAATAAAACATCAAATAATGATTGTTTAAAAAATAATAAATTTTTACATTCGCGAACAATTAAAAAAATAACGGAATAATAACAACATAAAAGACATATAAAAAATAGCGTTTCGCTTAAAATATTCCTGCTTAGAAAATACGACCAATATTTAATAAAGTACAGGAAAGTGGAAAGTAGATACGCCTGTGGTTTCTCTTATAAAATTGGAAATGGTGAAACAAAATTAATTGAAAATGAATTTTATATAGCTTCAATTTCTAATCTACCTTCAGATATTATTTTTCTCTTATAAAAATTCTGATGATTGTAAAAGTAATAAAACAATAAAAGTTAAATTCCCTAAAAATCAATCTAATAATAATTATTATATCAAATATAAATACAATGATTTAGATAGAATAAATGGCATAGTTTATTAATTTCATAACTTCGCCAAAGTATTAACTAAAAGGTTAGTAACTTTGGCGAAGTTTTTTATTTACTTTTGTTAAAATAGTAAAAAGCAATTAAAACGAAGAATTTGGACAACACAAAATATTTAATGTAAATTTGCTCAAAATTCTATAATAAACATTCTATGATTCTCTGTTGAATAATTTTATATTTAACAGGGTAAACTCAAAAAAGCGAAACGTCTCTGTTCCTCTGTGGTTAAAAATAATAAAGAAAACTATGTGTTCTATGATTTCTATGTGCTTAAAATTCTAGAGCGTAGCGATTTATAAATTAGTGAAAATCTGCGTAATCTGCGAGAGAATAAAAAAGTAAAGCGTTTAAAAATTAATCAATAATGAAAAAAGAAGAAAAAGTACAGTTTGTAATCGATACATTAGAGCGTTTGTATCCCAATCCGCCAATACCACTCGATCATAAAGACCCTTATACTTTGTTGATTGCCGTGTTGCTTTCGGCTCAGTGTACAGACGAACGCGTAAATAAAATCACGCCTTTGTTGTTTAAAAAAGCAGACAATCCCTACGATATGGTAAAACTCTCTTTGGAAGAAATCGCCGACATCATCCGCCCATGCGGATTAACCCCGATGAAATCTAAAGGAATTTTAGGACTAAGTCATATTTTGATAGAAAAACACAACGGTCAAGTACCGGCAGATTTCGCCGCTTTGGAAGAATTACCAGCCGTAGGACACAAAACAGCCTCTGTAGTGATGTCTCAGGCGTTTGATATACCAGCCTTTCCTGTCGATACACACATTCACCGATTGATGTACCGATGGAATCTTTCCAACGGAAAAAGTGTAGAACAAACCGAAAAAGATGCCAAGCGTTTATTCCCAAAAGAATTGTGGAACAAACTGCATTTGCAAATCATTTATTACGCAAGAGAATATTCTCCAGCACGCAATTGGAAACTCGAAAACGATACCATTACTTTGAAGATTGGTCGAAAAACTGTATTAAATTATCACTTAAAATAAAAATACTTAAGTTATTGATAATTAGCAAATATATATTCAACTATAAATAAAATCTATCGAGTAGATTTTCATTTTTTAATAATAAATCAACTGTTGATAAATGGTTGATTTTTTTTATTTTCAAACTTACTTTTCTTATTTTTTTATTTCTAAACATTGATTATATTTGTCGTATTATTTCACAATAAACATCACAAATGAAAACTATATTCAATCAAGCCTACGAACAATCGATGTCTTATCAAGAATTTCTTGATTTGATGGACGAAAAAATCAAAGATGGACTTTCTACAGGACACGAACAAAATGAAATCTTGAGCAATTTTACTAAATTGAACCGTTCGCGTATGAAACGCGTTACCAAAACTGTAGAATTGTTGCCAGAATTGACCGAAAAAATCCAAAATATCACCGAAAAACAAATTTGGTTGGTACTTACGGAAAGTTGGTGTGGCGATGCGGCTCAATCAGTACCTGTACTTAATTTGATTGCTGAAAGTTCGCCTAATATAGAATTGCGAATTGTATTGAGAGACGACAACGACCCTTTGATGCAACAATATTTGACAAACGGTGGGCGTTCAATCCCTAAATTAATCGCAATTGATGCCTCTAAAGAAAACGAATTGTTTACTTGGGGACCTCGACCAGAAAAAGGCACTGCTTTTTTCTTGGAACAAAAAGAAAAGTTTGGTGGAGTTACTGCCGAAGTGAAAGAGGCATTGCAAAAATGGTACAACGACGACCAAGGACAAAGTTTACAACAGGATATTTTGAAACAATATTAATTCAATGAAAAACATTAGAAATTTTTGTATCATCGCACACATCGACCACGGTAAATCTACCTTGGCTGATAGATTGCTCGATGCTACACAAACTGTAACAGCTCGTGAAGCTCAAGCTCAGTTGTTGGACAACATGGATTTGGAACGCGAAAGAGGAATTACCATAAAATCTCACGCTATCCAAATGGAGTTTAACTACAAAGGCGAACAATATATTCTCAACCTTATCGACACTCCAGGACATGTGGATTTTTCGTACGAAGTTTCTCGTTCGATTGCCGCTTGTGAAGGTGCATTGTTGATTGTTGATGCCGCTCAAAGCATTCAGGCACAGACGATTTCCAACTTGTATTTGGCATTGGAAAACGACTTGGAAATCATACCAGTATTGAACAAAGTAGATTTGCCCTCTGCCAATCCTGAAGAAGTAAGTGATGACATCGTAAATCTTTTGGGATGCAAACACGAAGACATTATCCACGCTTCTGGAAAAACAGGTTTTGGGGTTGATAAAATCTTGGAAGCCATCATCGAACGCATTCCTGCTCCAAAAGGTAATGCAGACGAACCACTTCAAGCATTGATTTTTGACTCGGTTTACAATCCTTTTAGAGGAATTGAGGTAATTTTCCGTGTATTGAACGGTGAAATCAAAAAAAACCAAAAAATCAAATTCATGGCTACAGGCAAAGAATATTTTGCCGATGAAGTGGGAACTTTGAAATTGAACCAAGTGCCTAAACAAAAAATCTCTGCCGGAGATGTAGGCTATTTGATTTCAGGTATCAAAGAAGCCAAAGAAGTAAAAGTTGGAGATACAATTACCGATGCGGTAAACCCTACTCAAAATATGATTTCAGGTTTCGAGGATGTAAAACCAATGGTATTTGCGGGTATTTATCCGGTTGATACAGAGGATTATGAAGATTTGAGGGCCTCGATGGAAAAATTACAGCTTAACGATGCTTCGTTGGTATTCCAAGCAGAAAGTTCAGCTGCTTTGGGATTCGGATTTCGTTGTGGTTTCTTAGGAATGTTGCATATGGAAATCATCCAAGAGCGTTTGGAAAGAGAGTTTAACATGACGGTAATTACCACCGTTCCCAATGTATCGTATCTGGCATACACCAAAAAAGCCCCAGATATTCCGATTATCGTAAACAATCCGTCAGATTTGCCAGAACCTTCGAAAATCGACCGAGTGGAGGAACCATTCATTAAGGCTACTGTTATCACCAAAGCCGATTTCGTAGGTCAAGTGATGAGTTTGTGTATCGAAAAACGCGGACAAATTACCAACCAAACATATTTAACAGAAGACCGAGTAGAATTAAATTTTGATATGCCATTGGCAGAAATTGTATTTGATTTTTACGATAGATTGAAAACAGTTTCAAAAGGTTACGCATCGTTTGATTACCACCCGATTGGTATGCGTACATCAAAATTGGTTCGATTAGATGTATTGCTCAACGGACAAAATGTAGATGCGTTATCAGCTTTGATTCACGAAGACAATGCCTACACAATTGGTAAGAAAATGTGTGAAAAATTGAAAGAATTGATTCCACGCCAACAGTTTGACATTCCAATTCAGGCAGCAATTGGAGCGAAAATCATTTCGAGAGAAACCATCAAAGCCTTGAGAAAAGATGTAACTGCAAAATGTTACGGAGGAGATATTTCTCGTAAAAG
The DNA here is from genome assembly GCF_041530365.1 of Capnocytophaga sp. ARDL2. Taxonomy (NCBI): domain Bacteria; kingdom Pseudomonadati; phylum Bacteroidota; class Flavobacteriia; order Flavobacteriales; family Flavobacteriaceae; genus Capnocytophaga; species Capnocytophaga sp. ARDL2. The sequence goes on from NZ_CP168034.1 coordinate 1,835,745, forward strand.
AAAATTATTAGAAAAACAAAAAGCAGGTAAAAAACGTATGAGACAAGTAGGAAATGTAGAAATTCCACAATCGGCGTTTATGGCTGTTTTGAAATTGAATGATTAAAAATTTAATAATTTGTATGTCAACCTTATGGAAAATTTCTGTAAGGTTGATTTTTTTATGGTAAAATTTTTGAAAGAAAAGCGATTGATTACTATATAAATAGTACTAAAAAAGTTATATTTGCATTTTGGCAAAAACTATAATAATGAAAATTAAAATAATCAATAAATCTTCGCACGCATTGCCGTCGTATGAAACTTTAGCATCGGCTGGAATGGATTTACGTGCAAATATCTCCTCTCCTATTGTTTTAGAACCTATGCAACGAGCATTGATTCCTACAGGATTGTTTATGGAATTGCCTATTGGTTACGAAGCACAAGTGCGTCCGAGAAGTGGCTTAGCATTGAAAAAAGGTATCACTTGCCTCAATACACCAGGAACGATTGATGCAGATTATCGTGGGGAAATCGGAGTGATTTTAGCCAATCTTTCCAATGAACCCTTTACTGTAGAAAATGGCGAACGCATCGCTCAAATGGTCATCGCAAAACACGAAAGAGCCGAATGGGTTGAAGTAGAAACACTCAGCGAAACCGAAAGAGGAACCGGAGGATTTGGAAGTACTGGTGTGAAGTAAATAACAATTAGAGATTTAGAAATTTGATTCCCACATTAGGCGGAAAGAAATTTAGAGTCTATATTAAATAGTACAGAGATTTAGAGATACTAAGTTGAATTTATCTTTATTTAATAATTTTAAAACATATAGGAATGCTGTTGCTTATTGCATAGTGCTTCCTGCTTAAAGCATAAAAAAATGAAAATAATCGTACCTATGGCAGGTCGTGGTTCACGCCTGCGTCCACATACATTGACTACACCAAAACCGTTGATTCCTATTGCAGGAAAACCCATCGTACACCGTTTGGTAGAAGATATTGCCAAAGTAATCAATCAACCGATTGACGAAATTGCTTTCATTATTCACGAAAGTTTTGGGAAAAAAGTAGAAGAAGAATTAAAAGCAATTGCTAAAAAATTGGGTTCGCAAGGAACTATTTATTACCAAAACGAGGCTTTGGGAACAGCTCACGCCATTTTGTGTGCCAAAGAAAGTATGCAAGGTCCTATCGTGGTGGCGTATGCAGATACTTTGTTCCGTGCAGATTTTAACTTAGATGAAACAGCAGATTCTGTTATTTGGGTTAAAGCCGTTGAAGACCCAAGTGCTTTTGGTGTAATTCAATTGAATGATAAAAACGAAATTGTAGATTTTGTAGAAAAACCAACCGAATTTGTATCAGATTTGGCAATTATTGGTATTTACTTCTTTAAATCAGCTGAAAATTTGAGAGCTGAATTGCAGTATTTATTAGACAACAACATCGAAAAAGGTGGCGAATACCAATTGACCGATGCCCTGGAAAATATGAAACAAAAAGGGCAGCGATTTGTACCAGGTCAAGTAGATGAATGGATGGATTGTGGTAATAAAAATGTTACGGTGGATACCAACAATCGCATGTTGAACTTTTTGGCAAACGATGGAGAAAATTTGGTTTCATCAACAGCGGTTTTAGAAAATAGTACGATTATTCCACCGTGTTTTATAGGAGAAAATGTAGTATTGAAAAACGCTACTATTGGGCCAATGTATCTTTGGGAGAAAATACAAAAGTGGAAAATGCGACCATCAAAAACAGCTTGGTGCAAACCAACGCCGTGATTTCAAATTGTGATTTGGACAACGCAATGATAGGAAATCACACAAAATTTGATGGGAAATTTACAAATATCAGCATCGGAGATTACTCTGAGTTGGTGAGGTCATCTTAATTTTTTTTCTCACTCTGATTTCACAGATTTACACAGTTTTTATTAAAATGATTTTATAAAACTATGCTTAAGATATGATTAAACCTACAGTTTAAAGCAGATTAGCGAAGATTTAGTTTTTTTGATTTATCATAAAAACATCAGCGAAAATCAAATCAATAGTAAAAGTCATAAAAATCTATCTTTTTACACACCCCGGTCTGTGACCACCCCTCTTTTTAGAGGGGAATGCGTGAAAAAAAAACTAAAATTTAAAAATCCAGATGATTTCAATGTAAAAAATCGTAAAAACTATGAAAAAGACCTTATTTTCTATCTTACTATTGACATCGTTGGTAGGATGTAAAACACAAAAAATACAACCCGTAGAAACCAATGAAACTATAGAAATTGCAAACCAACCAGAACTACCGAGTAATTCAGATGTTGACATAAAACACGATTGGGAAGCTGTATATAACAAACATATAGCCATCAATCGCTCGTTCAACACTGCTCAAATACAAGCAACGGTAGATTATGCCGATACCATACAGGATTATAACATTAAAGCAGATATTCGCATAGAAAAAGGAAAGCAAATCCTCATCAACATGCGTTATTTTCTCATAAATGTTGGAAAAATTTACATTAGTCCCGAGCGAATCAGCTATTATGAAATTGCAACTAATACTCATTACGATGGCAATTTTGAACTATTGCAACAAATGTTTGGTGTGAAAGTAGATTATCAACAGGTGGAAAATATTTTCTTAGGTGAAACTTTTTTTGATGTTTCGTCGTTTTTTTGGGAAACATTCCAGAAAAACAATCAATTGGAAATGAAACATTTTGCCAAAGCCTATACCCTATCCATAAATTTGAAAAACAATGGAGAGTTGATTTCACAAGAAATTGATGACAACAAAGGGAATAGTGCCTTGTTAAAATATTATTCGTTTCAAAACATCAATCAAACCGTTTTACCTAAAAATTGGTCGATTGATACCAAAAAGAAACAAACCATTTTATTGAATTACGATAAAATCGAATTTGATGGGAAACTAAATTTTAAATACGAAATCCCTTCAAGGTCCAAACCAGTAAAATTATAATTAGTAATTTTTTTGTAAACAGAATTTCATTAGGTTTCACGCAGATTTTTAATTGTATTCTCGTTACGCTTACTTTATTTTAGCAGATAACACAATCAAATCAATACAAAGAAAATCAAAGAAATCTGTTTTCATCAGCGTGAAACCTAGTAAAAAAAGACATTCAGTGCGAAAAACAGTTAAAAAAAAACAACAATTTATGCGTATTTTTTATATATTATCGTTTATATTAATCAGTAATTTTTCATTTGCTCAAACCGATTATCAAGCGGAACAAAGAAAATTGGAACAGAAAAAAGCTGCCATTCAAAAAGAAATTAAAGAAGTTCAGGCACTTTTAAATTCTAATAAGAAAAAAGAACGCGATATTTCGGCTGAAATTGCCAATCAAAGTAAAAAAATCAAATTGCAAGAAAATTTGATTGCCAATTCGCAAAAGCAAAAGAAAAATTTAGACAACGATATTTATGTAAACACCTTAGCTATCAATAAGTTGAAAAAAGAATTAGAAATCTTAAAGGCAGATTATGCTAAAACGGTTTTAAATTCTTATAAATACAAATCTGATGAATCAAAAGTGTTGTTTATCCTTTCATCAGACAATTTTTTGCAAGCATACAAACGAATACAATATCTAAAACAATATGCACAGCATAGAAAACATCAAGTAGATGAAATTCAAGCGAAAACAAACGAATTGAATCGATTGAATGACAATATTTCAAAGCAAATTGTTAAACAACAAGCCATAATCAAGGAACAAGAAATTCTCAAAGGTGATTTGGAAGAAGACCGTAGAAAACAAAAGCAATTGATGGCTTCTGTTCAAAAAGATAGCAGAAAATACAGTCAAGATATCAAGAAAAAACAACAAGAAAGTCGCAATATCGATGCACAAATCAAACGTTTGATTCAAAAATCGATTGAAGAAGCCAACCGCCGTGCTCGTGAAAAAGCAACCAGAGAGGCAAAAGCGAAAGGAAAAACTGTAGAAGCTCCGAAAAAATCTGCTCCAGGAAAGTTGGATTTGACACCAGAAGAAACATTGGTAGCCAACAACTTTAAAGCAAACCAAGGACGTCTTCCATGGCCAGTAGAAAAAGGATATATTTCGATGGGATACGGTAAAAACAGACACCCAGAACACGACAATCTTGAAATTACAAACAGTGGTATCGATATCACAACCGAAAAAGGTGCAAGTGTACGTGCCGTTTTTGAAGGAGAAGTGATGTCAGTACAGGTATATGGAGGACAAAGAGCCGTTGCGATCAGACACGGAGATTATATTACGGTATATTCAAACTTGTCAAGTGTTTCTGTGTCAGCAGGTCAAAAAGTATCTCACAAACAACGTATCGGTACTGTAGGAACTAATTTAGATAAAAACCCAGGTTTGAGATTTTTGGTATCACACAATACAAACATATTAAACCCACAATCGTGGATTAGTAGAAGATAAGTTATGAAAAAGCCTTTTAACCTCAATCAATGGATTAGCGAAAACAAACATTTGCTAAAACCACCTGTTGCAAACAAAAATTTGTATGTAGAAAGTGAGGATTATATCGTGATGATAGTCGGTGGACCTAATGCTCGAAAAGATTTTCACTACAACGAAACCGAAGAATTGTTTTATCAATTGGAAGGTAGTATCAAAGTAGCTATCCAAACAGAAAGCGGAAAAGAAATCGTAGAACTCAACGCTGGTGATATGTTTTTATTGCCAGCAAAAGTTCCGCATTCGCCGATGCGTACAGAAAATTCGGTGGGATTGGTCATCGAAAGAAAGCGAAACGACCTACCCGATGCAAAAGACGGGTTGCTTTGGTTTTGCGAAAATTGCAATCACAAATTACATGAGGTATATTTTTCATTAAACGATATAGAAAAAGACTTTTTATCACATTTTGAAAATTTTTACAATTCGGAGGAAAAACGCACTTGTAAAAAGTGTGGGACAGTAATGCAACCTTAACAAATAAAATAAAATAAAACAATTAAGTAATTTCTCAACAAATAATAAAAAAACAAAATATATAAGAATAGAAATACAATAACGAACATATAATTTATAACCGAGCTTTTAGCTCTTATTCTCTACTCCGTAAACGACCAAATTTTATAAAGTAGATGGGAATAAGACCACGAGAGTTCGCGTCTGTATAGGGCGTGAACTGTTCGTGCTTATTTATCTACTATGCTTTGGTCGGCTAACGGAATAAAATAAGCACATCAAGAACAGTTTCACGCTTTTTTTGTGCTTTGTCCGTAAGAGTTAAAGCCTTATAACTTTTACTATTTATGGCAAAATCTACGGCAAACAGCAACCTACACAAAGCTAAAAAAGGAAAAAACGATGAATTTTACAACCAACTTTCTGACATCGAAAACAAACTCAAACACTACAAAGACCATTTTAAAGGTAAAGTGGTATATTGCAACTGCGATGCCCCACGTGTAAGCAACTTTTTTCATTATTTTTCGCATAATTTTGAACTTTTAGGTTTAAAAAAGTTGATTGCAACCTGCTATAAAAACCAGCAAATAGACCTTTTTAGCGATAATTCTTCCGAAAAAGCCGTATATCTGATTTACGAAGGCGATAAAAACCAAAATTTCAAACCTGATGACGAAAAAATAGAAGTTTTTCCACTAAAAGGCGATGGCGATTTCCGCAGCGAAGAATGTATAGAACTCCTTAAACAAGCCGATATAGTGGTTACCAATCCACCGTTTTCTTTGTTCAGAGAATATGTGGCTCAATTAGTCGAATATGACAAAAAATTTTTGATTATTGGAAATCAAAATGCAATTACTTACAAAGAAATTTTTTCCTTAATCAAAGAAAATAAGATTTGGTTAGGATATAAAAATGGAGATATGGAGTTTAAAGTTCCTGATTATTACGAACCAAAAGCGACGAGATATTGGCAAGATGAAACAGGACAAAAATGGCGAAGTATGGGAAATATTTGCTGGTTTACCAATCTTGACCACAGCAAACGCCACGAAGAATTGATTTTGTACAAATCGTATCACGAAAATGATTACCCTAAATACGATAATTACGATGCCGTAGAGGTCAGTAAAGTAGACCATATTCCGATGGATTACAATGGATATATGGGGGGTACCAATAACTTTTTTGAGTAAATACAATCCAGATCAGTTTGAAATTAAAGGACTTTCTGCTTCAGCGGGTTACAATAAAGAAATTGTAGGGTTAGATTTTTTAGGAATAAAAGATGCCAGGCCACTAATAGATAATAAAAATACATATGCACGAGTATTCATCAAAAACAAAAAAATATAACATTCGTTTCACCTAATAAAAACCAAAATAATGAAAATCCAACTTAAAGAAATTACCGTAAAAGAATTGGTAGAAGGCTATCAAGACAATGAAGAGCAAGGCGTAAGAGGTTATGGAGGAAAGTTAGATATTCGTCCGCCATACCAACGCGAGTTTGTATATAAAGAAAAACAGAGAGATGCTGTAATTCATACACTTACACAAGATTTTCCGCTCAATGTAATGTACTGGGCAGTGCGTGATGACGGCAATTTTGAGGTTATCGATGGGCAACAACGCACCATTTCTATATCCGTCAAGACTACTTAGAAACCACCATCAAATGGATTTCAAAGGGCAATATTGAGGTATATATGAGCAATCATCAGCACGACCCAAACGCCAATGAATTGTGGCTGTATTATCAGTCTGTAATTAATTGGGTAAAAGTAACTTTTCCAAAATACCGCAAAGAGATGAAAGGCATCGAATGGGGATTTTTGTACAATGATTTTAAAGATATTCCGCAAGATAGCAATGCTTTGGAAAAAGAAATTGCAAAACTGATGCAAGACGACGATGTTACCGCCAAAAAAGGAATTTATGAATATGTCTTAGGCCGAAAAGAAAAATTCTTGAATATTAGAGCCTTTACCGACAATCAGAAACGCGAAGCCTACGAACGCCAAAACGGAATTTGTGCTATTTGTGGTGAACATTTTGAACTATCTGAAATGGAAGCCGATCACATCAAACCGTGGCACGAGGGCGGAATAACCAATGCCGAAAATTGTCAAATGCTTTGTAAAATGGATAACAGAACGAAGTCGGGGAAATAAAATAAATGCTGTTTTTTTACATTTATATCCATTGATTCATCAAAAAAGTTTTCAAACTAAAAAAAAATCCCTATCTTCGTAAACGATAAAAAAATAATTCATTAAAATAAATAGAACTATGAGTACACAAACTCAAAACTTCGGAATTGAAGAAGCATTAAAAGCCTTAGGATTAGAAGGAGAAAAATTGGGAACTTCAACAGGAACTCAATGGTTTTCAAACGGAAAAACAATAGAATCTTACTCACCAGCCGATGGAAAATTGATTGGTTCGGTAAAAACTTCTTCTCAAGAAGATTACGAAGCTGTAATGGCAAAAGCTACAGAAGCATTCAAATCTTGGAGATTGGTTCCAGCACCAAAAAGAGGTGAAATCGTAAGACAAGTTGGAGAAGCTTTGAGAGAAAACAAAGAAGCTCTTGGAAAATTGGTTTCTTACGAAATGGGAAAAAGCTTTCAAGAAGGTTTAGGAGAAGTACAAGAAATGATTGACATCTGTGATTATGCAGTAGGACTTTCTCGTCAGTTGTACGGATTTACAATGCACTCAGAAAGACCAAAACACAGAATGTACGACCAATACCACCCACTTGGAGTAGTTGGTATCATTTCAGCGTTTAACTTCCCAGTAGCTGTATGGTCTTGGAACGCAGCATTGGCTTGGGTTTGTGGTGATGTTTGTGTATGGAAACCAAGCTCAAAAACACCTTTGTGTGCAGTAGCTTGTCAAAATATCATTTCAAAAGTATTTGCAGAAAACAATGTACCAGAAGGAGTTAGCTGTTTAGTAACAGGAAACTTGACAGGAGATTTGATCAACACCGACAAACGCATTCCTTTGGTATCGTTTACAGGTTCTACAAGAATCGGTCGTCATGTATCAAAAGTAGTAGCAGAGAGATTTGGACGCACTATTTTGGAATTAGGAGGAAACAACGCAATCATCGTTTCAGAACACGCAGATTTGAACATGGTATTGGTTGGAGCAGTGTTTGGAGCAGTAGGTACAGCAGGACAAAGATGTACGACTACGCGTCGATTGATTGTTCATGAATCTGTATATGACAAAACGATTGAAACATTGAAAAAAGCCTATGCACAGTTGAAAATCGGAAATCCATTAGACGCTTCAAACCATGTAGGACCACTAATTGATAAAAAAGCTACAGAAGACTACTTGAACGCAATTGCAAAAGCAAAAGCAGAAGGTGGAAATGTTATCGTAGAAGGTGGTGTATTGGAAGGAGAAGGATACGAAAGCGGATGCTATGTAAAACCTTGTATCATCGAAGCGAAAAATCACTTTGAAATCGTACAAGAAGAAACCTTTGCTCCGATTTTGTATGTGATGAAATACAACAACATCGAAGAAGCCATTGATATGCAAAATGATGTACCACAAGGATTGTCGTCATCTATTTTCACAACCAATATGAGAGAAGCAGAATTGTTCTTGTCTCATGCAGGATCTGACTGTGGTATTGCCAATGTAAACATTGGAACATCAGGAGCAGAAATTGGAGGAGCTTTTGGAGGTGAAAAAGAAACAGGAGGTGGTAGAGAGTCTGGATCAGATGCTTGGAAAATCTATATGCGTCGTCAGACCAATACGATCAACTATGGAACCGAATTGCCATTGGCACAAGGAATCAAATTTGATTTTTAATAATTTAAAAACTATATAAAAATGAAAAATATCGTTTTATCTATCGCATTCGTAGCTGTGTCGGCAATGGGGATGGCACAATCAAGAGATTTTAAGAAAGATGTGTTGGAGTATATTGAGGTTGCTGGTTCAGAAAAAGCAATGATGGTTCAATTAGAGCAGATCTTTTCTCAAGTTCCAGTTTCAAAACAAGAAGATTTCAAAAAAGAACTTGCAGCTACTTTGCCAGCTTTCAAAGAACAATTGGCAGAAGTAATGATGAAAACTTACACACAAGAAGAAATCACTGCATTGTTGAAATTTTACAACTCTCCAATTGGAAAGACAATTGCATCAAAGCAAGAAGAGCTTACTAAAAAAAGTGCAAAAATTGGAGAAAAATGGGGTGAGGAATATTTGATGCCAATCTTAATGAAATATTTCAACTAAACATTATCAAAACACTCGAAATTTTATCGAGTGTTTTTTGTGTAAAAATCAATAAGTTTTATTTATAAATCATTTTAATATTGTTAAAAAACAAAAAATAATTTGTTTTTTTTACATAATTTTTTTAAATTAACATAAACATCTTAATTTTATTTAATTATGAAAAAAATATTATTAACTGCTGGATTAGTTGTAGCAACTTCTTTATCAGTAAATGCACAGGTTTCTCAAAATGCTATCGGATTACGTTTCGGAGATAGCGATGGTTTAGGAGCTGAAGTTTCTTATCAAAGATCATTAACAAGCAACAACCGTTTAGAGGCCAACTTAGGTTGGAGAGGTGGTAACAATATCAACTTTTTGAAAGTAACAGGTATTTATCAATGGTATTGGCCAATCGAAAACAACTTCGTATGGTATGCGGGTGTTGGAGGTGCAGTAGGTACATGGTCATATAGCTATAACCACCCATTGACAGGAAAACTTTCTGATTCGGGGGCTTCTGTTGCAGCTGCAGGACAAATTGGTATTGAGTACCACTTCAATATTCCTTTGCAAGTTTCATTGGATTTCAAACCAGAATTTAATTTGATGAAAAGCGATCATTACAACAGCTTTGGACGTGATATCGCTTTGAGTGTTAGATATAAATTCTAAGAATATAAAAAATCCTTAATCACTACTATTGATTAAGGATTTTTTTTATACAAGTTCGTTTAAAATTTTACAATAAATATCAATTCCCTCCTCTATTTCACTTCGGTAAATGTATTCATTAGCAGAATGAGAACGTGCAGATTTTCCAGGTCCTATTTTTACAGAAGGAATGTTCAATAAAGTTTGGTCACTTGTTGTTGGCGAACCAAAAGTTTCTCTTCCTATTTTGATACCCGCTTGTACTACTGGATGTGAAACGTCAATTTTTGATGGTCTCAATCGTGTAGAACGAGGTTTCACTTCGCACTGTACATGTTTACGAACTATATCCAGTATTTCTTCGTGTGTATAAGCATCAGTTACACGCACATCTACTACAAATTCACAAACGGATGGAATCACATTGTGTTGTGTACCCGAATTAATAAGAGTAACAGACATTTTTACATCACCAAATAATTCTGATTTTTTTGGAAATTTGTAATTTTTAAACCAAAGAATATCTTCAAGTGCATTGTAAATCGCATTTTCTCCTTCATCTCGTGCAGCATGACCCGGTATTCCGTTAGAGGTACACTCCAATACCATTACTCCTTTTTCTCCAATGGCTAATTGCATTTGTGTGGGTTCACCCACAATGGCAAAATCAACATTTTCAACATGTTTCATCAACAATTCTATACCATTGGCACCCGCAACTTCTTCTTCTGCTGTTGTTGCGATAAGCAAATTGTATTTCAAATTTTTCTGCTCGTAAAAATGTAAAAAGGTAGCAATCAATGACACCAAGCATCCACCTGCATCGGTACTTCCTAATCCATATATTTTTCCGTCAATATCTTCGGCATGAAATGGGTCTTTTGTATAATTGGCATTTGGTCGTACGGTATCGTGATGCGAATTTAGTAGAATCGTAGGTTTTGACGCATCATAATATTTATTGTATGCGTAAACATTGTTTTTCAATCGATGAGTTTCTACTCCTTTTGATTTCAAAAACTTCTCTATAATAGTAGCTACCTCGTCTTCTTCTCTACTAAAAGAAGGTGTTGCTATCATTTGTTTTAGCAAATTGATGCCATCTTCCACGTAATTGTTCATGGGTTAGTCATTTTTATCTCTATAGGAACTATAAACTTCAACAAACTCTGTAAGATTTGATTTTTTATATTTTTCAATATCTCTTTCAAGGAATCCATATTTTTTAGAATAGTAAGGACCCGTTGCATGCAAGCATTTTTCACTGTGTAAAATGGCTGAAAATTTATTTAATTTTTTTCGAATTAAATTACTCAAAGCACCATCTTCACCATTTTTCATAGAAAAACGTTTAAACCATAACCAAAATCTCAATTTTTTTAAATCGGATGTACGCATCATCACACACCATCCTCCAACTGGACCTTTTGCCAAGGATATCGAATGAATGGTTTCTAAAGTATAATGTTCCTCAGTAGGTTTTGCCCCATTTGTTTTTTCATCTTGTATCACATCTAAAGCCAAAAATCCCAACTCAGGTACAGCATTCATAGCATCCACCATTTTTTTGTCAAATTGCGTAGGAAATTCTATAACATCATCATCTACTATGACTATGTAATCTGATGGTGCAAAATTTCTCGCAATTTTCAACAATTTTTTATATTCTTGCAATCCTTTGTTTTCTTGATTATAAGAAACAAAAAAACGCTCATCTTTGGACGCAATTTCTTTCAACAACTCTACAGTACCATCTGTTGAACCATTGTCGATGATGAAAAAGCGAAAATCTTTACAAGCATGTTTTCTAAAAAAATCATCAAAACAGTCTTTTGTAAAGGCTTTTCTATTCCAAGTTAGCATAATATAATGTATCATTAGATAAACATTTTGATTGCGTAATAAACCAACACAGCTACCAATGCACTTACGGGAATGGTCAATATCCAAGCCCAAAGTAGGCTAATGGTAACTCCCCAGCGTACAGCTGAAATTCTCTTGGTTACTCCTACCCCTATAATAGCTCCGGTAATTGTATGAGTTGTAGAAACAGGCACTCCCAAATGCTCGGTTACATACAATGAAAAGGCACCTGCTGTTTCCGCTGCAACTCCTTCTAAAGGAGTAACTTTAGTAATTTTAGACCCCATCGTTTTTACGATTTTCCAACCCCCACTCATAGTTCCTAAACCGATGAATAAGAAGGAGGCTAATGGTACCCAAGACCAATGACTTACAAATACCTTGAAAGTATTTACACCCGGTTTGAAATATTCAGGGTCTGGAACTACATTGATGTGATAATAAATCACTGCTGCACCAATGATACCCATTACTTTCTGTGCATCGTTTCCTCCGTGGCCAAGAGAAAATAAAGCAGAAGAAACCAATTGTAATCGTTTGAACCATTGTTCTGCCTTATGTGGATTTACTTTACGGCAAATCCATAGTATGGCAACTGTGATAAAATAAGCAAGAATTAATCCTAAAAATGGAGCTCCGAAGATAAATAAAAAGATAGGTACAACTTTTTCGTAAACAATTACCGAAGTTCCGTCATCTCCTGTAAAGCCACCAGCAAATGCCAAGGCTGCACCAATAAAACCTCCAATCAATGTATGAGAAGATGAAGAAGGAATTCCTAATTTCCAAGTAGCTAAATTCCAAAGAATTGCTGCGACTAAACCTGCTAAAATTACCTCTAAAGTAATGAATTGTACATCGATAGATTTGGCAATGGTATTTCCAATTTTAAATTCACCAATTACATAAAGTGAAATGAAATATGCAGCAAAGTTAAACACTGCCGCCCAGAAAACTGCTTGAAATGGCGTTAGCACACGTGTGGTAACTATGGTTGCAATAGAGTTTGCCGCGTCGTGAAACCCATTGATGTAGTCAAATCCTAATGCTAATACAATAATGGCAACCAAAAGCCAAGATTGCGTAAGATGAAGATTGCTAAATAATTCTATAATTTCGTTCATTTTGAAAAAATTAAGCGTATTTTACAGTAATTTCATCCAATACATTGGCTACTTTTCTACAACTATCTGTTGCTGTCTCCAAGGCATCCATCACCTCTTTGTATTTGATGATTTCAATGGCATTGGTCTCGTTCTCAAAAATATCGGCAATGGCTTTGTCATAAACTTTATCAGCTTTTCTTTCCAAACGATAGATAATTTTCGTTTTTTCAGAAATTTTTTCAATATGTTTCATCGTGTTTAGCAACAAGATAGCCTCTGATACCTCTTTACAAGCTTCAAGGTTTGCTTCTGTCAGTTTTCTCAGAGGTTTTGTTACTTTGTCAATTTGATACGTACGCATTCTCGATGCAGCGGTACTCAAGTAATCTGCTACCTCGTTTACCGTAGAAATCAATGCGTAAATATCTTCTCTATCCATTGGTGTGATAAAGTTTCTACTCAATTCCATACGCATTGTTTGTGCGATTGTTTCGATTTCAGATTTTAATACTTCAACTTCTTTCAAGAAAGCTTCACGTTCGTCTTGGGGAAGATTTACCGCTTGATCTAATGTTTCAGATAGCTCTATTAATTTGTGTGCAGCTTGTTGAAACAAAGGATAAAACACTTTGTCCTTTGGTACTAATAAATGAAAAATAGAATTTAGTGACATAATTAATGTAATTTTTTCGGAACAAATGTATTTAAAATATAAATACTCCTTATACAATTTTTGGGATTTTTTATTCAAAACTACATTAATTTATCAACAACTTTTCAATATTTTCTCTTTTAGTCATCTAATTATTGCTTCCTTTTTGACAAAATTGAAGTCATCTCGACTTTTATATTTTAGTTTCATTTCACATTTATAAAGATAGATTTTTTAAATTTTATCTTTTGATTTGATTTTCGCTGATGTATTTTTGATTTATCGAAAAAACAACATCTGCTGTAATCTGCCCTAAAACGTAGGTTTAAACCTTTTAATTCTTAAATCATTTCAAAAAATCTGTGAATATCTGTGTTAGACGCACCCCACTCTTTGAGTACCGGTCTTTTTAGAGCCAAAATGTGTGAGAAAAAACAATAAATATGAATTCACTAAAAGTTTCATCACTATTTATCTATCACATTATCAACGATTAAATAAATAATATAAAATTTATATAAAATAATTTTTTGTATAATTTAAATTTTATCTAAATTTGCACTGTTTTTATTTATTCTATATATGAAAAATATAGTTATTTTAGTTGCCTCTTTAGTAGGAAATGTTTTAGCTTATTCACAAAACGGAAATTTTGTAGAGAAAAAAATTGTTTGCAAAGATTCTATAGAACGACCTTTTGTGATTTATACGCCTGAAAATTATCAAAAGGACACTCAAATTCCTATGGTCGTGTTTTTACACGGAGCAGTAGGCAATCCCAATTTGAAAAGCAATCCACTCTATTACGCACAACAATCCAATTGGTTGAAATTAGCGGACGAGGGCAATTTTATGATGGTTTTTCCATTTGGTCAAAAACATACAACATGGTTTGATGCTGTAGGGACTGATATGATTCAAAAGATTCAAACGGCTACCATTCAAGAATTTTCTGTTAATACAAATCAAGTGTTCTTGGCTGGTTTTTCAGATGGAGCATCGGGAGTAATGTATCAATATCTGACAAACAATTCCTCGTATGCAGGATTTTTTGCTCTATGTGGTAGTTTGAACATTGCAGAAAAATTGGGAGAAATTTCTCTCTATCCAACCAATGCAAATGAAAAGCCTATTTACATCATCAATACGACTGAAGATCCATTGTATCCTGTAAATCAAATAACTAAAAGCATTGAGCATTTGCAAAACTATCAACCAAATGTGGTGTATTTCACAGAAGAGGCTTCTCATGATATGAGCTATTTGGAAAACCGCTCACAAGAGATTATAGACTTTATAAAAAATAATAAGAAACACACACCTTTTGAAATCAATCTTTCTTTGGATGAAAATGTGGCTATAAGCTATTCTTGGTTGACAATAAATGATTTTATCAAAGAGAAATTACCAATTGATTACAGTGTAAAAATCATCAATGACAAAGCAGATTTTGGTGTATCCTACGATTTTTCTTATCAAGGCGATGGTCTGAAAATCAAATCATTTAAAAAGGATTCGGCATTAGAAAAAATGGGAGCAAAAGTCGGAGATGTTATTTTAAAAATGGGAGAAATTGCTATGGAAAATGGATATTCGCCTTTTGGATATTTACCTTATAAAAAAGCAAGTGATGAAGCGGAAGTAACCCTATTGAGAAATGAAGAAAAAATTGTTTTAAAAGGAACATTCAACCCTGCAAAAGAATATTCGATTTTTAATAAACAACCCAATGCTGTAATTCATGCAAAAATCGTAAATGATGAACTCATTATCAACTGTAAAGGTGTGCAGTCATTTAGTATTCATCAAAATCTTTTGCCTAAAACGATTTCAACTTTTATCCTAAATGATAAAAAAATGAATGCCGTTTTTGACACACCTATTCAATGCGAAAATTAGAATACTTGGAAACTTGGATATGAAAAAGTGTAGTGATTTAAAAGTTTTTCTACTCCCCTATTTCATTTTTACATCCCTTGCTCACGCTCAAGAACCTACTACGGATGTTGATGAATTGGAAGAAATCGTTATCTACGACCAGAGAAAAATTGAAAATATTCAAAAAGAAGTGGCTAAAGTAAAGACACTTACCGAAGAAGACATAAAAAATATGGCGGCGGTAAACCTCGCCGAAGTATTGAGTCAACAAGCCAACATGAGAATCATCACAGATGAAACTTCTGGTAAAACCACTATTTCACTATTAGGCTTAGATGCAAAATATTTCAAAATCCTAATCGACAATGTGCCTGTGGTAAGTGATGAAGGTGTGGGAAATAATGTAGATTTATCTCAAATTCAATTAGATAACATCGAACGCATTGAACTCATAGAAGGTGCTATGGGAGTGACTCACGGTGCCAATGCCGTAGGAGGTGTTTTGAATATTATAACTAAGAAAAATAGTCGTACTAAATGGGATATCACAGCATTTTTGCAAGAAGAAACCCTGCGAAATGAATACAACTTGAGCAACAGAGGAAGACATATTCAAAATTTGCGAATTGCCAGAAAACTCAACGATAATTGGATGGTTTCGATTGGAGGAAATAGAGATCATTCGTTTGGATTGTACGACAATTTTATGGGAAAAAATCACAAATTCAACGATGGTTTGAGAGGTTATAAATGGCTTCCTTCTGAAAAATACAATGGATTTGCCTTTGTCAATTTCAACAGTGCCAATGATTGGAGATTCAATTATCGCATCAATTATTTTCAGAGTGATATACAATCTGTTTCAAAACATGTAATCGATGCATACAACAGTAATTTAGGAAGTTATAAATATGCCAATGACCAAATTTTTAAAAATAAAAATATACAACATTTACTGAATTTCAACTATGGAAATTCAAATGATTGGGCATTGAACTCATCGATTTCATATCAAAAACAAAGTCGAAACATCGAAAAGTATAGATACATTATTTCTACAGAAGAATCTCAAAACCATACAGTAGAAAAAAATCGTGAAATGGATGTATTTTATACAAAAACAGAGTTTGATAAATCGTATAACAATGGAAAATTTCACCTAACCATTGGAAACGAAAATATTGTCAGTAAAGGATTTGCTTGGGTAGATAGCGAACTAAACAAAAAGACCAGCATCGAAAAATTTATCAACAATTATGATGCGTACTCGCTACTTATCTATAGACCCAATACAAAATGGAGCTTGAGCGGTGGTGGTCGCTATTCGGTACAATCGGTGTTTAGCAATCAATGGGCAGTGAGTTTTCATAGTACCAAAACCTTTGGTAAGGACTATGAATGGCGAATAGGTTTGGGAAAATCGTACCGCACACCAGAGTTTGATGAATTGTATTCGCGTGTCATTTTCGAGGGACATTATTTTGTAGGAAACGAACATCTTTTGCCAGAGCGTTCGCTATCTATGGATTCGCATCTCAACAAAACTTTTGTTTTTTCAAAAAATAATCAATTAAACAGCGGAATATCTACCAATGTTTTGAATGTAAAAGATCGTATTACTACAGCATTGATAGGTTTTGACGGAGCAATTCCGATGTATGAAATGATGAATGTAAGCAGCTATCAAAGTTTTCATTTATCAACCAAGCAAAACTATCAATACCATCATTGGAATTTTGGGATAGGTGCTTCTTTTGTTTGGATTTCACAATTGATTGACAACAAACAGTTTAAAACAGACGACAGATATTTGTTCAACAACAATGCAAATGCTCAAATAGGATATAAAATTCCCAAATGGCACGGACATTTTAACCTCTTTTACAACTTTTTCGGAAAAAGTCAGTCGTGGCGAGCGATGAACGATGGTTATTATTTAAGTGAAATATCTCCGTTTGGTCTCCTCGATCTATCCTATCGTCAGCAATTATTCAACAATCGATGGGAAGTAACCGTTGGTGCAAGAAATGTGTTGAACAATGAGGAAATAACCTATAAAACACAATTTAAAAAATTAGTTATCGAAGAAAAAGTACGCCGATCAAGTGGAAGAAATTTCTTTTTCAGAATTGCATATAATTTCAAAAAATAAATAAACAATGAAAAAAGTAGTATTTACATTATCAATGTTGGCTTTATTAGCCTCATGTGGAGACGATAATACAACTCCAAAAAAAGATGAAAATCCAATCAAACCAGAAGAACCAGCTGTTGTAGAGAAAAAAGTTATGACAGCTTCTATCGGTGGTGGTACACAACCCAATCATGTGTATATCGACCTTTCTACAGGAAAGGAAACGCCGGTAGTGCGTGATGCATGGGATTTGGGATTTTATTGTGGAAATGACAACAGAGTGATTATCAACAACACAATAAAAATGGCTGTAAAACCATTGGAAACAACCAATATCGATGAAGTTGTAACAGCTGATTATACTGTGGCTGTTTCACCAAATGTAGCAGCTTCAAATGGATGGGTTGACAGTCCGTTTGGAATTTTAGCTTCAAATAATCCAGGAGGTGGAACCGCAATCGCTGAAATTTCAGAAAACCCAGACTTAAACAAAGTATATTTGGTAAACTTAGGAGATGATGTAGCCAATGCTGCGGCTCCTGAAACAGGTGCTGTCAATTTATCAGGAGCTCCACGAGGATGGAAAAAAATCAAAATCAATCGTCAAGGTGATAAATACATTTTACATTATGCAAATTTGAACGAAACAACTCATAAAACGATTGAAATTTCGAAAAACAATACGCACAATTTTGTGTTTTTCAACTTGAAAGACGAGAAAATCGTAAACAATCAACCAGAAAAAACAAAATGGGACATTAGTTTTACAGGACATACTTTATATACAGGTCAGTCGATGCAAGATGCTGTATTGTACTATTTTGCAGACATTTGTTTGACAAATATTCACGGTGGAGCAATTTCATATCAAGTAGAATTGGAGTCTGGTCAACAACGCGATACTCAATACGAAAACTTTAAATTGGCCGATGTAGATCAAGCACAATTTACTGCGGCTGCCAATCAACATCAGTTGACCATCGGTAGAAAATGGCGTAATACGATGAGCCGTACACTCAAGGACAATGCGTTTTATGTAATCAAAGATGCTGAAGGAAATATTTTCAAATTGAAATTCCTTGCTATGATGAACGATGCTGGTGAAAGAGGTCATACTACTTTTGAATATCAATTGTTGAAATAAAACGCTTGACGCAGGAGGAAGTTTTGATTCCGCTTTAGTTGAGACAGGAATTTGAATCCTTTATTTGAAGAGATAAAAAATTGGAAGTTTCTATTAGTTTTCTTCCTCCTGCTTTTAGAATAATGAATTAGTATATGAAAAAAATTTACATTACCTTATTGTGTATGTTGGGAGTCGCCTTTCAAGGAAATTCTCAAGTGAGCAATTATATATTTAGTACAGAAAACAACACCTACCAAGAATTGACAGATGCCACAGTTATAGCAACTGCTCAAAATCAATTTGGTGCTATGTTGGATGAAAATATTTATACCGAAAGCTTGCCTTTTCCATTTTATTTCAATGGAAATCAATACAATCAAGTACATATTTCTACCGATGGATTTGTATTTTTCGGAAGTTTTATTCCTAACGAAAATCAATACTATTTCAAACCAATTCCTTTGAGCCATCCGTTTTCTGGTATTATTGCAGGTTTCAATGACGATTTGATTGGTTATTTTACAGATGCACAAGACCCAGGAACCATTTCGGTAAAAACTGTAGGTACTGCTCCCAATCGAGAATATGTGATTCAGTGGAAAAACTTTACTCGTTTTCAAGCAACTATACATGGAGGGTATCTATTAGGACATTTTGATATCAATTTTCAAATTAGATTGCATGAAAATGGAACAATAAAAAGTGTATATGATGTAAATGCTGTAGGCGAACCCTCAGGAATATATATTACCGCAGGTTTGAGAGGTATTAATACAGCAGATTTTAATGTAAGAACCAATCACAATGTATCAGCTGCTACTTGGCAAAATACCGTTGCAGCAACTACCGTAATGGGACAAGCTGGAATGATTTTCACCCCTATTTCAGCACCTCCAAGCAATGGATTTACTTATGTTTGGACTCCAGAAAATGTTGATGTAATCAATTGTGAGTCGGTGGAGTCATTTACTATGAATTTTGAAAATATGAATACTATAGAATTGTTTTCAAATCACTGTTGGAATAGAAACAATACTGATGTACCACCATTTACTGTATTAAACAACTGGAACGGAAATCCACTACCCGACAATGCACTTAGAGTTTACAAAGGGAGTGGCGCAGGAGATTTGATTTTAGTTTCACCCGAATTGACTACTACCAATGGCACTCACGGAATTAGTTTTGACCTCGAGAGTATGTTGGTAGTTGAACCCTACAATTTATTGACAGGTCAGGAAAAAATTGTTGTAGGTACTATGGCATCAGCTACGGATTTTGCATCCTTTATACCGACAGAATTTGAGTTTCCTTTGACCTCTATGGGTACAAAAGAAACAACTGCCATAACATTTCCACAAGGACATAAGTTCGTCGCGTTGAAATTTGATTTGCAAACCCTTGGAAATAAAACTATTTTGATAGACAATATCAAATGGCATACAGCATTGAGCAACAAAAAAATTGATGTTTCTCAAGTAAATTTATTTCCTAATCCTACTAAAGATATATTGTACATCGAAACT
Organism: Capnocytophaga sp. ARDL2; assembly: GCF_041530365.1. Taxonomy (NCBI): domain Bacteria; kingdom Pseudomonadati; phylum Bacteroidota; class Flavobacteriia; order Flavobacteriales; family Flavobacteriaceae; genus Capnocytophaga; species Capnocytophaga sp. ARDL2. Next base: position 1,855,874 of record NZ_CP168034.1, read on the forward strand.
GATTTGTTTATAAAAAACATTCAATTGTATGATTTTTCAGGTAGAATGTTGTTGCAAACAGAGAAAAAATCCATTGATTTACACGCTCTTTCACAAGGAAATTATTTACTTACTATAGAAACAACCGACGGAAGTAAAGGAAGTTTTAAAGTGAGTAAACATTAAATTTCAAACTAAAATAATCAACTGGCTTAATAGCCAGTATTTTTTCAAATAAAGAAATTATATTAATTAAATACAAATAAAATAGAAATTCTTTCTCTTTGAAAGCTATTTTATTAGCTTTAGCATTAGGGCTGTCAATAAATACAGAATGGTCTCAAAATGTACCTAATTACACATTTTCACAATCTATCGGAATCTATGTAGTATTGACAGAAGGAACAATTGTTAGTGTTGAAAACTCAGTTCCTGTTGAGGATTTAGATGGTGATTTATCTGCTATTATTTTACCATTTACGATGATAATAACCGAGTTATTTTAGTATCACCTTATTTAAGCAATGTTACGAAAAGAACACATCAATTGAAATTTAGAGCTAGAAAAACAGGAGCGTCAAATGAATATCTTCAGATAGTTGCTCTTTCAGATCCTACAGATGAAGCTACTTTATATGAAGTGATGACCATCCCAACTGGTAATTTCTCAACTTCGAAATATACAGATTTTGTGATTCCGTTTACAGAAGTTGTGGAAAATTCCAATCATATCTGATTTAGATTAAAAGGTACCTCTACAACAAGTACAGTTATTCGTTTAGATAATATAAAATGGGAACCAATCACACAATTGAGTACCAGATAGTATTGATGCTTCACAAGTAAGATTATATCCAAAAAACCTACGACGGATTTTATTACCATAGAAACGGATTTGGATATCAAGTTTATAGATTTTTTTGATTCTATAGGTAAACATCTTGAAACTACAAATGAGAAAACCATCAATTTGCAACCATTTGAAACTGGATTCTATATTCTTACTATCGAAGCAACTGATGGAAGTAAAGGTAGTTTTAAAGTAATGAAAAAATAATCCGTTCACTTTTTTTAATTTTTTCTTCATTGTTCAAAAATCTGTTCTTTTATTAGGACAGATTTTTTTATTTTTGAAAAACTAAACAATTATTAAATGAAAGCACTACTTACAATTTACTTTTTACTACTTACTTTTTTCGGTTTTTCCCAAGAAAAAAAGGCATTTGAATTATACGATGCCATAGGAAAAAAAGTATCTTATTACAAAATGATGAAACAATTGGAAAAGCAAGATGTGGTGTTTTTTGGAGAATTTCACAACAATACGCTGGTACATTGGTTGCAATTGCAAGTTTTGAAGGATTTATCTAATAAACGCTTGATGAGGTTTGGTCTGGAAATGTTTGAAAGAGATCAACAAGAGATTATCAATCGATATCTAAACGACGAAATAAATGAAAAAGCCTTTGATACTTTAACGCGTTTTTGGAGCAATTATTCCACAGATTATCATCCGATGGTCAATTTTGCTAAAGAACAAAACATCCCAGTTATTGCTACCAATGTACCTCGAAAATATGCGAATATGCTTTTTAAACAAGGTGAAGAAATATTGTACAATTTGCCTTCAGAGGAAAAACAATGGATTGCTCCACTCCCCTTTCCCTTTGATGCAGAGTTGAGTAGTTACATAAAAATGCTGGATATGTTTGAGAATGAAACTCGCAAAAACCTCAATTTTCCAAAAGCTCAAGCAATAAAAGACGCAACTATGGCGTATAGTATCGTAGAAAATTGGAAACCAAACAGTTTATTTTTTCATATCAATGGGAGTTTTCATACCAATCATTACGAAGGAATCATTTGGTATGTAAATCATTACAATCCAAACTTGAAAATTAAAAGTATCACCGTAGTCGAAGTAGATGATATTTCTACTTTCAATACAGAAGATAAACTTTTAGCGGATTATATTTTTTATATTCCAAGTGATATGATAAAGAGTTATTAATCAAAAGAGGTTGACCATAGTCAACCTCTTTTTCATTTTAAAAATGTATAAACAACTATTAATATTGCTCTAAAAGATATTTAACCAAATCAGTTGTTGTTACCATACCTGCAATTTCATCGTTTTCTACTACTGGCAATGAGTGGAAACTTTGAGTTGACAAAATTTCAGCTACTTCTTTGATATTTGTATCTGTTGTAACAGTCAAAGGCGATTTTACCATCACATCTTTCAATTGATATGTATCATAAATAGCTTTTAAAGTTGCCTGATCTACATCCCCAGCTCCGTAACCTAATTTCAAAACATCATTTTTACTAACTAATCCAACCAATTTTGAACCTTCTACTACAGGAATGTGACGAATGTTGTAATGAGAAAACATTTCGTTTACTTCACTTACTTTTTTAGTTGGGTCAACTACGATTAAAGCTTTAGCCATAATTTGTGATACTGGTACTCTTTGTTTCATAATGTAATTATTTAGTTATTAATTTTCTGCATTACAAATTTATCGACAGAATACCCCAAAAAATATGACAACTATCCTATGAAAAAAAGTTTTTTTTTCGTAACTTTAATAGTTATTTTTGTGCTAAACGCTCTTTTAAAACTTTAATTTCATCTCTCAGTTGAGCTGCTTTAATAAAATCTAATTCTTTAGCTGCTTTTTCCATTTCTTTGGTTTTGGTTTTAACCAATTTATCTAATTGTGAGTTGTTTAAATACGAAATGTTTTCTTCTTCTGCCACAATTTGCATAGAATCATTTCCTATATTGTATTTGGTATCAGCGTTTGTTATTGCAGTTGTCAAAGCCGAATCTATGTTTTTTTCCAATTGTTTTGGTACAATACCGTGTTTTTTGTTGTAAGCGGCTTGTTTTTCTCTGCGATAATTGGTTTGTTCGATAGCTATTTCCATACTTTTAGTTATTTTATCGGCATAGAGAATTGCTTTTCCATTGACATTTCGAGCCGCACGACCAATGGTCTGAATCAATGATTTTACATTACGCAAAAAACCTTCTTTGTCAGCATCTAAAATCGCTACCAATGAAACCTCTGGCAAATCCAATCCTTCTCGTAATAAATTTACTCCAATCAACACATCAAACAAACCACGACGTAAATCTTGCATAATCTCTACTCGCTCTAAAGTATCGACATCTGAATGTACATATCGACAACGAATACCAATTTTATCGAAATATTTTGCCAATTCTTCCGCCATACGCTTGGTCAAAGTAGTAACTAAAACGCGTTCGTCTTTTTCGGCTCTTTGATGAATTTCTTCTACCAAATCATCTATTTGGTCTTGGGTTGGACGCACTTCTACAATTGGGTCAAGTACGCCTGTAGGTCGAATGATTTGCTCCACCACTACCCCATTGGATTTTTGCAATTCGTAATCAGCTGGAGTCGCCGATACATAAATCACTTGATTGAGTAAAGCCTCAAATTCTTCAAATTTCAAAGGACGATTGTCCATAGCAGCTGGTAATCTAAATCCATATTCTACTAGATTTTCCTTACGAGAACGATCTCCACCATACATCGCATGAACTTGAGAAACGGTTACATGAGATTCGTCAATTACCATCAAAAAATCATCTGGGAAATAATCCAACAAACAGAACGGTCTTGTACCTGGTTCTCTTTGGTCGAGATAACGAGAATAATTTTCAATTCCCGAACAATACCCTAATTCTTTTATCATTTCCAAATCGAAATTGGTTCGTTCTTCAAGGCGTTTTGCTTCTAAATTTTTTCCTATTTCTTTGAAATATTGAACTTGTTTTACCAAATCTTGTTGAATTTCCCAAATCGCATTGTGCAGCACATCTGGAGATGTAACAAACATATTGGCAGGATAAATATTCAGTTTATCATAGCATTCGATAACTTTTGAAGTTTTAGCATCGAAACATTCAATTTCTTCAATGGTGTCTCCAAAAAAATGAATGCGAAACGGATCGTCGGCATAACTTGGATAAACCTCGACAGTATCACCTTTTATTCTAAAATTACCATGTAGAAATTCACCTTCTGTACGAGCATACAAACTTTGAGCAAGATCTTGGAGTAATTTGGTACGAGTGATATCCATGTCTCTTTCAAGTTTAATTACATTTTTCTGAAATTCTATAGGATTTCCAATACCATATAAACAGGAAACAGAAGCCACAACCAATACATCTCTTCTTCCTGACAATAAAGAGGAAGTAGTACTTAGTCGCATTTTCTCTAAATCTTCATTTATAGATAAATCTTTTTCGATATAGGTACCAGTAACAGGTATATAGGCTTCGGGTTGATAGTAATCGTAGTACGAAACAAAATATTCTACCGCATTATTCGGAAAAAAACTCTTAAATTCTGAATACAACTGAGCTGCTAAAGTCTTATTATGAGCCAGAACCAAAGTAGGTCTTTGCACCTCTTTGATTACATTGGCAATAGTAAAAGTTTTACCAGAACCAGTAACCCCAACCAAGGTTTGAAATTGTTCGTTATTTTCTATACCGTTGACCAATTGTTTTATCGCTTCTGGTTGATCTCCCGTAGGTTTAAAATCAGAATTTATTTGAAATTGCATAATATAAAGATTTAAATACAAAAATAAAAAAGCGAGATGAATCATCTCGCTTTTTAGTTATAATTAAGAATTAATTATTTTACTCTGAAAGTTACTTTTCTAGCAAATCTAGCAGTAGATTTGTTTCTTCCGTCGATAGAAGTATTTTCACCTTCTCCTCTTACTGTCAATCTTGAGCTAGAAATTCCAGCTTGTTCTAAGATTTTAGCTACGTTTTTAGCTCTCTTTTCTGACAATCTGTTGTTGTAGCTTGTAGAACCTATTGAATCAGCATATCCTAATACTTCAACAGAAGCGTTTGGATTAGACTTCAAGTAAGTTAAGATAAAATCGATAGATTCAACATTTTTAGGTTGAGATTTATCGAAGTCAAAGTAAACTGCTACATAACCATCGTTGATCAAACCTTTCACAGTGTTTGAATCTGCTTGAGTCAAAGGAGCATTAGATTTTGTACCACCGTAGTTTTGTGCAAAATATGCCTCGTAAGAATCTGGAATACCGTTTTTGTTCAAGTCGATAGAACGTCCTTTAACATCAACAATGTTTCCTAGTGGAGTGTTAGGCTCTAAATCTAAGTAATCTGCTACACCGTCATTGTCAGAATCTAACATTTTGTTTTCGATATCAGACACTCTTGATTCCAATGAAGTAACTCTGTTAGTCAAATCATCATTAGCATACCAATCTGCGTGCTCTCCGTTTCCACCTAAGTAGAAAGACAAACCTACAGTAGCGTTGTACAATGAAGCGTTGAAAGCTCTGTCTGCATTTCTATCAGTGTAAGCTGTTCCATCCCATGTGATGTGCTTTCTTGTAAAGTTTACCATAGTGAAATCAGCGTTTAAAGCAGCTCTTTTCCCTAATTTTACTTGACCAGTGATTCCAGTAATGATATGACCTGTTTGATCTTTGTCATAAGAAATACCACCTACTTTACCATCTACTGGAGTAGTCCAAGAGTAACCTCCTCCCAAGTGGAATTGTACGTTGAATACTTTAGTCCACTCTTCAAAGTTTAAAATTCTACCAAGATTAGCAACCCCTTGCAATGATGTTCTATAAGCAGCTTGTCTGAAATATGCTGAAGTCTCTCCTTGCTTGATATAGTCGTAACCAAAATCAGCCTTCAAACCAAACTTGTTGTTGAACATATAACGAACACCAGCATCAGCGTGAGGTAAACTGAAGAAAGTATCAGCATAATAACCTGTTGCAAATGGATTTGTTGGCTTTGTTGAACCAAAATTTACATCAATTGACCATTTATTATAGTCTGATGTTTGAGCGTTTGCTGTAGTAGCTCCTAACACTAGAGCTAACAATGGAAAAGTCAATTTTTTCATAAACTTTTTATTATTATTAAATTCTTTATTGTTTAATAACATCTTGTTTTGATGCTATATTTTGTGCAAAAATAAAAACTTTTTATATTCTATGCAAGTTTTTATTTAATTTTATTCGTTTAACCATTTTTTTTCTGAATAAAATGTACCAAATGGTATTACTGAAGCAATGGCAATCTTAAAAAATTTTCCTAAACTCCACTGGTATTTTTCTTTCAAAAGAATGGCTAATATAATGTATGCTACAAAAAGTATTCCATGTGACATTCCTATTGGAAATAATAATGTTTTATATAAATCAAAATTCATATTTTTTATCACCAACATATTAAAGAACAACACGATATAAGAAATACCTTCTAATAGACCCACGATTTTAAACAGTTTTAGCATGATTAAAATTCTAAAAACATTTTGTTATACGCTTTGATATCATCGATATTGTGTCTGTTTTCGGTATCTAAATACAAGTTCAACAAATAGTATAAACTTTCAACATTTGTAGATTCTGTATTTACCGTTTCCTCATCTTCTAAAGGCTCGTCCGACGGAATCGAAACCAAGAAATCATTGTTTGCCTCTAAATGCTCATAAGCCAAACGAATTGATTTTGTTACTGCTGGTTTTCCTTCCTCTAAAGCGTATTCTCTTAACTTTTGTAAATTTTCAACCAAATTCTCTGTCTGAATTCCGTTGGTTTCTACTCCGCTAATAATTTCCTTTACTAATTTTTGTGCGTTTGTATTTTCCACGATTATTATTTATTTTTTGCAAAAGTACTATTTTTTCTGTATATTATAAAATGTATTGAGAATGTATTGTTGTAAAATGTATTACTGTATAATGCTTATTTGTTTACAGTCTTACATTTTTTCAATTTTACAGAATTGTGATATAATAAATAATTTCACTACTCACTATCCCTTCGCAATTCCCCTTGAAATAACGATTTTTTGAATTTCCGATGTTCCCTCGTAAATTTGGGTAATTTTCGCATCACGCATCATACGTTCTACGTGGTATTCTCTTACATATCCGTTTCCACCATGGATTTGAACCGCTTCTGTAGTTACATCCATTGCGGTTTGTGAAGCAAATAATTTCGCCATTGCTCCCGAAATCGAAATATCTTGTCCTAAATCTTTTTCTGACGCTGCTTTGTGTACCAACATCCTCGCTGCCGAAATATTGGTTGCCATATCTGCCAACTTAAACGCAATTGCCTGATGATTGATAATTTCTGTTCCGAATGCTTTTCTTTCTTTGGCATATTTCAAAGACAACTCATACGCTCCTTGTGCAATTCCAAGAGCCTGAGAAGCAATTCCTATTCTTCCACCGTTTAAGATTGACATTGCAAAAGTAAATCCAAATCCGTCGTCTCCGATTCTGTTTTCTTTTGGTACTTTTACATCAGTAAACATCAACGAATGTGTATCCGATCCTCGCATTCCCATTTTTTGTTCTTTGGCTCCTAATACAAATCCGTCCCAACCTTTTTCTACGATAAATGCGTTGATTCCTTTGTGTTTTTTTTCAATATCGGTTTGAGCAATAACAATAAAATAATCCGCTGTGCTTCCGTTGGTAATCCAGTTTTTTGTACCATTCAACAAATAGTAATCTCCCATATCTACTGCTGTGGTTTTTTGAGAAGTTGCATCCGAACCAGCCTCTGGCTCTGACAAACAAAATGCTCCGATAGACTGTCCTGATGCCAATGGTACTAAATATTTTTGCTTTTGCTCTTCGGTTGCATATTTTTCCAATCCTGCACAAACCAATGAATTTTGTACAGACATTACCACAGCTGACGATGCATCAACTTTTGCAATTTCCTCCATTGCCAATACATACGAAATACTGTCCAATCCAGCTCCTCCGTATTTTGGATCTACCATCATTCCCAAAAATCCAAGTTCACCCATCTTTTTGATTTGCTCTGTTGGGAAAATATTATGTTCATCTCTTTCGATTACTCCTGGCAATAATTCTGTTTGTGCAAAATCTCTTGCCGCTTGTTGTATCATTAATTGTTCTTCTGTCAATTGAAAATTCATATTTATATTTATTTATACAGGAAGTTTTCCCGCATTTGGCGGAATAGGTAAGCGATAAGCTTGTTCCTGCGAGGTTATTATCTGTTCGGTGCTCTGTCCTTATTAATGTTAAAAAAAAATCTATGTGTCCTATGTTTCTACGTATTTAATATAAAAATCTACAAAGAAATTCCTTCTCCTATTTCCAACAAAATCAATTCTTTTGATTTTTGAGAAAATAACTCTTTTGCTTTGTTTTTGTCTATTTTGATATATCCAAAAGTATCGTAATGATACCCCAAAACTTTATTCACTTGCAAGAAATCGGTCGCTATCAAAGCATCTTCTACATCCATTGTAAAATTATCCCCAATAGGCAAAACAGCTAAATCCAATTTTGTACGCATAGGAATTAATTTCATATCCATTGTCAAGGCGGTATCTCCTGCAATGTAAATATTTTTATCTGCTTTAATCACAAATCCACCTGGCTGACCACCGTAAGTTCCGTCTGCAAAACTACTCGAATGCACTGAATTTGTGTAAGTTAATTTTCCAAAATCAAAATTCCAAGAACCACCGTGATTCATAGGATGGGTTTTCAACCGTTTGGCTTCGTAATATCCTGCAATTTCCGCATTGGAAACAATAACTGCACCCGTGCGTTTGGCAATCGCTTCTACATCCAACACATGATCTTGATGTGCATGTGTAATCAAAATATAATCAGCTGGAATTTCATCTATTTTTATGTTTTCAGCCAATGGATTTCCCGAAATAAATGGATCTACCACTATGTTTTTTCCTTTGATTTCCAATCCTAAAGCAGCGTGTCCGTAATAGATAATTTTCATTTTTTACAATATTTGTGTTATAAAATAGGCTAATGAAATAAAAAATGTCGTCATGGCTATTTTTTTCAATTCACTATCTAATTCTCTTGGAATTTGCGTGTTTTTTACCTTATCTATATGTTGAAAAAACGGAATAAATAGTAAAAACATTAAAAATTGCCATACTTTATTAAATGTCAATGCTCCGAATATGAAAAAACTGAACATTCCTGCAAATATAAGGCTATATTGATAAAGTTTTGCTTTTTCAAAGCCCATTTTTACAACCAAAGTGTTTTTGTTCATTTGAGCATCGTTTTCTACATCACGCATATTGTTCATATTGAGTACAGCTGTACTAAACAATCCTAGCGAAGTTGCTGGTAAAAATAATAACCAATCTATTGTATGGCTGTACAGGTAATAAGTCGCGATTGTTCCTACCCAACCAAAAAACAAAAAAACAAATACATCGCCCAAACCTCTGTATCCGTAAGCAGAATTTCCAACAGTGTATTTGATAGCTGCTCCTACACAAGAAATAGCTAATAATAGATAAAGTATCACTTTAAACAAATCTTCATAACCAAATGAATAATAAATAACTAAAACAGAACTAATCAAGGATAAAACACTAGTGATTATGATAGCGATTTTCATTTGCGAAGCCGAAATTTCTCCACTTTGTATTGCTCGTTTTGGCCAACTCTATGTTCGTTGTCCGTTCCTTTTTTAGCATCTCCATAATCGTTTGCATAGTTGGATACTACTTGAAAAAACAAAGTAGTTAGCAAACTTAAAAAGAAAATTGTCCAAAAATTTCCTTCCTTATTATAATCTGAATAAGCAGCCACTGTTCCTACAATAATTCCCGAAACAGAAAGCGGTAATGTTCGCAATCTCGCAGCTTTAAGCCATTTTTTCATTTTTTGTTTTTTTATTAATTTTTTCGTAGATTTCTTTACCACAGAAATCACACAAAACCAATCTCTCTTTCAATTTCTTCAATACTCGGTAAATCGGTTTCTAGTTCCTTTGGAATTTGTTGTTGCAACTGAAAAGTTGAAACGCTCAAAGGTTTTTTAATATCTTGGAACGCCCATTCTACAATAGTATTGTCTTTCGTTTTACAAATCAAAAGTCCGATAGTTAGATTATCGTCATCGTTTTTCAATAATTTATCCGTTGCCGTTACATAAAAATTCAATTTCCCTACAAATTTAGGCTCAAAATCTACCACTTTCAATTCTATGACCACATAACATTTCAGTCGGATATGATAAAAAAGCATATCCAAAAAATAGGATTTGTCCTCATTCATTTTCAGTTCTACTTGCTTTCCTACAAAGGCAAATCCTTTTCCCAATTCCAATAAAAACTTGGTAATAATCTCAGTAAGAGTATTTTATAATTGTTTTTCGTTATAACCTTTGGTAATAGTCAGAAAATCAAAATTATAGGGGTCTTTCAAAATTTCCTGTGCCAACTAACTTTGAATAGTAGGAAGCGTATTCTGAAAATTAGTAATCGGCTTGCCTTTGCTGTGATAAAGTTTACTTGCTTAATAATCTTCCAGCACACTTCTACTCCAATTTTCCTCAATGGTTTTTTCTACACAAAACAAGACCTCTTCTACGGATTTACACTTAGAATAAATTTCAATATGATGCCTCCAAGGAATTTTTCCTAAGATTTATAGAAATTGATTACCAAGTTGCTAACCATTTTCGATAGGTTCCAATTTTACACCTTCTTCAAATTCGTCAGCAAGTTGGTGACGAATTTCAAAATACTGATAAAAAAAAGATACCACCTTTTTATATACTTTAAATTAGTAACAGAAAATCCTGCAAGATTTGGAAATTCAGTTTTTAAATCCAAACTTAGTTGATTGAAAAAAACTTTCCCCCAATGTTGTGCTGTTTTTATTGAAACAACATCTCTTCCCAAGCTCCAATAAAAATCCAGCATTTCTCTATTGCCCCTATACTAAGCCTTTATTTGACTCTGAATCAATTGGGTTTTGATGTCCTGTAACCAATCTCGGTATTCATTGTCTTTTTTATTATTATCGTTGAAAATAAGCATAGTGATTTGGTTTTAATATAGTTAAATTACAAAGAAAACTACCTTATCTTATCCAAAAGTTTATTATTCTGCTCTTTCAGGTATTTATTTTCGTTGATGAGTTGCTCAATGTAAAGTTCATACCCCGTAGCAACTTCTTGACCGATGAGTTTATGATTTCTATCTTTATTATGTTGTGTCAGTTGAAAAATATTGTCAACTTCCAAAGAAAAGACTTGTTGAAGCGAAATTTTGTAATGATTGCACAATTTTATCAACAAGCTCAACTGCAAACTCTCATATCGTCCATTCTCTATCTTGCTGATTATAGGATGAGTAACTCCAATTTGAGCAGCAACCGCTTGAAGTATTTCCTTTCTTGCATTTCGTATAGTATGTAGGTTTTGTCCTATGATATTCAGTAAATTATTAAAATCTATTTCTTTCATATTTTCATGATTTATACTGCAAATTTACAAAATGTAACTGGTATAAACAAAATTTATAGACATAGACAAATAATAATGTAACGAATTATAGATTTTTGCATCCGCAATATACTTAAGTTTAACTAAAACCTATCATTATATGAAATCAAAATTCTTTTATATTTTATTGTTGTTAATTTTTACAACACTGACAATCAACGCTCAACAACACAAATACATTCAGACACATTTGCCGTTGGCGGAGGAATTGTCTCAGCAATACAAAATCCCTTTGGCGATAATTTTGGCGATTGCTTTTGTCGAAACTGGGGCAGGTAGCAGTAAGGGAGCAAAGGTGTATAACAATCATTTTGGAATTGTTGGAAAAAATACAGTGGTAAAATCTAGATACAAAAGTTTTGCCTCTACAAAAGAGAGTTTTGTGGCTTTTTGTGAAATGGTCTCTAGAAAAAAATATTACCAAAATCTAAAAGGAACTAATGATTATGATGCTTGGATTACCGCTATGGCAAATGCTGGATATTCTACGCGTCCAACTGAATGGAAACGCAGAATTCGTCAAATTATCAAACAAGAAAAATTATAATCGTTTCGAGAAATAATTATGGAAAACAAAAATCGTAAAGTGGTATGGCTGGTGTCGATTTGCTTTGCTTTGTACCTATTTTTTTCTTTGCTTTCAGTGGTTTTTCAATGGAATTTTGAACCTTTCAACAAAGTAAATTTGGTGGCTGAATTGTTTCCTAATGCCATTCCATCGGAAGAAAAAGAAACTGATAAAGAACTTGTTGTAGCGGTGAATTTGCCTCAACAAGTTTTTTCGCTTTATCAAAATTCGCATACAATTACCAATTTTTATGAAGGAGATAGCCTTGTGGCTCTTCCGCATTTTGTAGAAAAATTACACACTTTAAAAAACACAGGAAAAGGAAAAATACGCATTGCATACCTCGGCGATAGTATGATAGAAGGCGATTTGATTTCTCAGACTTTCAGGAAATTACTTCAAGCTGAATTTGGCGGAAACGGCGTTGGCTACTTGCCTATGTTTTCCAATGTGAGCGGTTATCGTCAATCGGCTACTATATCGGCTTCGAATTGGCAAGATTTGAGTTTTAAAACTAAAAATCAAAAAAATTTTTACCTTTCTGGACACATTTTCAAAGGGTTAGGAAGTGGTTCTTACAAGGATAATACAATTGCAGAAAATTCAATTACCGAAAAAATAATAATCTTTGGAAAATCTGAGGGTGATGTGGTGGAAATCAACGGAGAAAAAATGACACTTCAAGGGAAAAATTTGGTCAATAGAAAAGTGATTTCGCTTGATGCCAATAACTTAATAAAAGTAAAATCTCATTCTTCAAAACTGCCGATTTACGGAGTGGCTTTTGAATCTGAGAATGGTGTTTTTGTGGATAATTTTTCTTTTAGAGGGATTACTGGAGTGGAATTAGATAAATTGGAAACCGATTTTTTACAAGCTATTCAAGACAACAATCCTTATGATTTGGTAATTCTTCAATATGGTGTAAATCTGTTATTTAGAGCAAAAGACACCGATTATAGTTATTACGAAAAATTGGTTTCTCCTGCTTTTTCAAAAATCAAAAAAGTATTTGAAAAATCCGATGTGCTGTTGGTTAGTGTGGGAGACAAGGCATTTCGCTATTCGGGAGAATACAAAACAGCTATTGGATTGCCTAATTTGATAGAACTTCAAGCGAAATTGGCTTTTGAAAATGGCTTTTCGTTTTACAATCAATTTCAGACAATGGGGGGAGAAAATACAATTGTAGAATGGGTAAAACAAAAACCTGCATTGGCGGCAAAAGACCACACGCATCCGAGTGCGAAAGGAGCAGAAGTTTTGGCTCAACTTTTATTTGATGCCGTGATGAAAGATTATCAAAAATATCAACCAAAAAATCAAGCGAAATAGTTTATGTCGTTGTTTAATCAATTGGATTGGAGTGCTTTTTGGCAACAGTTTCTTTACGATAGCAAAAATCCGTTATTGTTCAATAATGGATTTTTCGTGTATTTCTTTTTCTTTTTCATCTTACTTTTCTTTTTGTTGAGAAATCATCATCAGATGAGAAGGTATTTGTTTTGTGCTTTTTCACTGTATTTCTTTTACAAAGCAAGTGGTTGGTTTGTAGGATTGGTCATTGTTTCGGCGATTGTCGATTTTATTTTATCAAACGCTATTTATAACTCTATCAATAAATTAAGAAAGAAATTACTGCTCATTGTGAGTATTATTTTCAATTTGGGAATGTTGTTTTATTTCAAATACACCGATTTTTTTATTGAAATTTCCAACAATATTTTCGAGACTAATTTTAATCCGTTAAATCTTATTTTACCTATTGGAATTTCATTCTATACCTTTGAAAATTTGAGTTATACGATTGATGTTTATCGAGGTGAATTTCGTCCTGCAAAGAAATTTTCGGATTATTTGTTGTTTTTGGCATTTTTCCCAAAATTGATGATGGGACCTATTGTAAGAGCCCACGATTTTGTTCCGCAAATCAATCAACCTTACTCAATTACCGAAAAAGATTTTAACAAAGGTTTTTATTTAATCCTTTCTGGGTTGATAAAAAAACTGATAATTTCCGATTATATTACCCTTAATTTTGTTGATAATATTTTCGACACTCCGTCTTTATATACTGGTATTGAAAACCTTATGGCAGTGTATGGCTATGCAATGGTGATTTATTGTGATTTTAGCGGTTATAGCGAAATAGCGATAGGAATTGCCTTGTGGTTGGGGTTCAAAATTCCCCCAAATTTTCTATCGCCTTATCAAAGTAAAAACATCACCGAATTTTGGAGAAGATGGCACATTTCGCTTTCTACCTGGTTGAAAGACTACCTATATATTCCATTGGGAGGAAATCGAAAATTTTCCATTGCCTCATTTATTTTTGTAGGAAGTTTTCTGTTGGGGGCGTTTATGATGTGTACGCATCTTTTTGGACTAAACCTTATTTGGGCTTCGGTGATTACTGTTATATTACTGATAATCTTTTTAATACCAGCTCTAATTACAAAAAATTCTATGGGAATTGCGGCTAATTTCAACTTATTGACAACGATGCTTTTAGGAGGATTTTGGCACGGTGCCAGTTGGAATTTTATCATTTGGGGAGCCATTCACGGTGTAGGATTGGGCATTCATAAAATTTGGATGCTACTCACAGGAAAAAGATTAACCTCTATAAATCAGAAATTAGGATATAGAATTTTGATGGGAATACTCACTTTCCATTTCGTATGTTTTGGTTGGATATTCTTCAAAGCCGAAAATTTTGACACTGCAATGACGATGCTCAATCAAATTGCATTCAACTTTGATATATCGTTGTTTGTGCCGTTTTACGAAAATTATTATTCTGTAATTTGGATGATTGCACTCGCAGGAGCATTACACTTAATTCCTGATAATCTATCAGATAAAGTCATTGACAAAATAGGAAAAGTGCCAATGGCGGTTTATGTCATTGCCTTTTTTACCTTTTTGTTGATTTACGGATTTTTTAAATCATCGGAACAAGTGATGCCGATTTATTTACAATTTTAAGCTATGAAAAAGATATTTTTAAGTTGCTTTTTTTGGGTTGGAATGACAGGTTTTTCTCAAAAAATTGAAAATTCAGAAACATTACAACCTTTTTGGAATTCATTAAAAGATAAAAATAACGTTACACAAATATTATTTTTGGGAGATTCTCATACCCAAGCAGGATTTATCACCGATTATTTAAGGGAAAAATTTCAGTCGGAATACGGCAATGCAGGTCGTGGTTTGGTGTTTCCTTATCCATTGGCAAATACCAACGGAGCAAATGATTTTTCGGCAAGTTCCAACAGCGTTTGGGAAGCGTTTCGTTTGACTCACGAGCAGGAAATTTACCTTCAAATTGGAGCTGGTGGTTTTATCATTGGTAACAAATCTCAGGCGTTGATAGAAATTGAATTAAAAAATGATGATTTCAACCAAGTTACCATTTTCAACGATCCAAAAATGCAGGGTAAAGAGGTGGAACTGTTGCTTTCTGACGATTCTTCTTTAAAACATTTTGTTGAAAAACAGACAGAAAGAGTTTCGTATCAAATACAAGAAGGCGATACTTTTCCGAGTTTGGCATCAATGTTTAATACCACGACTACCAAATTGAAAAAACTCAACGGAACTGCCGTTACACAACCACAAGTAGGCACTTGGATAAAAGCCGATAAAGTCACTGTGGATTATGATTCTTCTTTTGAAAATTTGTTACAATCTATTGACAAACAGGTTTTTGGTGAAATTTACACTTATTTTCAATTACCAATTTCCACTCGAAAATTATTGTTAAAAACATACTCAGACGACAATAATTTTTATGGTTTTCACTTTGCCAATGGAAAAAATGGAGTAATTTTCAACAGCGTAGGCGTAAACGGAGCTACTTACGCTGATTTTACCAAATTTCCTTTGCAATTTCAACAGTTAAAAACCCTCAATCCGCAGTTGCTCATTGTGGCATTGGGAACCAATGAAGGTGTAAGTAAAATTACCGAAGAGGAATTTAAAGAAAGTGTTGAAAATTTTATAACTAATTGGAAATTAGAAAACAAATACTCACCCATTCTACTCATTACTCCAACCGACAACACAATTAACGCTCAAAAAACGAAAAAAATTGCCGACTGGATTATAGAGATTTCCCAAAAACATCAAATCGCCTACCTTGATCTCTATCAAGCAATGGGCGGAGCGGGATATTTTCGAAAAGCCTTGGCAAAAAAAGTAGCCAACAAAGACGGCGTTCACCTATTCAAAGCGGGTTATGAAGAACAAGCAAAAGTTATTTGGGAAGCGGTGGAGAAGAGTAAGAAATAGTGCAAATGATAAACAGACTAACCGATTATAATTAATCTTTTTTTTTATTCCCCTCCAAAAAACTCACAATCTTTTCAAAAACCAAAGATTTGTTTTCTTTGTGGGCGGTGTGTTTTACTCCTTTTACGATGAGTTTTTCAACTGGAACATTGGCTTGGTCAAAAGCATCTACTTGTGCTAATGAACCAAATTCGTCATATTCGCCTTGGATAACCAAAATGGGTACTTCTATTTTGGGAATGAAATGCTCGATATTCCACGAACTATGAGCCTCGGACAGCCAAGTTTGCGTCCAAGCTAAATACAAATCCATTACTTTATCTCCGTGGTATTTTTCCAATACTTGAGCTATTTTGGTCGTTTCCAATGTTTTTTGTGCTTCTTTTACTCCATTGAGTGTAACTTCTTCCAACAAAACATGTACGCCCTCTATAACCAATGATTGTATTTTTTTGGGAAACATACCTGCATAAATCGTTGCTACTGAAGCTCCATCGCTAAAACCAAAAACAATCGGCTGGTCTAATTGCCAATAATCAATCAATTCGTGCAATATCTCTGCCTCTTTTTCGAGATAATCTATTGCTCGTGGCACGGTATAATTATCAGATTTTCCATAGCCACGACGGTCGTAACTTATTACATTACAATTCAATGCAAGAGCCAATTCCTCTGGCCATTCTTTCCACAAAACGGTACAGCCCAACGAATCGTGTAATAATACGATGGTATTTTTAGCATCACTTACTTCCCATTTTTTGTAGTAAAGTTTAGTATTTTGATGGTTGTAAAATCCTTCTATTGTGGTCATTTTTTTGTTTTTATCATTAAAAAAGGCTGACTGAAATTCTCAGACAGCCTTTGGTATCTATTTTCCTCTTTTGATTAGTACAAATTTGGGTATTTAGCTGGATTGGTTTCGTTCATGATAGCATATACTTTCTCTACCACATCTTCTACCGATGGTTTTGAGAAATAATCTCCATCTGTTCCGTAAGCAGGACGATGTTCTTTGGCAGTCAATGTTTCAGGTTTGCTATCTAAATGTACATATCCATTTTGATTTTCAACCACTTGTTGTAACAAATATGCCGATGCTCCTCCTGGTACATCTTCATCTACTACCAACAAACGATTGGTTTTTGCCAACGATTTTACCGTATCGTGTTGAATATCAAACGGTACTAACGACTGAGCATCGATGATTTCTACCGAAATATTCAATTCTTCCAATTCTTTTGCGGCTTGTTCTACAATTCTCAATGTTGAACCATAAGACAAAATGGTAATGTCGTTTCCTTTTTTCAAAGTTTCTACTTTACCGATTGGCGTAGTAAATTCACCAACATTTGCTGGCATTTTTTCTTTCAAACGGTATCCGTTCAAGCACTCCACCACCAATGCTGGTTCGTCTGTTTGTAACAATGTATTGTAGAAACCTGCTGCTTTGGTCATATTTCTCGGAACCAACACATACATCCCACGAATTGCGTTGATAATCATACCCATAGGAGACCCCGAATGCCAAATTCCTTCCAAACGGTGTCCACGCGTACGCACAATCAACGGAGCTTTTTGTCTTCCGCTACTTCTGTATTGTAAAGTAGCCAAATCATCACTCATAATTTGAATTGCATACAACAAATAATCCAAATATTGAATCTCTGCAATCGGACGCAATCCTCTCATTGCCATACCAATACCTTGTCCTAAAATTGTAGCTTCACGAATACCTGCATCCGAAACTCTCAATTCTCCATATTTTTCTTGCAAACCTTCCAATCCTTGGTTTACATCTCCAATATGTCCTGAATCTTCTCCAAAAATCAAAGTTTCTGGATATTTTGCAAAAATAGCATCAAAATTATTTCTGATAATCAAACGAGCATCTACCGTTTCACTATTTTCATTGTAAACAGGTGCTACTTCTCTTACATTTCTATAAGTTTGATTGCTTTCTGAATAAGTATATTTTGAATATTTTGGTTGAACCGTTTCAAAATATTTCTCAATAAATGCTACCAATTGAGTTTTTCCTACTTCATCGTTTACTTTTCTCAATATTTTTCTTGCAGTAGCAATAATATCTTTACGAATTGGTTCTTTAATAGATTGTAATTCATTGATTTGTTGAGTAATAAAATCAGCAGAAGCACTTGTACTTGCTACCGATTGCAAAACTGAAATCAATTCGGCTCTTTCCTCTTTGATTGGATTCAAATACGCATTCCAAGCGGCTTTTTTTGCTTCCAATACTTCTTTTTTCAACTCTTCGTCGATTTTGTCCAATTCTTCAGCAACAGCATATTCGTTTTCAATCATCCACTGACGCATTTGAGTCAAGCAATCGTATTCAGCCTCCCATTGCAAGCGCTCTGGAGATTTATAACGCTCATGCGAACCCGAAGTTGAGTGTCCTTGTGGTTGTGTCAATTCTTGCACATGTACCAACACTGGCACATGCTCTTCTCTCGCTACTTTCGACGCTTCCATATAAGTACTCACCAACGCTGGATAATCCCAACCTTTTACAGTAAAAATTTCGTATCCGTTGGTTCCTTCTTCTCTTTGGAAACCTTTCAAAATTTCAGATATACTCTCTTTTGTGGTTTGATGACGAGCGTGAACTGAAATTCCGTACATATCGTCCCAAACACTCATTACCATTGGCACTTGCAACACTCCAGCTGCATTGATTGTTTCAAAAAACAAACCTTCAGAAGTCGAAGCGTTTCCGATAGTACCCCATGCTACTTCATTTCCTTTAACAGAAAAATTATGTTGTGGGTCTATATTATCAAAATTTCTATAAATTTTTGATGCTTGAGCCAAACCTAACAAACGAGGCATTTGACCTGCTGTTGGAGAAATATCCGAACTCGAATTTTTCTGTGCAGTTAATTTTTTCCAATTTCCATTTTCGTCAATTGAGTGTGTAGCAAAGTGTCCGCCCATTTGTCTTCCTGCCGACATTGGGTCGTGGTTGATGTCTGAATGTCCGTACAATCCTGCAAAAAATTGCTGAGGAGTCAAGGCTCCAATAGCCATCATAAAAGTTTGGTCGCGGTAGTATCCCGAACGAAAATCTCCGTCTTCAAATGCCTTTGCCATTGCCAATTGAGGCACTTCTTTTCCATCGCCAAAAATACCGAATTTAGCTTTGCCTGTCAGTACTTCTCTCCTACCTAACAAACTACATTCTCTAGAAATTCTTGCAATTTTATAATCTTCTAAAACGCTTTGTTTAAAATCTTCAAAAGTCAATTCTTTTTTCATACTATATTGCTTAAATGTATGTATCTATTTTTTTAAATCGCACGAAAGTACGGAATTTTATTTTAATTACCAAATAATACTTTTAATTATTTATTTTTCAACAACTTAAAAAAAAAAATAACACGATACTCTTTACACTTAAAAACAATCTAATGTATAACCTAAAAACCGCTTAACATATGAAAGAGTTAATCAAAATAACAGAGCAAAACGGCATTCAAGCCGTGTCAGCAAAAGAGTTATACGAAGTTTTGGAGTATAATAAAGCGGTTTGGTCTCGTTGGTATCAGAAAAACATAGAAAATAATGAGTTTTATTTTGAAAACATTGATTATCAAACTCTCACCTTAATGGTGAACGGTAACGAAACCAAAGATTTTGACCTAACTATTGACTTTTCCAAGAAGTTAGGAATGAAAGCCAATTCAGCAAAGGGCGAAGAAGTGAGAGAGTACTTTTTAGAGTGTGAACGCATCGCCAAAAACCCAGTCGCCCACCTCTCAAAAATAGACCTTGCTCAAATGGTTATCGAAAGAGAAAAAGAGCGTTTGCAAATTCAGAACCAATTACAACAGCAAAAACTCCAAAAACAAGCCCCCAAAGGTAGCCTATTTTTCGTGGTCGTATTTCTTTAACCTATCCGATATTTATCACGATTTAAATACTAACCAACCCAAATACTCCATCATAGAATGGCACGATGAAAGCACAGAGCAAAGTATAAAAGACGAAGACTCTAAATGGATTAATTACAAATCGTGGACTATGGGAAAGAGATATGAAAAGAAAAAGCCCTAAAATTTTAGGGCTTTTTTTAATACCTCTTACGGACATCTCGCTTCCATAACCAAATCATTCGCAAAAAGTACCGTACGCAATTGCACAGAATTCAGCCCACGCAACACATTAGCATTTTGGACAATTTCAGCCTTAGACAATCGCACCATCGGAACTTTCTTACCTTGTAACAAATTATCCGAAATATTATTCGCCACATCAAGCAACGATGCAGACTGCCATTTCGCATCAGACCACCTTTCCAATTTCGTCCCCTTACTCAAAGTATTGCGTACCCATTGCCAAATATGTTTCGCCAATCGGTGCAAAACAGACTTAGACTGCTCCGCCTGATATTTACGCTCCCCAAGATTACCAATCTCTGTCGCCAAAATCTCCTCTGCAATAGCTTCATCAGATTTCAAATGAATATAATTAGGATTATTACGCATAAGCTCCATAGCTTTTTTATCACGCAGTACCGTAGCAATAGCTTTGTTATATAGAGCCTTATTACCATTTCGCAACGAATGTACCCACAAATGCCCAAACTCATGTATCGCAGTATTCGCATTTAGTCCAGCATCCGCATTCAAATAAATATTGTTACCACGAGCCATACCATACACAGTACCATTGTTGGTACGCAACTCTTGTAAATTGTTATTCTGTTTTGGATTTTCGAAATTATTAATTATATTTGCAGAGCGATTGGCAAGTTGGGTAGCGTCAGCGGAATTGAACTGCTGTCTGCCTAACCAGTCAGTCGCTTTTTCTTTATTGATATATACCGCTTCATTATTCGTAATGGCTCTAACTATCTGTGTGTTATTTCTTGGATAAACACTTCTAATACTATTAACTTGAATACCTGTCCTCCTTGAGTTAAGTTCTAAAGCAACAACAAAGTTTTTACCCTCGTGGACAAGTTCCGTAAAAATCACTTTTCTACCTACCATTGTACTACTATCAAAAACCGCAATAGGATTTTGAATAGCTTGTGGTAAACTTTCCATTTCGGATAAATCAAAAGGATGATTTTCTTGCTCTGATTTTTCTTTCAGTTTATTTGCTTTTAATTCAATAGGCAAATTCGGAATACCAGCACTTTGCAACAAAGTATTTGGGCGTCCTAATTGGAAGATATGACCACTCGGCAAACTACCCTCTCGCATCTGTGCCAATTCCTCATTAAATGTAGCATTTACTCTTTTCTGCTCCGATAGTTCGCTATCTGTATGATACCTAATATCATCGCTATCCTCAGAAAATGTACCTACATTTGCAGTGGCAGATTTTATTTGATTGGGGTGAAGAGCGACAATTGTAGAAAAATCTATTGCTTTTTCTTGTTCCATAGAAATTTTATCTACATCTTTTTCTTCTAAAAAAACACCATCATAACCTCTTTTTTTAAGGAATTCTACAAAAAAAACACCTATTTCATCGTCTAAATATCCCCAAGCACTTTCACTTGGAACTAACAAACTAAAATCATTATTGAAAACTTGTATTCCGTTGGTTTCGGCTTCTTCTAGAAACTTCTCAAATAATTGACTTATATTTTCATTAATCCCTTTTAAATGTAAATTTTGACTAAAATTAAAAGGGTTCTTTATGTTAAGAAATGTACGCATTATCCTTTCCTTACTACCATAAGGTCTTAATTCGTATTTCTTACTAAACTCAAAATCAGGAGAAAAGAAAAAACCATTTCTTTTTACTTTTTTATTCCCATAAAGAAATGAGCTTACATATGCTTCTCTTTGTTCAAATTCATAAAAATCTTCACTTCTATAACCATGATACACCACCATAGGTTCTCCGTTCTCATCAACTACTTTTGAGGAATTTTCCTTAGCAGATTTTATTTGTTCAATTTCTTTTTGTACCTTTGTGAGGTCAGAGTCGTTTCGGACGTTGAGCCTCGGGGTTTCTTTTGAAGCATCTAAGGCATCTGACTTTTTCTTTTGCCAACTGGTAACTACAAAGTTTTTATCCTTTCCCTTTTCAATAGTAGCAACTACATAAGTACCATTTACTCGTTTAGTTATCTTTATCGCTTTATTACCTTGTTTGTCGTCAAAGTCTTCACTTAACTCCATTGTATCAAAGTTATTGATAACATAAGGTAGAACCACTATATCTTCAGCAGTCATATCTATTTGACCTCGCATCGCTTCATTCTGTCCGTGTTTTTTATTGATATGCCTAATGCTGTCATCAGTAATTACAACAGAGTTTATCTCGTGTTCCAATAACTCACTAAATCTTTTTGCAGTCTTTTCAGACGGCGAAAAAATATATTTACTTTTAGAGTTTTTATCCCTAAGAGCATTTTCCGCCATTGCTATCAAACTCGCACTCTCCCAATCCCCAAACCAATCTTTAAAGGCTTCGGTACGCACCGTTACCCATTGCTCCTCGTTTAGATTGGTAGGTTTGCCATTAGGTGCTTTCATATACGTACCATTGGCTTTCGCTTGGGCTACAATCCGCTCTTTCTCCAAACGCAAACTATCAGCAATCATACGTTCCACCTGTTGTTGATTTACAATATGCACATTCGCATTCGGAACAGATTTTAACAATCGTTTTACAATCTTATCCAAAGACTTGCGTGTAATTTCTTGCATCTTTCCCTGCACAGAGTGAAAATCAAACAAACTCGTTTGATTCATACCAGCTCGTATTACATCTCGTTTCTTTTGTCTATGCTCTACAATCTTCTGTTCCAAACTACGAACCTGATTTTGCAACAACCCTATCTTCTCATCAGACCTCCTTTTCAATTCTGTATATGACGCACTATTCGGGTCTATAAATCCCTCCATAGCAGGATTGGTAAAACGCTCTCGCAAAGTATCAATCTCCTTTTCAACCTTCTTTTTATCTTGGGTCAATTCGTTCAAAGTGTTGTCCCACTCACGCTCCAAATTCGTCTTGTCTTTTACTCTCGACAAGTTCAAAGGCTGATTTGAATCGTAATCTAATGTCTCAACAATCGCCCTTACCTTTTCAATAAAATCTTGCTTATTAGTAAATCGTTTAGACAAATCTCTATTCATCAAAAAGTCAAAAACCTCCTTTTCGTGGGCATCAGTGATTTTATCCTTAAATGTTTTGCGTATTTCTCCAATCCAACCTGCAAATTTCTCCATATCTTGCAAACCGTCGGCATTTTGCGTACCATAAAACCTTTGCAAAGTCTGATAAACAAATCCTTTCGGATTTAAATATGACAAATTTTCAACAAAACGCCTATTCTTACCCTCTCTATTCAAAAACTCTTGAACCTCCTCAAGAGTAGCACCACCTTCTATTTTGTTTCGCAAAGTAGTACCCCTTTCAAGTGGTGTCTCCATAGAGCGGTTTGCATTAGCCTCTTCCTTAGCAAATTTTATTGCTTGAGACTCCGTAAAATCATTAGACCTATCCACGATTTTTACATCATTCCTACCAGCATTTTTAGCACCATAATACCTGTGATGCCCACTCAATACATAATATTTACCACTTTTAGGGTCTTTCCAAATATGAATAGGGTCTTGATATGCATCGTTAAAATTTTCAGAAATATTTCTCAATACAGCCTCATTTAGCTGTTTCCTACCTTGAAATCTATTCTCGTCTGTATGTATATCACTCAAAGACATACGCTTTACAGACAAATCTTCAACAGCCTTAGAGTTAGTTTCAGTTGTCGTAGTATCAGAGTTGTTTTGTATATTTGTATCGAAAGAATTTCCGTGCAAATCAGCAGATTGGTTTCCTTGTATTGATGGCACGGCATCAAGTGGCAAGGTCGCCTTGTTAATGTAAGCCAATCTGCCCTCTTTCATTATTCTTTCATCTTGCCTATTAAACAAATCACCCAACAAAGCGTCAAGTTCATTATTCACCTCTTGCTGTGAAACATTTTCTATAGTCCAAGAGTTGTTGAGCGTAGTCAAAACACCAGCCTCTTGCATTCTCCTATCAACCTCCTCATCTATTTTTTTGTTCAAATCATCGTTAGTAACAAGCTCTTTATTTTGACCGCTGAGCGTAGCTGAAGTATCAGAATTATTTTGTATATTTGTATTAGAAATGGATTTTTGAGGAGTAGTAGTTCCATTTTCCAACTCTAAATCGGAAGCGACAGCCCTACTTCCATTAGTGCTATCAGGGGTTACGAGGGTGGTAGCAGATTTAGAGTTATGAGAATCTTCAAGAAGAGAGTCACCTTCTTGCGTATTTTGCGAAATATCAGTGTTCATCGTCTTGGTATTTAACGATTCTCTTTTTTCATAAGCAGTTAGCAACCACTTTTTATTTTCCCCATAATATTCCAAACTTATTGCAGCTTCGTGGGTCTTACTCTCTAATCTTATTCTATTTTCCGTTCTTGACACAACAACCATATCATCAAGTATATCTTGTAAGTTATTCAATACCTCAGGATGATACTTTGCAATTTTCGCAAGACCAAAGCCGTTACTTTTTCCTGTTCCCTCTTTACCCCATACCAAATCTATATCTCCTACCTCTTTATGATTTAAAGCAGATAAAGCTTCCCCCTCTTTCTTGTGCAACAAAAAATCAATCGCTTGTTTTACCTTACCCTTAAATTGGTCGTAGATATTCCCAAAAGCACCTTTACCAACAGGCTCTATACTATCAAAATCTACCTCAGTTTCCCCTTGTCCCAAAGTCTCATTACCTTGCTTTATCGTCAAAGCATTATCCGCATACTTATCTTTCCATAAATTATTGCCCTGCCAATGCTTGTACATCTCCACCAACATTCCACCTTTAAAATAACCGTCCTCAAAAAACTCACGCACCAAATTCAAATCCCTCAAACCATTATACCCCATAGGAGAAAGTTCATCAAACCAAGCATTTGTCTCATCAATCGCTCGTTCCTGATTTTCCACCTCATACAATCTATTCAACCTATCCAAAGCCATCATCGTTTCCTCGTTATGCTCACCCCTTCTCATTCTATCAATATGAGTTCTTATACCTGTACGATAATCGGTTTCCGCATTATTTTCAACTTCCGAATTCCCATTTTCAGGCACTTGCCTCTTGCCGAATTC
Source organism: Capnocytophaga sp. ARDL2 (assembly GCF_041530365.1). NCBI lineage: Bacteria > Pseudomonadati > Bacteroidota > Flavobacteriia > Flavobacteriales > Flavobacteriaceae > Capnocytophaga > Capnocytophaga sp. ARDL2. The sequence continues at coordinate 1,881,232 of NZ_CP168034.1, forward strand.
AAAATCATTTTACCCGTTGTTCATTTTAAATTATACTTGCTTTAATTTTATTTATTTCCTTTTTTAATACAAATTTGTTAATGTATTGAATTAAGGTTAAAGCAGTTATTTTACTGATAATTCGTGTTTTAAAACCGTTGAATGATTTTGCATAATTCCTTTTAATCATAAATTGATCACATAACCGCGAAATCGAAGATTCGACGAAGTCAAAATAATGTTTCGATTCTTTTCCTCTTTTTCTTGAATAAGTAAAACTGAAGTTTGTAA